>QHUQ01000014.1 GCA_003221985.1 Gemmatimonadota bacterium | reverse complement strand
CACCGCCACGCACCTCGCCTCCTGCCGGCACGCGGCGCGAGCGGCGATCACGGTGATTGGCAAGAGTGTCGGGGACGGCGCGGTGGCGTTATTCGATTCGCTCGGCACTGCACTGAGCGACCGGTTGGAGCTGGGGCGTGCATTTGCGACGCTGTCACTGCGCGACAGCGCGCGCGCGCTCGGCATCTGCGCCGAGCCGGCGCTCGGCCTCAGCACGTTGGTGGGCGCGGACGACGCACACACGCGGATTCAGGGGTGGCTGCTGTTCGGCCTGTTCGATGTCGGCCTCAAACAGGGCTCGCCCAACCCGGATGTACCGGGATGCCAGGCGCAGAAGCGCCAACTGTTTGACGCAGCGTTCGCCGGCCTGCCCAACCACTTGTTCATCAGCGGCAACCTGCCCTCGTACGCACAAGTCACGGTACTGCGCCTGGGGAATCGCGTGATCGGCGCGGTGCCGGGAGAGGTGACGACGACGGCGGGCAGGCGAATGCGCGAGCAGATGTTGGCCAGCGCACGGAAGGCCGGGCTTCCGGTCACCGAGGCGCTCATCCTCGGTCACGCCAACGGCTATCTGGAATACATCACAACGGCCGAGGAATACACGGCGCAGTACTACGAAGGGGGGTCGACGATCTACGGCCCGGGCGAGGCGGCGATGTTCGGCCGCGCGCTTGCCAGACTCGCGGCGTCGCTATCCGCCGGAGACAGTCTGCCCGCGACCGCGGCGCCACCGCTCGATCTCGTCGTCGGTCATCAACGCCGCGTCCTCCCACACAAGTCATCCAGCCGAGTGCCAGCGCCGCGGGTCGAGCGGGTGTGGTGCACGGGGGACACGCTGTATGCATGGCTGCAGCTCGGCGGGGCGGCGGAGTGGCCGGTCGCCACCGGTGAGGTTGCGGCGCAACCGCGCGTCGAGGTCGTCGTCGACGACGCGACTCGCACGGTGGTGAGCTGGGACGACGATCCGGCGCTGGAGCTGCGGCTCAGGTCGCGGCGTGGCGGGCTGGGATGGTGGGAGCTGCGATGGTCGGGGGCGAGCGGCCGCGCGTATCGCGTCCGCATTCCCGGAGTCACCGATAGTAATCCGGTGAAGTGTTCGACGCCGTAGTCTGATCGGGATACATTGACATCGTCTCCCTTAATGGATTCACCAATGCGCGCACCATCCTTCCTGATGCTCTGCGCTGTCCCGCTCGCGGCGACTCCGCTCGTCGCGCAGTCCACAGCGCGATCCGCTTCTGTCGATCGTCCTCTTTCCGCGCTGGTGTGGCGCAACGTCGGCCCCTTCCGCGCGGGACGGGTCTCCGCAGTGTCGGGCGCCATCGGACAGCCGGGTGTGTTCTACGCCGGCACGCCGAATGGCGGTGTCTGGAAGACGACCAGCGCAGGGGAAACATGGTATCCGATCTTTGATTCCATTAAGAGCGTCTCTTCCATCGGCGCAGTCGAGGTGGCGTCCTCGGACCCAAACGTGGTTTACGTCGGGACGGGTGACCTCAATTCTTTCTTGGAGGGGCTGGGCGACGGGATGTACAAGTCCTTCGATGCCGGACGCACCTGGCGTCGCATCGGCCTGGAGGGCACACAACAGATCACTACGATCCTGGTTCACCCGCGCGACCCGAACCTCGTCCTGGTCGCCGCACTGGGGGGCTTCTTTCAGAGCGGGAGCGACGCGCGTGGCGTATTCCGCTCCACCGACGGCGGAGCGACTTGGGCAAAGACTTTGTACGTCGACGACAAAACCGGCATCGGCACGCTCGCCCGAGCGCCAGACGCGCCTGACGTCATTCTTGCCGCAACGAGGTACCGCTACATCCCGGCAGGGGCCGACAACCTACCCAACGCGGACACGGCGCTGACACGCTCGCGTCTCTACAAGTCCACGGACGGCGGGGTCACGTGGCGCGAGATCGTCGGTGCGAGCACCGGCCTACCGCGGCTCACCGGCCGCCTCTCCATCGCGGTCGCGAACGGCACCAATGCGCAGCGCATCTATCTGATTGGTGATTTCGGGCTGTATCGGTCCGACGATGGCGGCACGACGTGGCGCCATATGGCCGGAGACGACAAACGGATCGCCAACGCCCAGGGCGGCTACAACAGCGGCGTGTTCGTCGACCCGAAGAATCCGGACGTCGTCTACACGTTCCATGTGACGGCGTATAAGTCGATCGATGGAGGCAACACCTTCACCGCGTTCAAAGGCGGCCCTCCCGGCGGCGACGACCCGCAGGTGATGTGGATCGATCCCACCGACGGCAAGCGCATGCTCATGGGCTATGACCAGGGGGCGATCGTCTCGTTCGATGGCGGCGACACCTGGAGCTCGTGGTACAACCAGTCGACGGAGCAGGTCTACCACATCGCCACCGACAACGCATTTCCCTATTGGATCTACGCGACGCAGCAGGACGCGGGCGCGATCGCGACGAGCAGTCGCGGCAATCTCGGAACGATCACGCCCATCGACTGGAAGCCCGTACCGGGCTGGGAGTGGGGCACGATTCTCCCCGATCCGCGCGATCCCAACGTCGTGTACTCGAGCGGGCTCAGCATCGCGAAGATCACGTACCCCGGCGGCGAATGGATCAACGTCGGGCCCGAGCAGGACCCGTCGCTCAAACTGCGCGCGACGCTCAACCTGCCTATCGCTTTTACGACGTGGCACGGCAGGGCGGAGCTGCTTGCCGGCTATCAATATCTCATGGCGACGGCCGATCGAGGCGGGACCTGGTCGAAGCTGAGCCCCGATCTCACCATCCCGCATCCAGGAGTACCGGTGCTCACCGCAAGGCCGGCCCCCGCGCGCGATTCGACCGCGCCGCCCCGCCGCTTGGCCATCTGGTCGATCGCAGCATCGACCGTCACGCCCGGCATCATCTGGATCGGGGCGACGAGCGGCGTCATCCAGGTATCGCGCGACCATGGGAGGTCATGGACTGACGTTACGATCCCAGGCACCGAAATCGGTATGCGCCCGACGTTCCCCACGGTCGAAGCGTCGCCCTTCGATGCGGCCACCGCGTATGCAACGCTCGACGGGTACTTTCGCGGCGATTTCGGACCGTACGTCTACCGCACGCGCGACTATGGGAAAACGTGGACGAAGATCGTCACGGGATTGCCGGCCACCGTGACCAGCGGCGCGTTCGTGCACGTCGTGCGAGCAGATCCAAAACGTCGCGGTCTCCTGTTCGCGGGTACGGAGAGCGGAGTGTACGTCTCGTTCGACGACGGTGATCACTGGCAGTCGCTGATGCTCAACCTGCCCACCACGGTGGTCAGCGACCTCGCCATCCATGAGAACGATCTCATCGCGGGCACCTATGGCCGCGGCATCTGGGTGCTCGACGACTTTGCAGTACTGCGGCAACTCACCACCGCGTCGACCACTGCGCGGGGGGGGGCCCATCTCTTCAAGCCGAGCGATGCGGTGCGCGTGCGGCGAAACGTGAACTACAACACACCGTTCCCGAAGGAGGTGCCGCAGGCACCGAATCCGCCGGAGGGAGCAATCATCTACTATTCGCTCGCGAACAAACCGTCGGCCGACATTGCCATCGACGTCCTCGATGCCAAAGGCAACGTCGTGCGCCACCTGACGAGCGCGGCGCCCACGCCCGTGCGCGAAGCGGCGCGGGCGCCGATGGAAAGGTTCTGGCTCGCTCCGCCGAGCGCGCTGCCCGCGAATATCGGGCTCAATCGTGCCACGTGGGACCTGCGATACGGCCCGCCGCCCGCGTTCGCGCACAGCTTCGTCTTCAACGGCAACCCAGGCGTCACCCCGATGGCGCCTGAGGGCCCACTGGCGCTCCCTGGTCTCTATACCATTCGGCTCACTGTCGAAGGCAAACACTACACGCAGCCGCTGACCGTGGAGCGCGATCCGCGTTCGCGGGTCTCTCGGGCAGCGGTGGCCGCACAGCACGCGCTGGTCATGCGGTTGTATGCGGGACTCGAGGCCACGTGGGCTGACTTCAAGCCCGTCGCTGCACTGCGTGGTGCGGTCGCCAAGATCGCTCCGGACGACACGGTATCCGAAATAGGGAAAGCGGCGAAGACGCTCGTGACAACGTTGGATTCCATTGCCGGCGATTCACTGAAGGACGCGCGCGAGATCTGGGATGCGCGGCCGGTGGCATGGAGCTTCGTGGATCTGAACAGCGAATTTGGGCTCGAGCTGAATGTGCAGGACAACGCCGACCACGCGCCGACGCGAGCCGCGCTGGCGGTCGCGCGCGCGAGCTGCGACGATTTGGCCAGGCTGGTCGGACGCTGGAGACAGTTCGTGCGGGCGGATCTGGTGCGATTCAATCAGTTACTGAGCCGTCACGGAATCGGCGCCATTGCGGCACGGCCTGGGCCGGAACGATTGTGCGCGCCGTGAGCGAGAAGGCTGACATCGTCGTCCTCGACGAGCCGGCCGTAGCACAACGGCTCCACTATCCCGACCTCATTCCCGCCATCGCGCAGGCACTCGCGGCCTTGTCGTCGGGGGAGGGCCGCGTGGTGCAACCGGTGCGCGCGGTGCTTCCCGTGGCTCCGCATCACGGCTTCTTCGCGGTCATGCCGGCGTACGCGGGGGCCCTCGGCGCAAAGCTCGTCACGTTCTACCCTCAGAACGTCGGGATTCACACCCACCACGCCGTCATCGTGATGTTCAAGGCCGAGACGGGGGAGCCGCTCGCGGTCATGGACGGCCGGCTCATCACCGAGATGCGGACAGCCGCGGCGTCGGCGGTGGCGACCCAGCGGCTCGCCCGCGCGGACGCGGCGGTGCTCGCGATTCTCGGATCAGGCGTGCAGGCGGGGAGTCACCTCGCCGCGCTGCGCCTGGTCCGGTCCTTTAAGGAAGTGCGCGTGTGGAGCCCACGCCATGCGGCGGAGTTCGCCCAACGGCATGGCGTAAAGGCTGCAGCGACGGCGGCCGATGCGGTGCGCGGCGCCGACGTCGTGGTGGTCGCCCTGAACGCGACGACGCCCGTGCTGCAGGGGCGCTGGCTCGCCCCCGGGACGCACGTCAACGCCATCGGCGCGACGCGCCCCGACTGGCGCGAGCTGGACGACGATCTCGTCACTACCGCGCGTGTCTTTGTCGACTCGCGCGAA
>QHUQ01000013.1 GCA_003221985.1 Gemmatimonadota bacterium | reverse complement strand
TCTTCCACAGCGCGAAATCACTCGGATCGCCCTTCGCGTATTCGTCGCTGGCGACGCGCGCGCCGACCTTGATCTCTCGCGTGTCGAGCCGCGACAACCGCCCGTACGTCGGAAACTTGGCGAGCGAGAAATAGACGGAGCCGTCCTCCCCTTTATATGCGACGCCACGCTCGAGCAGCCGCACCACGAGCGCGATCATCTGCGGCATGTACGCCGTGGCCGGCGTGTAGACATGGGCGGGCTTGATGCGCAGGTAATCGCGATCCTCGAAGAACGCTTTGGTGAACGGAGCGGTGTGTTCGACGAGCGGTTTCCCGGCCGCTCGCGCCGCTTTGATCGTGCGGTCGTCGACGTCGGTGAGATTCATGACCTGGAACACGTCATAGCCGACGTGCTCCAGCCAGCGGCGCAGCAAGTCCTCAAACAGGAATGTGCGGAAGTTGCCGATGTGCGCGTAGTTCCACACGGTCGGCCCGCAGGTGTAGAACGTGACACGCGGCGGCGCCAGCGGCTGCAGCGGCTCGACGCGGCGGGTGAGCGTATTGAAGAGGGAAACCTGGGGAGGGGGAGCCGCCGTCATTGCGGCGAAACGTACTAGCGCCTGTCGTGTGTTTCCAGCACGACCTCCTCCAGTGATTTGACGCGCACCCGCGACGCCCGAACCGGCAGGCGGTGCGCGCGACACAACGCCAGCGCCGCTTCCACCGTCCGCCCGCCCAACGACGCCTCCAGGCCCGCCGCGGTGACCCGGAAACCGGGCGGTGGCTCGGCGGGCGGGCAATCCAGAATCACCTCGAGCACGCGTTCGCCAAGCAGCGTGGCGAGCGGACCGGCGCGCACGATGCGCCCCTCGCGCAGCACGAGCACCCGCGCGGCCAGCCGCTCCAGTGCGGCGGGATCGCGCGACGTGATCAGCACGGCGACACCGCTCGCCGCGAGTCCCGCGATGCGCCCCCGCAGGTCCCGTCGCGCGATCGCATCGAGCCCCCCCGAAAGCACCTCGTCGAGCAGCAGCACCCGCCGGCCACCAAGCACCGCCTGCGCCAGTCCCAGCCGGTGCAGATCGGCGCGGCTCAACGCCTCCACGCGAGTGCCGGCCTCCCCCGCGAGGCCGGACAGCTCCAGCGCTTCGCGCACCAGTCCCCGCAGCCGCCGCGGTGCTCGCTCGGCGTTGGCGGCGCAGTGCAGCCGCGCGTAATAGCTGAGCACTTCGCGCACCGTCGCCGCAGCCGGAAAGACGGCGTTATCGGCGGCGTAGCCGATGAGCTGGCGGGCTGCCGGAGCCTCGACTCTCGCACCCCAGACGCGCACGTCGCCGTTTTCCGGTCTCAGGCAGCCGGCCGCGATCCGGAGCACCGTGCTCTTCCCCGCACCGGCGGGGCCGACCAACCCCGCGATCTCCCCGGGCAGAAGTGCGAGCGAGATGCCCGCGACGCCGTGGCCCCTGACGTCGCAGAGCGTTAGAGCGTAATCGGTCATCGGGCGTCGGTCATCAGTGAAACGCGGAGCGCCGTCGCGCGACGCAGGCGCTCGCCAGCAGAATGCCGAGCCCGCTCCACGCAACCGCGTGCAGGATCGCGCGCCAATCGCCAGTCGCAATGTCGCGATAGTGCCAGAGTGCCGGTCCCAGCTCGAGCGCGCTCGCAGCCGTTAGCCGCACGACGCCCGGGCGCGCCAGATCGACCAGGCGCTCAGGCGCCACCGCGCCCGCGACCGCCATAAAGAGGAAGAGCGCCAGGGCGGCACCGTTGCCGAGCAGCAGGACGGCTGCCAGCCCGCAACCACCGACGGCCGCGGCGGCTGCGACGCCGGCCAATGCCGCCCCACTACGCCATCCAGCCAGCAGCGTGCAGACGACGGTGACCAGCGCGGCGGGAGCCACGAGCGACAGCCAGCGTCCCGCGGCAACCGCGAGTGGCGTGGTCGGATGTGTCAGCGCCGTCGGCAACGCAGCGCGGTCGCGCTCGCTACCCGCAATGCCTGCCGCGCCGATGATGGCCGCCAGGGCTCCGGCCTGCAGCGCGACGGTGAGCGGCTCGAGGCCGCGGCTGCCGAGCCAGATGAGCGTGGCACCGAGGGCGAGGAGCGAAATCCCAAGCCGCGTGCGTGTGAAGCGCGGGAGGAGGAGCAACCATTCGGCGTACACGCAACGCAGGAATCGCATTGCGGCAGCATACAGAAGGAAAGGGCAGCGGGTGGTACCGATTCGCCGCCGCAGAGATCAAATCGTTGCGCGCGCCCCGATGATGGCGTCGACCAGGAGGTCGGAATCGAACCGTACGGGATCCGTCGCCGGCAACCCCGTTTCCTCCGCCGCCTTGGCGACGGCTTCCCGCGCCGCCGCGTCATCCATGTCGTACGTGTTGAGACAGATGCCGATCACCTTGGTCGGGTGCACGGGATGCGCGGCCCGCTCATAGATGTCGATCATCTCGACATAGGAGGGGATCTTCACCCACGGCTCGCGCCCGTGATAATCGCCGATGTAGTCGCGCGTCACCTGATGGCAGAGAATCAGCGCGTCGGGACAACACCCGTGCAGCAGGCCGAGCGTGACGCCGGAATACCCCGGGTGAATCAGGCTGCCCTGGCCTTCGACGAGCACGATGTCGTTGTCCTTCGCGCCCTGGAGGACGAGCTGCTCCGCGGCGCCGGCGATGAAATCCGCCACGACCGCGTCTACTGCGATGCCCCACCCTTCGATGAAGATCCCCGTTTGCCCCGTCGCCACAAAACTCGTGCGGTGGCCGCGCTGCACGAGCGCGTCGCGCAGCTGGAGCTGCGCCGTCATCTTGCCGACGTTGCAGTCGGACCCGACCGCGAGCACGACCAGCGCGTCCACCTCGGCCGCGCGGCCATCGGCGATGGGGAGGTTCGGCGGCGGCTTGCGCGCATCGAGAATGCGAACTCCGCGCGAGCGGGCGAGCGGACCCAGCTCGGGATCGTCGCCGATGAAGGTGTGCAGGCCGCTCCAGATTTCCAGCTTGCGCTCGATGGCGGTGCGGAGCCATGCCCTCCATTCGTCGGGGAGGCGCCCCCCGGCCGGCGCGATACCGATCAGGACGGCGGTCGCCCCCTTGCCCTGCGCGATGCCGCGCTCGAAATCGCCGACCACCGGAATCCCGCCGCCGAACCCGAGCACGTCCTGCGCCGTCTTCCCCGCCTGTTTGCGATCGAACACCGCGACGATGCGCTCCGGGAAATAGCGAATGCACGAGTTGGCAGTCTTGGACGTGAGCGGCCCGAAGTCGCCGTCCGCGATGATGAGAAACCGGTGCTGCGGCGTCGTCACTTGACCGAGCTGGCGGCCTGCCGCCGCTCGATGCCGGTCCACGCCTCGGTGGGACGCAGCACCGCGGGCTGGGACCGGCCGGGCTCGCCGTAAATCTCGGCGTGCAGAATGTGGCGGATCAACACCATCGTCACGCACAGCACGGGAACGGCGACGATCAGGCCGATCGCCCCCAGCAGCGTTCCCATGATCAGCACACTGGCGATCGTCAACACCGGCGGGAGATCGACCTTGCGCTGCATGATGCGCGGCACGACGACGTTGGCTTCGAACACGTGCACGAGGACTCCCAGCAGAAGAACGAGCAGCACCTTGACCCAGTCGCCCGAGGCGACGACGAACAGCGCGGGGAGCAAGGTCGAAACGAGCGTGCCGAAGAACGGCACGATCGCCACGACGCCGGTAAAGAGACCGAACGCCAGCCAATAGGGCACGCCCAGAATCCACAACCCGATCGCGGTCAGCAGCGCCAGAACCGCCATGGCGATCAACTGACCGACGACCCAGGCCCGCAGGGTTGCGGCGGTATCGTCGAACACCCGGACCGCGATGGGCCGATGGCGAGGCGTAAACAGCGAGATCAGGCCGTCGCGATACAGCGCCGGTTGCCGGGCCAGATAGAGCGCCATGACGACGACGCTGGCGCCCTCGATGAACAGCTTCCCGCCGCCGCGCACGTAGCCGAAGATCGAGCCGCTCAGGAATCCCACCGCATCGGTGACGAGACCCGACACCACGCCCGACGACGGATTCGCCAGCTCGGTCTGGTCGAGCACCGGGTATTGGCTGGCCCAGCGCGCCAACACGCTTTGAATGTTCGTGAGGGTCTGGGGCAGGCTCCCGATGAGCGCGCGCGTTTGCTCGACGACGGGAGGAGCCAGCAGCGCGGCGACGCTCGCGATCGCGGCGAGGGTCGCCAGAACGGTGAGGGTGAGCCCCACCCAGCGGCGCATTCGAAAACGACGCTCCAGCCAATCGGTGATCGCCGAGAGATAGACCGCCACGAGAATGGCGAGAAAGACGAGGAGCAGCACATCGACGACTTTGAGGATGAACAGGACGACGAGGGCCGCAACGAAGAGCGCCACGAACGTGGCGCTCGACAGTCTATTGGAAGGGGACGTCTCCTGACCGTTCAGCTCTTCTGCTCCGCGTCGTCATCCTCGAGCAGCTCGGCTTCCTTCGCGCCTTTGCCGAGCGCCCTGGCCTGCTCCTGCGTGCCGCCGGGCAGCAATCCCATCTTGCGCTTCAGCGCCAGCAGCTGCTCGTCAGCGTCGGCCTTCACCTCGAGGCCCTGGAACTGCTTGATCAGCGAATCGCCCGACAGGTCTTCGTTGACCTCGGCGGCGGCGATCAGCTTGCGCTCCTCGTGCTCGATCTGTTCCGCCATCCGCTCGAACGTTTCGAACGCGCTCTTGTCGGAGATCGCTCCCATCGTCTCCTGAATGCGCTTATGGGCCTCGGCCCGCTTCTGGCGCGCGATCAGAATGTTCTTCTTGCGCTTGGCTTCTTCGATTTTGTCGTTGAGCTGCCGCAGCGACGCCTTGAGCCGCTCGGTCTCCTCGCGGTGCTTGACCCACGTTTCTTGCAGCTGCACGGCGCCCTGCACGTGCTCGTTGTAACGGAGCAACGCCTGCTTGGCGAGATCGTCGCGCCCTTCCTGCACGGCGAGCACGGCGCGCTTCTCCCAGTGAGAACCTTTTGCGGGTTCTCGGCGCGCGAAATCAGGTCGTTGATGTTCGACCGGATCAGCGTGGACAGTCGATCAATGATCCCCATCTAGGCTCCTGGCAATGAGCGCTCGCGCTTCTGCGCAAGCAGCCGCTCCGCAAAATCCAGCCGCTCGGCCATCTCGGCGATTTGTCCCTGCATGTCCGTGATACGCTGGTCCAACTCCGTAATGTGCTCGCCTTGCACGTCATCGATCGCGGCCTTCCGGCGACGTACGCCGGTTCGAATGCGCTCGGCAATCGCGGCCGCCATCTCGGATGTAAAAAACCGCCACAAGAACACGCCAGCGATGAGCATCCCGCCAAGCATCCCAAACAGCGGGATGAGCTGATTGGGATCGAACGGAATCGTCGGCAGCGGTGGCGGTGTCGCCTGTAAAAGCACTTGCTCTCCTACGCCTGGCGGGCGCGGCCCGTTTCAGAGGGCAACGCCACGCCCTGGCTCCCCGATTTGGCGAGCAGCCGCTCGGTAAAATCTACTCGCTCCGCCAGTTCCGCCACCTCCCGGCGCAGCTGCTCCACGCTTTCCCCTAATTCCGCCTGATCCTCGCCGGTTCCGCCGCGCGTGGCGCAGCCGTTCGGCCAAGGCCTTGCCGGGGTTCACGGCGGCAACCGTCCGGCGTCGCCTTGCTTGGCGAGCAGCCGTTCCGCGAAGTCCATCCGCTCGGCCAGCTCCGCCACTTCCTCGCGTACCTGTTGCAGCTCGGTCAGGATCTCATCGCGCTCCGCGGGCTCCATCCCGGGCCGCCGATGCTCGCCGGCGATGCGCTTCGCAACCGCGGCGGCGACCGGCCGGAGCACCCAGAATGTCCCACCGAAAAACATGAACGCGGCGACGGCTTCCGGCCCGCTCATACCTGGGACTTCTTCGCCAGCAATCGCTCCGTGAAGTCCACACGCTCGCCGAGCTCACCGATCTCGCGGCGCGCCTGCTGGATCTCAGCCAAGAGATCTTCACGAAGCACCTGCAGCTCCTCCCTCACGCCAGCATCGACGTTCTTGCTGCGGATGCGCTCTGCGAGGGCACGCACGAGCGGGAACAGCAGGACGGTAGACCCGATGATGGTCAACGTGAAGAGAAAGGCCACTCCCTCGGGAGGCATACGCTACCTCACCGGCGGCAGCCGCTCGGCTTCGCGCTGCTTCGCGACCATACGCTCGAGAAAATCCACGCGCTCCCCCATCTCGTCCACTTCGCGCCGGAGCTCCTTGACCTCCTCGACGGTCTCGTCCTCAACTCCGATCGCCACGCCTTTCTTTCCAAGAATACGGGCGGCTAGCGCCTTGCCGACGGGCGTGATGGAAAACAGCACCAACGTACCACCGCCGAAGATGGTCAAGATTGCTACGAGAGGTATGAGGACGTCCTCCAGCATCGAACACTCCGGCTGATCCGTTCAACCTACCGCCTAGTCACCGGCCTGCAACACCTTGCAGAGGAATTGTCCCGTATGGGAGCCCTGCGACTGCGCGACCTTCTCGGGCGGCCCCGCCGCGACGACGCGGCCGCCCAACTCTCCGCCCTCGGGGCCGAGATCGATGACCCAGTCGGCCGTTTTCACGACGTCGAGATTGTGCTCGATGACGACGACCGTATTCCCCTTGTCCACCAACCGGTGCAGCACTTCCAGCAGCAGCCGCACGTCCTCGAAGTGCAGGCCCGTCGTCGGCTCATCGAGGATATACAGCGTGCGACCCGTGTCGCGCTTGGAGAGCTCCGTCGCCAACTTGACGCGCTGCGCCTCCCCGCCCGAGAGGGTCGTCGCCGACTGTCCGAGATGGATGTATCCGAGACCTACGTCGTTGAGCAACTCGAGTTTCGTCCTGATACGCGGTTGATGCTCGAAAAAGTCGAGCGCATCGGCGACGGTCAGATCGAGCACGTCGGCGATCGACTTTCCTTTATAGCGCACCTCCAGCGTCTCGCGGTTGTAGCGCCGGCCCTTACAGACTTCGCACGGGACGTAGACGTCGGGGAGGAAATGCATCTCGACCTTCACCAGGCCGTCCCCCTGACACGCCTCGCAGCGCCCCCCTTTCACATTGAACGAGAAGCGGCCGGGGCCGTAGCCGCGCAGCTTTGATTCCGGCAGATAGGTGAACAGCTCGCGGATCGGCGTGAACAAGCCCGTGTACGTCGCCGGATTGGATCGCGGCGTCCGGCCGATCGGGCTTTGATCGATGTCGATCACTTTGTCGATGTGGTCGAGTCCCTCGATGCGCTCATGCGCTCCGGGGACGACCTTGGCGCGATAGAAATGGCGCGCCAGCGACTGATACAGGATGTCCGTAACCAGTGTCGATTTTCCCGACCCGGACACGCCGGTGACGGCGACGAACAGTCCGAGCGGGAATTCGACGGAGAGATCCTTGAGGTTGTGGTGCCGGGCTCCCAGCACGCGCAGCAGCCGATCGGCATTGGCGATGCGCCGCCGCGGGGGAACCGGGATGCGGAGCTCACCACGCAGGTAGCGGGCGGTGAGCGAGTCGCGATGGCGCAGCACCTCCGCGAGCGGCCCCGCCGCCACGACCTCGCCGCCGTGGCGGCCCGCGCGCGGCCCCAGATCGACCACATAGTCCGCCGAGCGGATCGTCTCCTCGTCGTGCTCCACGACCAGCACGGTGTTCCCCAGGTCGCGCAGCTCTCGCAGCGTCGCGAGCAGCCGGGCATTGTCGCGCTGATGCAAGCCGATCGAGGGTTCATCGAGGATGTAGAGCACGCCGACCAGACGACTGCCGATTTGCGTCGCGAGGCGGATGCGTTGCGCCTCGCCGCCTGACAGCGTCACGGCCGAGCGATCGAGCGTGAGATAGTCGAGCCCGACATCCACGAGAAACCGCAGCCGATCGGTGACCTCTTTGAGAATCGGCCGGGAGATTTCCGGATCGAGTCCCGCGCGGTTATTGCCGCGCAGCGGGATATTGGCGAAGAAATCGAGCGCCTCGCGTACCGGCAGCGCGACGACGTCGCCGATGCTGCGGCCCGCCACCAATACCGACAGGCTCTCCGGCTTCAGGCGCCGGCCGCCGCACGTGGGACACGGCTGCTCGACCATGTACTGCTCGAGCTGCTCGCGCACGGCGTCGGATGCCGTCTCGCGATACCGCTTCTCGACGTGGTCGAGCACGCCTTTCCATCCCGACTCATAGGACCCGTGCCACCGCTCGCTGTCGTACTGATAGGTGATCGTTTTGCCGGGCGCGCCTCTGAGCAAGGTCTTTTGGACCGCGGGCGGGAGATCCTGCCACGGAGTGTCGAGCTCGAACTTGTAGGTTTTCGCCAGCGCGGGCAGCACCACCTTCCTTAGGTATCCGCTCGGCTCACCCCACGGCAGCACGACACCCTCGAGAATCGAAAGACTGTGGTCCCCGAGCACGAGGTCGGCATTGACCTCGCGGCGGGTGCCGAGTCCGGAGCAATCGGGGCAGGCCCCATACGGCGAGTTGAACGAGAATTGCCGCGGCTCGAGCTCCGGAAGCGACAATCCGCACTGGGGACAGGCGTAGCGCTCGGAAAAGAGGCGGGACCGCGGGCTGCCGGTCTGGCGCACGACTTCCACCACTCCCTCGGCCGCCTTCAATGCGGTCTCGATCGAATCCGCGAGCCGCCCCCGGTCGGCGGCTCGCACCACGAGCCGGTCCACCACGACGGCGATGTCGTGATTCTGGCGGCGATTGAGCTTGGGGACATCCGAAAGGTCGTACGTTTCGCCGTTGATCCGTGCGCGCACGAAGCCCTGCTTGCGCATCGCCTCGAACACGTCGCGGAATTCGCCTTTGCGCCCGCGCACCAGCGGCGCCAGGACTTCGATCTTGGTGCCTTCCGGCCACGCGAGCACCAGGTCGGTGATCTGCGACGCGGACTGCCGCTCCACCGCGCTACCATCGTTGGGGCAATGCGGCGTA
>QHUQ01000012.1 GCA_003221985.1 Gemmatimonadota bacterium | reverse complement strand
TCCTCGCCTCCAACTCGATCGAGTTCCAGCATGTGGCGTCGGGATCAGCGCGGTGAAGGCGCGTTGGGTGGTCCCGCTTCTTGCCGCCGGCCTGGCGGCCTGCGCGACGAGCCCCGAAGCGGCACGGGCGCGGGGCGGCGGACCCGGCGCCGATCCGGGCAATCACGGCGCGGTGGTGCAGGTCCATGCGGGCGCGAAGATCTACTATAAGACGCCCTGCCGGACCCCAAAGGTGAAATGCTCTGGCCCCTTGCCCGGCGCCGGCACCTAGCCCCCGACCAGGCGCAGCGGCTGGCGGACGTTCGGCAGAAAAATCCTGAATCCGAAACGTGGCTGGCGTTGGTCGAGGCGGCTCTGGCCGAAAGCCAGGGCGCCACGACGTGGGACGCCGTGGTGCCCGCTCTTGTGGACGGCCGCCCCGCCCGCGCGCCGCTCCTGCACGGTGCGGAGCTAAGCGTCCACCGCCGCTCCGCGAGTCGCTTCGTCCGCCATCTCGCGCAGCTCGCCGGTCTCGATGGCGCAGCTCACCGCCTCGACGCAGTCGATCTGCTGGAGGCCGCGATCCGTCAGGATGACGCGCGCATCGATGCGCTTGCAACCGGCGATGCGTCCCTGCTGCGCGTCGTGGCGCAGGTCGCGGCCGTGCCGCTGCTCCGGGGATGTGCCCGGGCGATCGGCAGCGAGGTATCATCGGCCTGGTGGGAAGGCTATTGCCCGCTGTGTGGCGCCTGGCCCACGCTTGCGGAGTTCCGCGGTCTCGAGCGGAAGCGCTGGCTCAGGTGCGGGCGCTGCGGCATCGGTTGGGAAGTACCGTGGCTACGCTGCCCCTTCTGTGCGGAAACGAATCACGAGAATCTGGGATACCTCGCGCCCGAGGACGGGGAGACCGCCCGCAAGGTCGAGGTGTGCGACACGTGTAAGGGATATGTGAAAGCCGAGCCCACTGTGAGCGAGCTCCACGACCTGGCGAGGTGTGCCGCGAGCTGCTCGCTGCCCTCGAAGCCTCCGAAGGCCGGCGCAAGCGGCGCAAGCGGGATACGACGCCCGATGCGATCGGGCTCGCCATCAAGCGCGACCTGCTCGACCGCGCCGTCGCCGCCGATCCAGACCCGGATGAGTTCGAGGCGTGGCTGCTCGAGCAATGCGCGGCCGCGGGACCGGCGGAGGGCGGCATGCGCGCGATGGCACTGTCGATTTTCGAGGAGTGGCGCCTGGCGCTGAGTGCCGGGTCGTTTGGGGATTGGCTGGCCCAAGGCGCGCCGTCGGATGACGCGAGTCGCGACCTCACCCCTTGACCCCCTCTCCGCAAACGGAGAGGGGGAACGAAAGGACACTGTATGCGCAGTGTGATACTGGTGGCCGCGCTCGTGCTTGCGGCGGGGTGCGGCGGGTCAAAGCCACCGGCGGGGGGATGGCAGCAGCTCGCCGCCTCCGAGGCGGTGAAGGTCTTGCGGGGCGACGATAGTCCCTATCGGATCATCTACAACCCGCCCGTAGACCTCGCGAAGAAGTCTGTGAGCTGATATACGTCGCACGTAACGGCAAGCCAGGTCCTAGATGCCCTGCGGGTCGTCACGGATCCCGATCTGGGACGCGACATCGTCTCGCTCGGGTTCGTGAAGGACGTCCGGGTTTCGGACGGCACGGTCGGGTTCACCATCGAGCTCACGACGCCCGCCTGCCCTGTGCGCGAGCGCATGCGGCAGCAGGCACGGGAGGCCGTCGCGGCTCTCCCCGGCGTTGGCGGCGTGGACGTGACGATGACCGCGCGAGTCCGTGGATCGCCCGGTCCGATCAAGGAGCGGCTCATCCCCTCCGTGAAGAATGTGATCCCGGTCGCGAGCGGCAAAGGTGGCGTCGGAAAGTCCACCGTCTCCGCCAATCTGGCGCTCGCGCTCGCGAGCACCGGCGCGCGCGTGGGAATCATGGACGCGGATGTCTACGGGCCGACCATCCCTACTCTGATGAACGTGCACAGGCTGCCGAAGCCAACCGTGGAGGGCACGGTGCCGGCCGAGCAGTACGGCGTCAAGATCATTTCGATGGGGTTTTTCCTGCGCGAGGACGACGCCATCATCTGGCGCGGGCCGATGCTCCACAAGACGGTGCAGCACTTCCTCGGCAACGTACTATGGGGCGAGCTGGACTACCTGATCGTAGACCTGCCACCGGGGACGGGGGACGTGCAGCTCACGCTGTGCCAGGCGATTCCCCTGACCGGTGCCGCGGTCGTGTCGACGCCCCAGGACGTGGCGCTCAAGGTCGCGCAGAAAGCAATCGCGATGTTCAACCAGCTGAACACGCCCGTGCTCGGCATCATCGAGAACATGGCGTCGTATGTCTGCCCAAGCTGCGGGGCGCGCGATGAGGTGTTCGGGTCAGGCGGCGCACGGCGCGCCGCCGAGCGCCTGGGCGTGCCGTTTCTGGGCGAGATCCCGCTCGCCACCGAGATTCGAACCAGCTCCGACGCCGGGCGGCCGATCGTACTCGACCGGACGTCCCCATTCGCCGACGCATACCTCGGCGTGGCGGAAAAGCTCGCCGCGCAGGTCAGCATCCGGAACATGCAGCGCGAGCTGACGCCCCTCGTCCAGATTACCTTCTGAGACGTTCGCCCGTACCTTCTGCGTCACTCCATGCGTCCCTCCAAGCAGGCGCTGCTCCTGTTGTGCCTCCTGCCGGGCCTGCGCGTCACGTGGCAGTCGCGCGACGTGGTTCTGGCGAGCACCACCTCCACTCGTGATACCGGCCTACTCGATTCTCTGCTGCCGGTTTTCGAAGCGCGAACCGGATACCGCGTAAAGGTGATCGCCGTAGGAACCGGGCAGTCGCTTACGATGGGCCGGCGCGGTGATGCGGATGTGGTGTTGGTGCACGCGCCGGAAGCGGAGCGCGTGCTGGTCGACTCGGGCTACTTCGTGCGCCGGCTGCTCGTGATGCACAACGAGTTCCTCATCGTCGGCCCGGCATCGGATCCCGCGGGGCTGCGGGGGATGCAGGATGCCGCAGCCGCATTGCTGCGGCTCGCGGCGCGTGGCGCCTTGTTCGTGTCGCGCGGGGATAACTCCGGCACCGAAATCCGCGAGCAGATGCTGTGGCATAAGGCCGGCCGAGGGCAGCCGCAGGGCGAACCGTGGTATATCGAGTCGGGCCAGGGAATGGGTGCGACGCTCCAGATGGCGAGCGAGAAGCGGGCTTACACGCTCACGGACATCGGCACCTACCTCGCGTGGAAGAGCAAGGTCGAGCTCGTCCCGCTGGTCCAGGGTGACCCCGAGCTCTACAACGTCTACCACGTGCTCGAGCCCAATCCGAGAAACGCGCCCCGCATCAACGTTGCCGGCGGCCGGGCGTTCGCTGATTTCATGGTCGACACGGCCACGCAGCGGTTGATAGGGGAATTTGGCAGGACGCGATTCGGCCAGGCCCTATTCGTACCGGATGCCGGGAAGACGGATCGCTGGTGACGCCCGCTCTCATCCTCGTCGTCGTGCAGGAGCTTGAGGTTCAGCTGATAGCGACCTTCTGATCTCGCAGCGGATTGGCGCGGCGGGGGCGGAATGGGTGAGGGCGCCGATGGCGATCAGGGAGGCGCCGGCTGCCGCGTAGGCGCGCGCCGTGTCGGGTGTGATGCCACCAGAGGCTTGAATCGTCACCGCTTTTCCGGCGCGAGCCGCCCAGGCGGCTACACGTGCCGGGGATTGGTTGTCCACCAGCAGATGGGTGGCGCCGGCGGAGAGTGCGGCTTCGAGCTGGTCGTCGGATTCCACTTCGACCACGACGGGAACGTCAGGCGGCGCCGCGCGCAAGGCGTCGCGCAGCGAGCGTCCGTTGAGCAGCGCCCAATGGTTGTCTTTCCATAGCACGGCGTTGGCCAGCGACGCGCGGTTCTCTACGGCGCCGCCAACACCAACAGCATATAGCTCGAGCGTACGCAGGCCCGGCGTCGTCTTGCGTGTATGTGTGATCCTGGCGGTCGTGCCCTTGACGGCATCCACGGCACGCCGCGTCAGCGTCGCGATGCCCGACAGCCGCTGCAAGAAGTTCAACGCCACGCGCTCGCCGGCGAGCAACGCCTGCACGGACGCGCGGACCGTCGCCAGCGTCGTCCCCACCTCGGTCCACGAGCCCTCCCCGATCTCGGGTTTCACAACCGCAGCGCGGTCGAGCTCCTGGAAAACGGTTGCCAGGATCGGCACGCCGGCAACGACAAAACGGCCTTCGGCCTCGAATCGCGCGACGGCGAGAAGACTCGCGTCATGACCCAGCAGATGGGTGGTGATGTCCTCGCGCGCGCGATCTTCGGCAAGTGCGCGCTGCACCTCGAGTAATCCGAAGGGTGCCTCAGCCAATCGCGAGCATCCGGTCGATCGCGCGACGCGCGCGTGCCGCCACGAGGGGCGGGACCGTCACCGCGTATTTCACGTCGCGCAGCCCGTCCCGCAGGTTTTCCAGCGTAATCTGCTTCATGTAGCGGCATTCAGCGGATTCACGCGCCGCCACGAACTCCTTTGCGGGGTTCTCGCGACGCAGGCGATGCAGCACGCCGGTCTCCGTCGCCACGACGAAGCGCCGAGCCGGTGAAACGCGGGCGCGGCGCATCATCTGCTCGGTCGAGACGATGTGCGTGCGGCCCGCGGCGACGTCGCCCTCGGTCTCGGCGTAGTACATCGCGCTCGACACGCAGCCGCACTCGGGGTGCACCAGGAATTCGGCGTCGGGATACTCGGCTCGGGCGTCTTCGAGCGTTTCACGCGTCAGCCCCGCGTGCACGTGACACTCGCCGAGCCAGACGTCGAGCTGGCGGCCGGTGACCTTGCGCAGGTAGTTGCCGAGGAAGACGTCGGGGAGGAACAGCACAGGGACGTTTGGTGGCAGTGCCTTGATTACGGCGACGGCATTACCCGAGGTGCAGCAATAATCCGCTTCGGCTTTGACGGCGGCAGCCGTGTTCACGTAGGCGACGACGACCCCGTCCGGGTGCGTGGCGCGCCAGGCGCGCACGTCGGCGGCCTGGACCGTCGCGGCGAGCGAGCACCCCGCCGTGGGGTCGGGAATCAGGATCCGTTTGTCGGGATTCGCGATCGCGGCCGTCTCGGCCATGAAATGCACGCCGCAGATCATGAGGGTCGGCGCATCGAGCTCGGTCGCGCGGCGCGCCATCTGGAGCGAATCGGCGACGACGTCGGCCAGGTCCTGGATCTCGGGACGTTGGTAATTATGCGCGAGAATGGCGGCGCGGCGTGCGCGGCGTAGCTCGTCGATCTCGGCGATGAGATCCTGAGTGACCATCGTTTGTGTGGAGGCGCCCATCTGACACAACTCCCATTGTTATGGTGCCGAGGCTGGGGGGCCGATTGGGTAACGCCTTGGGTCCGCCGCGGAATGCCGGACCGCTCCCAGCCTGGGGCGCGCGTAGCCGCGCGCCAGACGGAAGGATAATCGGGATGAGGGGCCTTGGGCAGTGCGGGGAGTCAGTTGCCGTTTCGTGGGCCACCACGGAGTATTCGGGCGATGACGATCGAGATTATTCGCCGTCCCATCCCCCGTGCGCATCTAGCCTCTCTTGCCGAGGCACAGTTCGGTGATATGGTGAAAGGCGTCGTCGACGTGGAGCGGCGAGTGTTGGCCATCGGCGGTGAGCTGCATTCCGACGAAGAAGCGGCGTTGATCGAGGACGGATCGACGCAGGAGCATCTGTGGGGCATCAATCTATATCCCACCGAAAAAGACGAGGCGTGGCTTGAGTTCGACTCGATGATCAACGTCCGTCCTTCCCAGGGCAACCGATCACGAAATGTCGAGGATGGCAGACTCCAGGATCGCATTCGCCAGATTGTCAGCGCGCTAGTGGAAGG
>QHUQ01000027.1 GCA_003221985.1 Gemmatimonadota bacterium | reverse complement strand
ACATCCGCTCGCGCGGGGCCAAACGGTCATCAAGTACAGCTTCCCGATCGGCGCCGCCACGGCCCCGATCGCGGCGGGCGCCTGGGTGCACACGCACAATCTCAAGACGTGCCTGGAGGGCGTGCTCGAGTACTCATACGAGCCGGCACGGGCGGTAGGGGCGCAGCATGCTGCGCCCCTACACGCCCCCACGTTCATGGGCTACCGCCGCCCGAGCGGCCGCGTCGGCACCCGCAACGAGGTGTGGATCCTCAACACCGTCGCCTGCGTGAACCACGCGGCGGAGCGGATCGCCCACGAGGGATCAACGCTGTTCCACGGTCGCATCGACGGCGTCTACCACTTCTCACACCCCTACGGCTGCAGCCAGCTGGGCGACGATCTGGGACACACGCAGCGCGCCCTCGCCGGCCTGCTGCGCCATCCCAACGCTGGCGGCGTGCTGGTGCTCGGCCTCGGCTGCGAGAGCAACCAGATGGACGCCCTGCTCCGCCTCGCGGGTCCCCCCGTGGACCGGGAGCGGGTCCGCTTCTTCAACTCGCAGGACGTCACCGACGAAGTCGACGCAGGGCTCGAGGCCCTGGGGCAGCTCGTCGCGGCGATGGCGGGCTTGACGGAGGTGCCGGAAATGTTCGGCGCCGAGCGGGCGTTGATGAGCCGGGCGGTGGACCAGACGGTGTTCCAGGCGACCGTCGCGCTCATCAACGACTTCAAGGCGTACTTTCTCCGCCATGGTCAGCCGATCTACGAGAACCCGTCGCCCGGCAACATCGCCGGGGGGCTGACTACGCTCGAGGAGAAATCGCTCGGGGCGGTCCAGAAGGGCGGGCAGGCGGCCGTCACGCAGGTGCTGCGCTACGGCGAGCCCGCGGCCACGCGGGCAGGCGGCCTCGCGCTGCTCGAGTCGCCGGGGAACGACGGCGTGTCGTCCACGGCGTTGGTCGCGAGCGGCGCGACGGTGCTGCTCTTCACCACGGGGCGCGGCACTCCCCTCGGCTTCCCGGTCCCCACCCTCAAGATCTCCTCCAACAGCGCGATCGCCGAGAAGAAGCCGCACTGGATCGACCTGAACGCTGGCGCGCTGCTCGACGGCGCGACGACGATGGACCAGCTCGCGGACGAGTTGTTCACGCTGATCCTCGACGTGGCGTCAGGACGGAAGCTCGCCAACAACGAGAAGCACGGTTATCGCGAGATCGCGATCTGGAAGGACGGCGTGACGCTGTGACCTCCACCGCCGCTCCCCCGTCGCCCCGCGTGACCTACCGCTGGACGATCTGCGCGCTGCTCTTCATCGTCACGACGATCAACTACGTAGACCGGCAGGTGCTCGGCATTCTGGCGCCGACGCTGCAGCGCGAGCTGAGCTGGTCGGAGTCGCAGTACGGCGACGTCGTGTCCTGGTTCAGCCTGGTGTACGCGTTCGGCTTTCTCTTCGCCGGGCGATGGCTCGACCGGGTGGGCGTGCGGCGCGGCTTCGCCACGGCGGTCGTGGTGTGGAGCCTGGCGGCGATCGGCCACGCCTTCGCCCGCACGACGGCCGCGTTTTCGGCGGCGCGCGCGCTGCTCGGGCTGGGCGAGTCGGCGAACTTCCCCGGCGCGATCAAGACCGTCGCTGAGTGGTTCCCCAAGGAGGAGCGGGCGCTCGCGACCGGCATCTTCAATGCCGGCACCAATACCGGCGCCATCGTCACGCCGCTGCTCGTGCCCTGGATCGCACTGACGTGGGGGTGGCGCTGGGCGTTCATCATCACGGGCTCCATCGGCTTCCTGTGGCTGTTCCTGTGGCTCGCCCTCTACCGCCAGCCTTCCGCTGACGCCCAGCCGGGGGATCCCGAGGAGGCCCGAGTCCCCTGGGTGCGTCTCCTCGGCGTCCGGCAGACCTGGGCGATCGTCGTCGGCAAGCTGATGGCCGACCCGATCTGGTGGTTCTATCTGTACTGGCTGCCGAAGTTCTTGGATGCCAAGTACGGCATCAAGCTGGCGCGCGTGGCGCTGCCGCTGATCGCGGTGTATCTCGTGGCGGACGTCGGCTCGATCGCGGGGGGATGGCTCTCGAGCCGATTCATGAAGCGCGGGTGGACGGCGAACCGCGCCCGCAAGACGGCGATGCTCCTCATGGCGCTCGTAATCGTGCCCACCGCGCTCGCGCCGCGCGCGGGGAGCATGTGGACGGCGGTGCTGATCGTCAGTGTCGCCGCGGCGGCGCACCAGGGCTGGTCGGCAAACGTCTATACGCTCGCGAGCGACATGTTTCCCCGCTCGGCTGTGGCGTCGATCTCCGGCATCGGCGGGTTCGCCGGCGCCATGGGCGGCGTGCTATTTCAGCGCGCCACCGGGCGCATTCTCGACGCCACCGGCAACGATTACACCGTCATCTTCGCGGTTTGCGGGTTCGCGTATGTGACCGCCTGGATCATTATTCACCTGCTCGCCCCGAGGCTCGAACCGGCTCGGTTGAAGGAGACGTCATGATCACGGCACTCACCCTTATCCTCGCGCTTCAAACGAGCGGGACCAACGAGCTGACTGCCCC
Organism: Gemmatimonadota bacterium; assembly: GCA_003221985.1. The sequence continues at coordinate 23,582 of QHUQ01000027.1, read as the reverse complement.
CGAGCGGGCCGCCGGGTGGCGCCTGCTCTTCGACGGTCGGACGTTCGCCGGCTGGCGCGGCCTGGGCTACGACACCGTCCCCACCGGCCACTGGGTCGTCGTGGACGGCACGATCAAGAAGATCGCGAACGGCAACGTGCCCCGCGTCGCCGATGGACGGCCGCTCAACGGCGGCGATCTCATGACGGTGGACACTTTCGGGGACTTCGCGCTGACCTGGGAGTGGAAAGTCACGCCGGGCGCGAACAGCGGCGTCAAGTACAACGTCTCCGAGGAGATGTCGCTCGCGCAGAACGGCACGATGACGCCCACGGCCGTCGCCCGCGGCGCGATCGCGCCCAATCACTCGGCCCTGGGCTTCGAGTACCAGATGCTCGACGACGATCGGCACGAGGACGGCAAGCTGCCCACCCACCGCTCCGGCGCGCTGTACGATCTGATGGCGCCGAGCGCCGCGAAACGGCTGCGTCCGGTGGGGGAATGGAACCGCTCGACCATCATTTTCCGCGGCAACCACGGGGAGCACTGGCTGAACGGCCAGAAGATCGTCGAGTTCGACCTGGGTACGGCGCACATGGATTCCCTCCTCGCCAAGAGCAAGTACCGCTCAATTCCCGGCTTCGGAGACCGACGCCGCGGACACATCGTCTTGCAGGATCACGGCGATGAGGTCTATTTCCGCAACATCAAGGTGAGACCGCTATGAAGCGCCGCCAGTTCGTGAAGTCCGTCTCCGCGACGGGTTTGGGCCTCGCCGCCGCCCGCTCCCCCCTGCTCGCGCTGGGGGGCTCTCCCGCCGAGAAGGTGGTCGTCGCCGTCATGGGCCTGAACGGCCGCGGCACCGTCCTGGGACGCGTGTTCGGCAAGACGCCCAACGCAGAAGTCGCCTACGTCTGCGACGTGGACTCGCAGGTGCTCGCCAAGGGTCTCGCCTCCGTGGGCGAGGCGCAAGGGAAAGCTCCGAACGGGCTCGTGGATTTCCGCCGCGCGCTCGACGACAAGGGCGTGGACGCGCTCGTGATCGCCGCGCCCGATCACTGGCACGCGCCGGCTACGATCCTGGCGCTCTCGGCTGGCAAGCACGTGTACTTGGAGAAGCCCTGCGGGCACAATCCGCGGGAGGGCGAGCTGCTCGTGGAAACCGGCGCCCGTCCCCGCGGGGCTCGACTACGAGCTCTGGCAGGGGCCAGCACCACGCACGCCGTACCACGACAACGTCATCCACTACAACTGGCACTGGTTCCGTCGCTGGGGCACGGGCGAGATCTGCAACAACGGCACCCACGAGGTCGATGTCGCGCGTTGGGCCCTGGGCGTGGATTATCCGACGCGCGTCACCTCGGTGGGCGGCCGTTACCAGTTCGAGGACGACTGGGAGTTCACCGATACGCAGGAGGCGGGCTTCGAGTTCGAGGGGCAGCGCTCGATTGTGTGGCAGGGGCTGAGCTGCAACCCGTTCCCGACGCAGAATCGCGGGCGGGGCACGATCGTCTACGGGACGACGGGCACGGTCGTGATGGATCAGGACGGCTACACCGTGTACGACCTCGAGAACAAGGTCGTGAAGGAATCGATCGCCCAGGCAGGCGCCGACCCGCTCGCGCCGAGCGGCGACGACCAGCTGACGGGGCTCCACATCGCGAACTTCGTGGAGGCGATCCGCAGCGGCGTGCCGTTGACCCAGCCGATCGCAGAGGGAGCCAAGAGCGTGCTGCTGTGCCACCTCGGCAACATCGCGCAGTGGACCGGCCGCGCCCTACGCACCGATCCGGAGTCCGGACGGATCCTGGGCGACGAGCTGGCAATGAGGTTCTGGCAGCGCGAGTACGCGCCGGGCTGGGCGCCGGTCGTCTAGTCGGGAGACACGCTCATCCTCGCCGAGGATCGTTTCTTCGATCCCGATCCCTCGGTTCGGCGAGTCGCGCGCGTGTTGTACGACGAAACGCGCGGCCTGCCCCTCATCTCACCGCACGGGCACGTCGATCCGCGCATTCTCGCGGAGAACGCCCCCTTCCCCGAGCCGACGTCGCTGATCGTCCAGCCCGACCATTACATCCTGCGCCTGATGTACGCGAACGGCGTGCCCCTCGAGGCGCTGGGCGTGCCGCGCAAGGACGGCACGCCGGTGGAGGTGGATCCGCGCCGCGTGTGGCGGCTGTTCGCCGAGCACTACCACCTGTTCCGCGGCACGCCGACCGGCGCGTGGCTCGACCACGAGCTGCACGAGGTGTTCGGCGTGCGCGAGCGGCTCAGCGCCGAGACGGCGGCGCGCACGTACGACGCGATCCTCGAGAGACTGCAGTCGCCCGAGTTCCGGCCGCGGGCCCTGTTCGAGCGGTTCAACATCGAGGTGCTCGCCACGACCGATGCGGCGAGCGACATGCTCGAGCACCATCGCGCGATTCGCGCATCGGGCTGGAAGGGGCGCGTCATCCCCACGTTTCGCCCCGACGTCCTGTTCCGGATCGCGGCGCCCGGCTGGCCGAAGGCGCTGGAGGCGCTGGGCCGGGCCGGCGGCGAGCCGGTCCCCGACTACGTCGGATTCGTGCGGGCGCTCGCCGGCCGCCGCGCCTACTTCAAGAGCCTGGGCGCCACGGCTACGGACCACGCCGTGCTCGAGCCGTTCACCGGCGCCCTCGACGGACAGGAAGCCGAGCGCCTCTTTCACCAGGCGTGTCAGCGCGACGTCACGCCCGACGACGAGCGCCGCTTCACGGCGCATCTCCTCATGGAGATGGCGCGGCTGTCGCTCGCGGACGAGCTCACGATGCAGATCCACGCAGGTGCGCTCCGCGACCACAACCGGCTGGTGTTCGAGCGATTCGGCCCCGACCGGGGCGGCGACATCCCGGTCGCCACCGAGTTCACGCGCAACCTGCGGCCGCTGCTGAACGCCTACGGCAACGACCCGCGGCTGACGCTGGTCCTGTTCACGCTGGACGAGTCCACCTACAGCCGGGAGTTAGCGCCCCTCGCCGGGCACTATCCGGCGGTGCGGCTCGGTCCCCCGTGGTGGTTCTTCGATTCGATGGAAGGGATGCGGCGGTTCCGCGAGCGGACGACGGAGACCGCCGGGATCTACAAGACGGCGGGGTTCAACGACGACACGCGGGCGTTTTGCTCGATCCCGGCACGGCATGACCTGGCGCGCCGCATGGATGCCAACTACCTCGCGGGACTCGTCGCGCGCCACGTGATCGACGAGAGCGATGCGCGCGTCATGGCGCGCGCACTGGCGTACGACCTAGCGAAGCAGACCTACCACCTATGAGCCACCGCCGGTGAGGCGCGCGCCGGCACCGAGCTGGAGGCTCCAGTTGCCGTTGTAGAACGTAAAGGGACTGGTGCTCGACAGGTGGAACATGAGGTCGAGGTCGACGCCGAGACGCATCCACACCCGGTTGCTCGCGTGATAGCGGAGCCCCAGAATCGCCGAGAGGCCGTCGTCGCTCGCCTCGAATGCACCACCGTACGAGTTGCGCACGTAGCCCCCTCCCACGAGAACTTCCATGCGTTCCCCGGCTGGGAGCGCCCCGATCACGCGGGCGTGCAGCGGCGTGTAGGTCACCGAACCCCCCCCCGTCCGGTCGGTGGAGGCACTGGTGCGCGACAGATCGAGCTCGAATCCGAACCGGGGCCGGAGCGCGACCGACACCCGCCCACCCGCACCGAACGTGTTCGCCATCGCCAGGCTGTTATCGAAATCGGTGTACCGTGCGAACGCGCCGAGCTCGACGGCTCCGGCCCGTTGTCCAGCCGCGGGAGCGGCGCTCACCAGCGCGAACACAACCGCCAGCCACGTGATGCGACTCGCCACGGCGGTGCCTCCTATCGTGCTCGTTTGGTGGTAATGACGATCACGCCGTTGGCGCCGCGTGATCCGTACATGCCCGTGTGCGCCGCGTCCTTCAGCACTTCGATCCGCGCAACGTCGCCGGGCGAGAGATCCGCCAGCATACTGCTCATGGATTCGTTCGGAATGGGGATACCGTCGATCACGACGAGGGGATTGTCGTCCGTTGGATTCCCCCGGATGCTGCGTTGCCCACGGATCCGGAGCCGATAGTTCCCGTCCGCCAACCGGGTCACTTCGAGACCCGGCACGCCGCGCAGCATCTCCTCCACCCGCGTCACGCGCGCATCCGTTTCAGACGGGACGACCGTGGTGACCGCGGTCCCAGGCGCGGATTGCCCCGGAGGCGCGGGCCCCCCCCCGCAGGCGATCGCGCCGGCGACGACGAGGTAGCGGACGTCGCGCTTCATTCGAGCCTTCGGTAGGCAAGGCGCGTGCCCGCCGGTTGCGGAATGAAGGGAACGGCGAGCGGCCCCGAGGTGCTGCACTCGGACGGCACCCGCTGCGCCAGGGCAACGGCGGGGCGAACCGGCATGCGGCTTGCCACGGCACTCCCTACCCCCCGAGAGGCCCATTGTGTCCGCGCGATTCCCGACGCTGCTCTGCCTCGCGCTCGTATTCCGCACCGGTTACGCTCGTTCGTCCTCCGCGCCCCCTGCTCGACAATGGTCTCGCCTACACGCCCCGACGCGGGATACCAGTACGTTGTGATCGACGACTGCTGGAGTCGCGCCGGCCATTCCTTTCTATGCCGTGCCCCGGGACGCGGAATTTCTGACCATGCTGCGTTCCCGACGGAATCCGTAGGACCACGCGCTTGTCATCGAGCGTCTTCACCTTGATGCGCGAGCCCAGCAGGGCCTGCGCGAGGTTGATCGGCACGACGCCGATGAGATCGAGCCCTTCGCGCCGGAAGAAGCGGTCGGGCGCCACGTGGATTTGCACGATCAAGTCGCCGCGGCCCTTGGGCCCCTGATTCTTGAGGCGCAGGCGCGCCCCCTCCTCTACGGCGGGGGGAATTTCGACGTTGACGCGCTTCTCGACGCGCAGTTCGCCGCTCCCCTGACACGTCGGGCAGCGCTGCGACGGAACGGTGCCCTTTCCCCGGCATACCGGACAGGGACGATTGACGGCAAAGCCGCCCTGCCCGAACGAGACCGTGCCGCGGCCCTTGCATTCCGGGCAGGTGTTGACCGTCGCGCCTTTCGCGGCGCCGCTGCCGCCGCACGTCGGGCATACCTCCGGCATCGCGAGGGTGATCGGTACCGTCCCGCCCAACGCCGCCGTGCGGAACGGAATCGTGACCTCGGTCTCGGTTTCTTCGAGCTCCGCTTCCCGCCCCCCCCCTCCCGCCCCCCCAGCTCCGCGCCGGCCGAAGATGGATGAGAAGATGTCGCCCAGGCCGCCGAGATCCGACATGTCGAAATCGCCGCTGTCCTCCGGCGCACCGCGGCCGCGCCGGGCACTGCCCCCCCCCGCGAACGCCCCGTAGCGGCGCAGCTGGTCGTACTTCTTGCGCTTCTCGGCGTCGCTCAGCACGTCGTGCGCCTCGTTGATCTCCTTGAAGCGCTCGGCGGCCTGCGGGTTGTTGGGATTGCGGTCGGGATGGTGCTGCTTTGCCAACCGCCGGAAGGCCTTCTTGATTTCGTCGGTCGTGGCGGTTTCAGCGACTCCCAGCACCTGATAGTAGTCGCGCTGTCCCGCCATTACTTGCCCTGCCAGGTGAGCACGACGACGCGAGCCGGGCGTAGCAGCGTTTCGCGCATCTTGTAACCGGGTTGCACCACCTGGCCTACGGTGTGGTCTTGCTCCGGTTTCTCGGCAGGTTGGGTCGTCACGGCTTCGTGCACCTGCGGATCGAACGGCACGCCCGCCTGGTCGATGCGGGTCACCCCAGCGTTGTCGAGCTCCTTCCACACTTTGCGCTCCACCAGGTCCACTCCGTCGTGCAGCGTCTTGGCGTCGATAGCCGCGGGATCGATATGCGCAAAGCGCGACAAATCGTCGAGCGCGTCGGCGAGTCGCGTGACCAGCTCGGCCTGCGCCCGCGCCCACGTCTCTGCGCGCTCCTTGATCGTGCGCTTGCGAAAGTTGTCGTATTCGGCAGCGAGCCGCAGATGTCGGTCCTTCCAGACATCGACCTCGGACACCTCAGTCGGCGGTGCACCAGACGCAACAGGCGCAGCAGACGCCGCAGGAGTGTCCAGCGGTTCGCCCGTATCGGGGTCGAGCGAGGGCACGGGCGGTTGGTGGGGGCGCGGATGTTTGTTGGTCATAAGGGAACTTTCGGTCTGGCAACAAGATACCCGGAGGCAGTTTGTCTGGAAAGCGCCCCGGGGTGCCGCACCTATCCCCTGCTCGGATCGCGATCCGAGCGACGATATGTCGCAATGAAATGCGTCACGTCCGCCATCACGCGTGGCACAGCGAGCAGCTCATGCGGGAGCTCCGCGTACCAGTTGAGCTGCGCACGCGGCGCGAGATCGTCCGCGAAGCGCCGGGCGACCGCGGCGTCGATCACCCGATCCTCGCCTGCAAGCAGGAGCAGCAACGGACGCTCGATGCGCTGAGCGTCGGCCAGGACTGCGTGCTGCGCCCACTGCAGCTCGGCCCGCGCGCTGGCCGTCATGTAGCGGCTTCCGGTTCCCGTCGGCAGCGTCGGCCACAGATCGGCGAGCCTCGCGGCAACGCGTTTCCACGCGGCGGGTCGCCGGCGCCACGCGAGCCAGGGACTCGAGATGACGGCGGCCGCGGGAGGTTCGCCCGGCTGAGTTTCGAGGTAGCGCAGCACGACCAGGCCGCCGAAACCATGGCCAACCAGGACCTGCGGGACCTCGTGTCGCGGGCGAACGGCACGACGAAACGCCTGTAAATCGCCAAGCAACTGGCTGAAGCGGGAGAGGTGACCGCGGCGGCCACCGGAGCGGCCATGCCCGCGCTGATCGAGGAAGTACGCGGCGTAGCCGGCATCGCGGAGCTGCATTCCCGTTGCGGCCGATGGCTCGCCGGGTTTCGCCGGTTCGGGATCCCAGTCATGCAGAAACAGGACGGCAACGCCGGGGTGGGTGGCCTCGTAGGCGTCGTAGACGAGGGGTGTGCCGTCGGGCGCATTGACGCGGTTCACGGCGCGGCCGCGATCAGCCGGCGCAGCAAGTCGAGGGCGGCTTGCGACGCCCGCGCGCGGATCTCGCCACGGTCACCGGGGAAGATGCGCCGCAACGCGCGGACGTCGGCTCCGTACCGCGCGGCCAACCACACGGTCCCCACCGGCTTCTCCGCCGTCCCGCCCGTCGGCCCCGCGATCCCCGTGACGGCCAATGCCGCATCCACGGCGAACTGTCGCTGCACGCCCTCGGCCATCGCGCGAACGACTTGCTCCGACACGGCGCCGTGCTTGTCGAGCAGCTCGGGGCGAACATCCAGGGTCCCGCTCTTCAGCACGTTGTCGTAGGCGACGACCCCTCCGATGAAGACATCGGAAGCGCCGGGAACGGCGGTGATCCGACCGCTCAACAGGCCGCCCGTGCATGATTCGGCGACTACTAGGCGCGCCTTTCGCGCGCGGAGCTGCTCCAGCACAACCGCAGCGAGGTCGGTCCCATCTTCGCCGTAGCCGTCCTCGCCGGCTCGTTCGCGCAGCTGCGCCGTCACCGCCGCGAGACGGCGCTCCGCGTCATCGGCGCGCAGTCCCCACGCCGTGACACGCAGTTCCACGCCTTCAGTCGATGGCAAGTAGGCGAGCGTCAACGGCGCGATGTCGTCCTCGATCGCGCCCACGCGCTCGGCGAGCGCCGACTCGGCGACGCCGGTGGTGCGGACGGTGCGCGATCGCACTACCACCCCCGAGCTGCGCTCGGCGAGCCGGGGCAGCACCTCTTCGGCCAGCAGCCCGCGCATTTCCGACGGCACGCCGGGCAGCATCACGACCACCCGACCGCGGTCTTCCACCCACAACCCTGGCGCCGTGCCCCGAGGGTTCGCCAGGACGGTGGCGCCGTCGGGCACTTCGGCCTGCGTGCGATTCACCGCGGGCATGGCGCGGCCCAGCCGCCGGAAGCGCTCCTCGAGCGCGCGCAGCAGCGCGGCGTCCAGCCGCAGTGGCTTATTGAAAAGCGCCGCCACTTCCTTCTTGGTCATGTCGTCGCGTGTCGGGCCGAGGCCGCCGGTGGTGATGACGAAGCCGGTGCGGTCCAGCGCCTCCGCCACCGCGGCGCGAATCGCGTCGGGCCGGTCCGCGACGGAGCTGTGCCGGACGACTTCCACGCCCGCGCCCGCCAGGGCCCGTCCCAGCTCCGCGGCATTCGTGTCGATGATCTGGCCCAGCAGCAGCTCGCTGCCGATGGTGACGACCTCGAGCTTCATTTGCCGACTTTGAGGAGTGTCCGGTAGCGGTAGAGGTAGACGAGGAGGGAATACACGGTGAGCACGATGGCGCCCGCGAGCGTCACCGCCACGAACCAGCCGTGGAACTGGTCCCAGAAATTGCGGAAGGCCCCGGCCAGATGCATTTCGGCGATCGCATCCTTCCAGGCGAACCAGGCGATCGTCGCGCCGATGAAGATGTTCTGGACGACGGCCTTCAGCTTCCCCGCACCCATCGCGGGAATCACGATTCCCCGGCGCTTGGCGAAGAAGCGGAACGCCGTGATGAGCACCTCCCGTCCGACCAGGAGGAGCGCGACCCAGACCGGGAAGCTCCCCCACCATTTGATCCGATAGTCCACGAGGATCGTCGGGTGGCGCGTCATCCAGAAGATCGGGATCAGGGTCGCGAACAGCAGCAGCTTGTCGGCGATCGGATCGAGCAGCATGCCGAGCTCGCTGATCGAGCCGTAGCGCCGCGCCAGATAGCCATCGACCAGATCCGAGAACGCGGCGATCAGGAAGACCACGAACGCGATGACTTTGGGCCAGTATCCGGAAATGAACGGCAGCAACGCGATCACCGGCGTAAGGCTGATGCGCGCCAGCGTGATGATGTTGGGCAGGGTCCACCGCATCGCGACGACTCTCAGCTCAGCGTCTTGAGTACCAGCTTGCTCACGGCTTTCAGCGTGTCGAACACGCCGTCCCCGCGGACCGCCACCGCCTCGTGATAGGCCGCGTGGCCGACCCACTCGCCCCCGACTTTCTCGACGAGGCTTTCGCCCGGATGCGCCGGGTCGGGCGTCTGTTTCTGGCGCGCGCCGTCCTCGATGGGCCACCCCGGATTGAGCGACGCCTGCAGGTCTTTGATCGGTGCCGCGTTGGGCAGGTCGCGCTTGTTGTACTGAATCACGAACGGAATCTTCGTCAGATCGTAGCCGTACTCCGCCATGTTGTCGTACAGGTTCTGCATCGACTCGACGTTCGCCTCCATGCGCTCGATCTGGCTGTCGGCGACGAACACGATGCCGTCCACACCCTTGAGGATGAGCTTGCGGCTGGCGTTGTAGTAGACCTGCCCGGGGACGGTGTACAAGTGGAAGCGCGTCTTGAAGCCCCGAATCGTCCCGAGATCGACCGGTAGAAAATCGAAGAACAGCGTGCGCTCGGTCTCGGTGGCGAGCGAGATCATCTTGCCGCGCGTGTTGGGCGAGACCTTCCCGTAGATGTGCTCCAGGTTGGTCGTCTTCCCACCGAGGCCCGGCCCGTAGTAGACGAGCTTGCAGTTGATCTCGCGGGACGCGTAGTTGATCATCGACATGGGCGCGTCCCTTTAACCGAAGAGTTTGTCAATTTCGTCTTCCGCCCCTTCGAGCAGGCCTTTTTGCTGGGCCTGGCCCGTCCCCACCCGATTGAACATCTCCTCGAAGACCTTATTGAGATCGCCGACGACGGATTTGGCTTTGAGCTTCACCAACCCCAACGTCGCGCGCTGATCGAACAGCACGACGAGAATCACGCGCTTCGCCACGTCCGCGAGGTACATCGACTCGCGCTCGCCCTGATGTACCAGCGACGCGAACTCCGCTTCGCCGATCATCTTCGCAAGCTGATCGTTGGCGCTGAAATCGGCGGCGGTCAGTGAGGCAAAAGCGGTCGGATCGAACTGCGGCGTTTCCCCGACGGTGGCGACGAGCTGGCCGTTGCGGTCGACGAGCAGCGCACAGCGGGCGTTCGAGTCACGCAGGAACGCCTGCAGGTGCGTCTGGATTTGCTTGAAATCGTTCTCGTTGAAAGACCAGCTTGCAGCCCCGGCCATGCGCCTCCTAGAGGTGGGTCAGGGAGTCAGTCAGTCTCGGACATCTCGCGCCGGGCCGCAAGCGCCTGGGCAATGGTCACCGCGTCCGCATACTCGAGGTCGCCGCCCACGGGCAAGCCGCGCGCGATCCGGGTGACCCGCACGCCGCTGGGCTTCAGCACCTGCTGGAGATATGTCGCCGTGGCCTCTCCCTCCATCGACGGGTTGGTCGCCACAATGACTTCCCGAACCTCCGAGCCGTTCGCCAGCCGCGCGAGCAGGCGGTCCACATGCAAGTCGTCCGGCCCGATGCCGTCCAGGGGAGATATCCGGCCGCCCAGCACATGATAGCGGCCCCGATAGCGGCCGGCGCGCTCGATGGCACCGACGTCACCTGATTCTTCAACCACGCACAGCAGCGCCGCGTCGCGCCGCGGGTCGCGGCAGATGGGGCACGGATCCTCGTCCGAGAGATTGCCGCAGGCCCCACACGCCATGACGGTGCCACGGACGCGCCGGATCGCTTCCGCCAACCGCTCCGCGGTTTCTGCGGGCTGCTTCAGCAAGTGGAACGTGAGCCGTTGGGCGGTTTTACGCCCGATCCCGGGGAGCTTGGCCAGCTCCGCCACAAGGTCCTCGATGGCGGACACAGGTAGGCCGGGGGCGGGGGCCTAGAGCGGCAACTGAAATGGGAACGGCAGACCCGACGCCAGCTTCCGCACCTCGGCCTGATACAGCTCGGCCGCGCGCTTCTGCGCCTCCGCCACCGCGGCAAGCACGAGATCCTCGAGCATCTCGACGTCGCCCTGACTGACCGCCTGGGGATCGATCTTGATGCCGCGAATGTGCCCCCGCCCGTCGACCGTGGCCTGGACCATGCCGCCACCGGCCGACACGGTCAGTGTCTGCTGCGCTAACTGCGTCTGGATCTCGGTAAGCCGCCCCTGCATCTGTTGGGAGAGCTGGAGCAGGCTAGATAAATCCGCCATACGTCGAAAGTTACCCCTCGTGAGACTGTTGGCAAGCTATTCGAGCAGCTCCAAATCTAATGCGTCCACAGCCGCGCTCAGGGTGGGATCCTTGGCGCGCAGACTCTTGAGGCGTTCCGCGTTGGCCCCCTGTTCGGTGATGCGCCCAGGGGGCGCGGTGGGGGGTGTCGCACTGCCTGCGACAACCTTCACGCGCGGTGCCTCACTCACATAACGCCCCAGACTCTGCGCGATCGCATCGCGCTGCCGCTCGAGTCCCTCGGCATGGATTGCATGGCCGGGACGGAGGGTCACGACGCGGCCGTCGACGCCCACGACGTCCGCTTCCGCCAGCAGGCTGCCGAGCATCGGCGACTTCGCGCGGGCGTCGCTGATCACGTGTGCCCAAATCGACCGAACGTTGTCGAGGGTGGGTTCCAACTTCTGACCGGGGACGGGGGAAGAGGGAGGGGGGACGGGTACCGCTGGCGCAGGAACTGATGCGGGTCCGGTAGTACCCGTCTCCCGTCCCAGGTCCCCCTTCCCCAGCGCTTCGATCACTTCGGAAAGCTCGACGGTTCGGTCGAGCATCGCCCATCGCAGCAACAAGACTTCGACGAGCATGCGAGTGTTGGCACTGCGGCTCAGACGCTCTTCGGACTCGCTCAGAATCGTGAGCAGGCGGACGATGTCGCCGGGCGGGAGCTGCGGCGCGTACTCGCGCACGACGGCCAACAGGCCTTCCGTCATCCCTTCCGGCTGACCGCCGACGCCGACGAGGAGCAAGGCGCGCAATGTCTCGGCGGCGCCGTTGACGAACTCGCCGAGGTCCGCACCACCCTCGAGCAGCCGCTCGACGAGTGGGAAGACCCCGGCAGGATCCCGTCCCACGATGGTCCGGAGCATCTCGCCGTAGAGCTCGTCGGGGATCAGTCCCAGGACCTCGCGCACCCGACCGGCGGCGACCGGCCCTTCACCGAACGAGAGCACCTGGTCGAGGAGCGAGAGCGCGTCGCGCATCCCGCCGTTGGCGCTCTTCGCGATGAGATGCAGGGCGTCGTCCTCGACCGACAGCTGTTCAGCTTCGGCGACCTCCTTGAGGCGGGCGACGATCGCGTGCGGGCCGATGCGCCGGAAGTCGAAGCGCTGCAGCCGCGACAGGATCGGCGCGGCGGTGTTGGCGATCTTTTGCGGCTCGGTCGTGGCGAAGACGAACACGACCCGGGCGGGTGGCTCCTCGAGAATTTTCAGCAGCGCGTTCCACGCCTCGCGGGTGAGCATGTGGGCTTCGTCGACGATATAGACCTTGGATCCCGCCTCGGTGCTCGCGGCGTACATGGCCCGCTCGCGCAGGTCGCGCGCGTCGTCCACGCCCCGGTTGGAGGCGGCGTCGAGCTCGACCACGTCCAGATTGGCGGCTCCGGTCCAGATGCGCCGGCACGGATCGCATTCGCCGCACGGCTCCCCTGCCCCCGCCGACGTGCGGCGCTCGCAATTCAGCGCCATCGCGAGGATACGGGCGGCGGTCGTTTTCCCGACGCCACGGGGTCCGGCAAAGAGGTAGCCATGCGCCACGCGACCCTGCGCCACCGCTCCACGGAGCGCGGCGGCCACGTGGTCCTGGGCGATGAGATCGGAGAATTGCTTGGGGCGGTACTTGCGTGCGAGGGCAATCATTGAGAAGGGAATCTAACCTAGGTAGCTTTCGTGTGCCCCAGGTCCGCAGGCTTTCCGCTCGTGAACCGCGTCAGGCCCCCGCAGGGAGCAGCGCTAAACGATGTCGGGATTCGTTGCGGGGTGCCTGGGGCATTTTACATCCAATAATCAATGAACAATGATCATTGAACATTGATCATTGATCATGCCAAGGCGCACCGTCCCATTACGGACAATCGGTCTTTCCGGGAGCTGCGCGAGGCGGGACAGTTACCGTAAGATATTGGCGCATTCCGTTCGCGATCACGGCGAGGCTCGTGGTCCCGGGCTGATCGGGCTTGAGCACCACGACCCCAGAGACGCTGTCCTGCGCCACGCGGACCACCCGGAAGATGCGCGCGTCGGCGACGGCCGCGCGCAGTCCCAGCAGCGGTGTCGCATTGGCAAAGCCATCCTGCGCGGACACGCGCAACGTGGCACTCGAGTCGGGGCGGATCGCGAATCGGGTGGCGACGCTGGCCTGGCCACACAGCACGACGAGCTGCGCCGCTGCTCCCGCCGCCACGTTGAAGGCAACTTGCTTCTCGATCACGCCGATCGAGGCGATGACGGTCGCCAGGCCGGCACGCTCGCCTAACGTCACGCCGACGCGAGCCTGTCCTGCCGCATCGGTCAGCGCGGCAGCCGGCTCGATGCGCGCATTGATCCCCGTGAACGCGACGGCCTGACGCGACAGCGGTGTGCCCGCCGAGTCGCGCGCTTCAAACACGAGCGCGCGCGGCAACTGGCCACCCGCAGAGCCGCGCTGGCCGCCACCTGACAGGAAGCCCGAACGCGTGGCGGAGGCGATGGAGGAGGGTGGGGGGGAGCGTGGAGGTGGTGGAGGTTGGCGAGGTGCCGGCCGCGTCGCCGAACGGCGTGCGCAATCATCGACTGCCGCCAGCAGCGCCGCATCCGCACCCAGCAGCCTGAAATCGTGGCGATCGCGGTCGGTGGGGTCGAACGTCAGGCAGTTCCGTCGAACGAGCTGTCTGAGCTCCGCGGGCGCCATCACCGAGCCGGAAAGCAGGCGCACCAGATCGCTCTTGCGGAGCGGCGCCGGCCCCCCCCGCTCCCCCCGCCCCCCCCCCGCCTGCATCGCGAGCAGCAAGACGAGCAAGGCGCTCACGGCCGCGGGCACCCCGAGTTGTCGAAGCGTCGCGAAACCGAGTCCACCGCAGAGTACAGCGCCTGGTCCTGCACCGCCCGCCGCTGATCGAACGCCGCCACGCGCGCCCGTCGCTCCGTGCTATACCTGATCCACAGGTTTTCGACCGACACGAGGCCGGTGGCGAGTCCGGCGCAGTCCACCTGACCACTCGCGAAGAGGCGCGCCCGATCCTGGAAATTGCGCACCGCCCGTGTCAACGAGTCGCTCAGGCGGTCGAACCGCGCGAAGGGCGATACGACCGGCTGTGGGGCCGGAGGCGGTGCCGGGCGCGGCTGGGGTGGCGGCGCCGGCGGCGGCGCGGGCGGCGGCGCCGGCGGCGGCGCGGCGATAGGGGAGGTCGCGGCAGGGGGTGCGCTCGCGGTTGTACGAGACGGACGACGCGGACCCGGCGCCGGCGGCGCTGGGGTCTTCTGCGTCACGCGCGACACCAACTGCTTCGCCTTGTCGAGCAACCCCGCCCACGGCGGCGGCACGCGGGGATTGCGGTGCGCGACGTACCAATACGCGCCCGCTCCCACGCCCGCCAATAGCAGCAGCATCCCGAACCGCCGGAGCCAGGGTCCGCGGCGTTTGCGGCGGCGCACCTTGGTCGTGGGCTTTTTCTTCTCCTCATCCTGCTCGAGCAGCCGGAACGTGTGGGTCGGCGTGCGCCGCGGCGCCGGCGCCAGCAGGGGGGGCGGCACCGACGCCACCGACTCCGGTGTCACCGTCCAGGGAATGTCATCAATCGGCTTCCGCACTGGCGGCGGCGGCGCTGGTGGAGGCTTCGGAGGGAGAGGGGGAGGCTCGTCGGGCACGAACACCGGCGCCGCCGGCCGCGTCTTCGCGGCGCTCTTAGGCGGGGGAGGGGGCGCCGGTGGCGGCGGTGGTTCCGGCCGGGGAGGCGCCGCCGGCTCATCGTCCGCGCTGGTGCGGATGACGGGAATGTCGTCCGCACTCGAGCGCATGATGCGAAATCCTTTTTCGGGGGCCGGCGCCGGCGCGGTCTCCTGCGTCTCCTGCGTCTCCTCGACTTCGGCTTCCTCTTCTTCCGGCTCCTCCGCCTTGGGTGGCGGCGCTGGTTCCGGCTTTGGAGCGGGTGCCGGCTTTGGCGGTTTGGGCCCGGTCAGCGTCGGCCCGTATGCCTTGTAGTTCCGCCACGTAATAAACGAACGCTTCTTCCCGTCCGGCTTGATCGAGTCGGGCTGGAGCAGCTCGTAAAATGGCAGCGGCGTCTTGTGCCAGTCGGCACTCTGCGTCGTGCGAAAGAACCGTCCCGTGAGGCCGCCGGCCTCCGCTGCCACGAGAATCGCCACGTGCCACGGATCGGTGAAGAACTTCTCGTGCGTCTCGACGTCGTGCGTGGTGAGGAAGCCGCCCTGCCCCGGGTGGCTGTGGTACCAGCCGAGCAACGACGCGGAGGCTTTCGCCAGCTGCTCCTGCATGCGATCCCACAACCGGGACACGACGACTTCCGTCTTATCGCCGTAGATCGCCTGGCTCAGCTTCAGCGTCTTGTCGATCACGGTGTACAGCACGCCCGTTTCCGGATCGCGGTACAGGTCACCGATGAGAAAGCCGAAGATCGCCTGCGTCGGCGAGCTCTTGAGATGCTCCTGGAGGGCGATGACGGCTTCCTGCTGGAAAAAAATCGGATAGGGCGAGCGGCTCGACGGGCGCCCCGGGGCGGTCGTGCCCGGCGCGGCGGGCGGGTTCCACAAGATCGCCCGTTCCATCGGCATCGCCTGCGAGCGGGGCTCCGGGCGCGCGCTCACGCCAGCGTCTCCACGATGATTCGCGCCGCGCGTTCCACGTCCTCGCGTCCGACGTCGAGATGCGTGACGGCACGGAGCCGCCGCGGCCCCCACGGCGCGAGGCGCACACCGGCCGTCGCAAGGCGCGTCGCAACCGTTTCTGGCGTATCGCGCTCGCGCAGCAGGTCGACCATCACGATGTTCGTCTCGGGGACGGTCGGTCGGACGGCCGGACTGCCGGAAAGCAATTCCGCAAAACGGCGGGCGTTCGCGTGGTCCTCACCGATCCGCGACAAGTTTTGATCGAGCGCGAACAATCCCGCGGCCGCAAGAATGCCCGATTGGCGCATGCCGCCGCCGAGGCGCTTGCGAATCTCCCACGCCCGCGCCCGCATCAACTTCTTGAATCCGAGACACGATCCGACGGGACAGCCGAGCCCCTTCGAGATGCTCACCATCACGGTATCGGCGCCCAGCGTCAGGCGCGCGGGCGGCACGCCCATGGCAACCGCGGCGTTCCACAGGCGCGCGCCGTCCAGGTGGACCGCCATTCGCGACTCGCGCGCGACGCGAACCAGCGCATCGACCGCCGCCGCGTTCAGCACGCGGCCGCCTGCCGTATTGTGCGTGTTCTCGATCGCCAGTGCGGTGGCGCGCGGCACGTGCGGTGACGGCGCGCGTATCACGCCGCGCAGCAGCTCGGGCGTCAGGAGGCCATCGGGTGTCGTGATCGGACGGATCTGGACGCCCGACAGCGCGGCGACGCCAGCGACCTCGGAGTGCACGAGATGCGCGTTCGCTTCGAGCAGGAGCTCCGTGCCCGGCTCCGTCACCAGCGCGATGCCGGTCTGATTTGCCTGGGTGCCCGACGGGAAGAAGAGCGCGTCCTCGGTGCCGAGCAGGTCGGCGACCCGCTCCTCGAGTCGGCGGGTCGTCGGATCGCCGTCGAGGACGTCGTCGCCGACCTCCGCGTCCGCCATGGCGCGCCGCATGGCGGGCGACGGCCGGGTGACGGTATCGGAGCGGAGATCGATCGGTGGCGATGTCATCCGAGCTGCACGCGTTGGAGGCGCCGCATGCGCATCAGGTCGTACGTCTCCGCCACTTCGCCGCCCAGCAAGAACACGTAGGACGTGTAGTAGATCCACAGAACGAACAGCAGGAAACCGATCAGGTTCGCGTCCGATGCCACGCGGTCGAAGGTCACGAAGCGCGCCACATATAGCGCGTAGAGCCGCTTGGCGATTTCGAACGCCACCGCGCAGAACAGCGATGCGACCACGCCCGTCCGCCAGTAGATCCGCCGGCTCGGCAGGTACTTGAAGATCACGTAGAACAGCGAGGTGCTGAACAGGAGCGAGGCCAGCTGCGACCAGATGCCGCGGGTCGTGGACGCGAAGGCGATCCCTACGAACAGGGTTCCGGCCACAAAGACCATCGCGATATCGACCAGCTTGGCTCTTGGCCAGGATCGGTTCTCCTCGGTGTCGAACACCTCGTTCAATGCCGCGCGCAGTCCTCCGAACATACGAGTCGAGAACCACAGGAACAGGGGCGCGGCGAGGAGTGTGAGGTGGCCGCGCCGCGCGACCAGGTCGCCGAGCGCGCGCTCGATGAAGCCGAACTGACCGGTCTCCCCGCCGCTCGACTCGGGGAGGAAGCGTTCCAGCAGCTCGTGGACGTTGAGCTGGTGAATGGCGAGCTGATATTGGGCGAGGTAGCCGACGACGGCCAGGACGAGCCCGACGAAGGGGATGGCCGTGAGCAGAATGTCGAACGCGACGGCGCTGGCGAGAAACGGGATGTTGTCTTCGTAGGCGGCCTCGAGAGTGCGCCGGACGACACCGGTGACCGTGCGGTGCCAGCCGCCTTCACGATTCACGCGAGCGGCTCGTCCTCCTCATCGGACCCGGGGGCAGGGGACACCGGCGGCCTGGTAGCCCGGGCGCGACGGCGGCGGGCGGCCTCGAGCCGGCGGCGCAGCTGCTCGCGTGTCGCGATCTCCGGCTCCTCTTCGTCTTCACCTTCGGACTCTTGAGACTCGGCGTCCTCTTCAGCTTCCTGCAGCAGGCCGCGGACCTCGTCCACCTTTTCTTCGGCCAGCTCCTTCAAGTTGCGCAGGCCCTTGGTCACCTTGCGGCGCGTGCTTTCCCCGCCCTCGGTTGGCGCGAAGACGAACCCCGCCACGGCGCCGAGCACGATGCCGAACAGGAACGCGCCAAAGCCTCCTCCACTCCGCTCGTTCATTCGCCGGCCTCCGCGTCATCCGGTGCCGACACGAGCGCGGCGCGCGGCGCGGCGTGTGACACGAGTTTCGGTTTGACGTACCGATCGGTCGCCGCGCGTGTGCCCTGCACCCGCAGCTGCTCGAACAGGAAGGCGAACGTCTTCTCGAGGTCGGCCCCGATGGCGGCGCGAACCTCGGCGGGAAGATCCCAGAACCGCCGCTTGAAGGGTCCGATCGCTTTCTTGCGGCTCTTGTAGATGAACTGCTCCTCGGTGTCGCCCTTCTTCCACTCTTCCTTCGCTTCGCGCTTGACCCACTCGTTCACTTCGCGGCGCAGATCGTTCGGCAGCGCAGGATGATCCATGACGATGGTCTGGAAATTCGTCGCGAGGTGGATCTCGACGGCCTCACACGCAGGGAACTGCGAGAACGCTTCCGGCGGCAGCGTGGAGGCGCCGTGCTGCACCGCGCCTCCGAGCCCGTACTTCGTCCGCGCATCGTGCGACAGCGCTTTCAGCGCCGCGAGGTCGAGCTGCACTTTGGCGATCGAGCCGTCGGGCAACACGACGCCGCCATGGCTCGTGCCGGTTTGCACGGAGATCTTCGAAATACCGGCCGGGGTCCCGAACTTCTTCAACGTCCGGTTGTAGCCGTCCATGAACGCTTTCAGCTCGTGCACGTCGCTGTTTTTGCCGCCGACTTCGCCGATCTCCGCACCGACGGAAACGGTGACGTCGTCCGGCTCGCGGTCACGGATGAACTTCGTCAGCTCGGCGGCGCGCTCGTAGTTCGTCCGCTGTTGCTCGTCGAGATTGGGCTTGGAGAGATCGACGAGCGTGGACGTATCGATGTCGATGTTGTAGAAGCCGGCGTGCAGCTCTTCCTCGATCAGTGCGCGCAACGCCTTGAGCTCGGCCTCGGGATCAGCCGCGTACTTCTTCGCGTTGACCTGGACGTGGTCGCCCTGGATGAACAGCGGACCCGTGAATCCCTCGCGCAGCGCCGCGGCCGTCATCACGGCGACGTACTCGGCGGGCCGCTGGTCGGTGTAGGCGATCTCGCTCCGGGCGATCTCGCAGATGATCGCCCCGGCGTCGAGTCGCTTCGCCGCGCGGAAGATCGCGCGCCCCGTGTCGTAGGAGAGAATCCGGACGTTCATCGCGGGCGTGGTGAACGCCGGCACTTCGCCCCGGCCCCGCGCCATGTACAGCTCGTGAATCGAGGCGGGCCGGACGCCGGCGCGCTGCCCGATCTCCCAGATCAACCAGCGCGCCTGGGCCTTCTCGTCTTCGTTCCCGAACACGGCCGGACGGACCAATTCGTCCATCCTGGTGCTCTGCCGGACGGCGGGATTGTCGAATTCCTTGAGCATGAGTCTCCTCGCGGCGGAATTTATGCCCCGGGTAGGTCGATAACCAGCCCGTCATACGCAGGCTCGATGCCGGGGGGCAGCTTCGCGGCAAGGGCCGCGTGCGTGTTCTCGTGCGTGAGATGCGTGAAGAACGTGCGCCGGGCACCGACGCGCTGTGCCGCGGCGACCGCTTCCGGCACGGACAGGTGGAGCGGATGGGGACGCGACAGCAGCGCGTTGAGCACCAGCACGTCGAGTCCCGCCAGGACGGTGACGACGTCATCGGGGATCGTCTTCACGTCCGTCAGATACGCCACCGCGCCCACGCGATAGCCGAAGACCGCGTGATCTCCGTGCGGCAAGGACAGCGGCAGGACCGGCACCCCGGCAATGGACATGGTCTTTCCCGACTCGAGCACATGTGCCTTGAGCTCCGGTTTGCTCGTTCCGATCGGCACGACAATCGACGGATCGAAGATGTAGGGAAACTTCGTCGCCAGCTCCGCCATCGTCCCGCGCGAGCCATAGGCCGGCAGCATCGCGCCCTGACGGACGGAGAGGGCGCGCAGGTCGTCGATGCCGTGTACGTGGTCGGCGTGCGCGTGCGTGAACAACACCGCGTCGATGTGATCGACGCCGGCCGCGACGAGCTGCAGCCGCAGCTCGGGTGGCGTGTCGATCAGGAGCCGTTTGCCCTCGGTCTCGATCAGTGCGGCGGTCCGGGTACGCCGGTCGCGAGGGTCAACGGATGTACAAGTAGCACAGCGACAGCCGATCTGCGGCACGCCGAACGACGTGCCGGTGCCGAGAAAGATCAGCCGCACGTCACACTACCTCGACCTTGATGAGGTTGGTGCTGCCGGAGACGTCCCACGGGACGCCCGCCGTCATCACGATGCAATCACCGGGCTTCGCGTATTGCCGTTTGAGAATGAGATCGCGCACGACGGTCAGCATGGCATCGTAGCCGGGCACGTGATCCACGAGGATCGGGGTCACACCCCACACCAGGGCGAGCTGCCGGTAGGTGGGCGCCTCGGTCGTGACGGCGAGAATCGGGACCGGTGGCCGCAGCGCGGCGACTTTGCGCGCCGTGAATCCGCCCTTGGTGAGCGTGACGATGAGCGGTGTCTTGAGCATGCGCGCCACCGCGTACGTCCCCCACGCGATCGCGTCTTCCGTGTGTACGCTTCCGGTCTCCCGGCGCCGCTCTTCGCGCCGCGCCGGGTGGCGTTCCATTTCGCGGATGATCCGGTCCATGGCGCGCACCGCTTCCACCGGGTACTGGCCCACGGCCGTCTCCGCCGACAGCATCACCGCGTCCGTGCCGTCGAGAATCGCGTTGGCGACGTCGGAGGCTTCGGCTCGCGTGGGGCGCGGGTTGTGCACCATGGACTCGAGCATCTGCGTCGCGGTGATCACCGGTTTGCCCTGGTGATTCGCCTCGC
Organism: Gemmatimonadota bacterium; assembly: GCA_003221985.1. The sequence goes on along the minus strand of QHUQ01000027.1, from coordinate 2,973 downwards.
TGATGAGCCGCTTCTGCACCAGGGGCACCTGTTCGAACGGCAGCTCGACACCGAGGTCACCGCGCGCGACCATGACGGCATCGGATACCGCCACGATCTTTTCGAGATTGTCGAGTGCGGTCGCCTTCTCGATCTTCGCCACGAGTTTGGTGGCGGCCCCGTGAACCAGTCCCCGCAGCTCCTCGATGTCCTCCGGACGACGCACGAACGACAGCGCGAGATAGTCCACACCGATCTTGAGGGCGTCCTGGACGTCCTCGCGGTCCTTCTCGGTGAGCGCGGGCGCGGAAACCTGCACGCCCGGGAGGTTCATGCCCTTATGCGCCGTCAGAATGCCGCCATCGATCACGCGGGCGTGCACGCGTGGGGGCTTCACGGCGGTGACTTCCACGGAGAGGAGCCCGTCGTTCAGCAGGATGCGCGAGCCGACCCGGGCGTCATTGGCGAGGCCGTCGTAGGTGGTCGGCAACTCGTCGCCCCGGGCAGTCTCTTCGGGAGCGAACACGACCTCCTGCCCCGGCTTCAGCTCGCGCGGCGCGGGCAGATGTCCGACCCGAATGCGCGGCCCCTGGAGGTCGAGCAGCACGGCGACCGGCGAGTCGATGCGCCCCGCGACCCGACGGGCGGCGTCGATCCACTCGGCGCGCAACTCCGGCGTCCCATGCGAGGCATTGATGCGCAGCACGTTCGCACCGGCCTGGAGGAGAGCACCGATCGTGGGCTCGTTGCCGGTAGCGGGGCCCAGGGTCGCGACGATCTTGGTGCGGCGGATCTGCGGGAGGCCGTTCGTTCGGTTATCCACAAATGCACGCGGGGCTGGAGATGTGGAAAACTAGGCAGACTGAAACAGACTGCGGTAGCGCGAGAACAAGCGACAGTGCGCTCAGCAACGTCGAAGCGAATACGTTGAACTGACTACGTCTAGTGAGAAACGTTGAAGTAATGCGTGAAGCGACACCGTGGCTCCGAAGGGGGGAGTGGCGCTGCATAAAGATTCGCACATCTGTATGCTCGCTCAGCGTACGACCTCGAGCGACTTCTGTGCCAGCCGTGACTTGAGCTCCTGCAGTACCTGGATGGTCCGCGCCATGGCCGAGGCCGGCATTCCCTCGATCGTGCGGGCGGCGAGGCGCCGCTCGAGCTGTCCAACGCGCAGTAGCACCTCCAGCCCGTGCCGAGTGAGGGACACACCCAATCCGCTGGCGACGTCACTCGGCCGGGCGCCATCGGGGCCGCCCAGGTCGACGGCCTGCATGACCGCGTGAGCCCGCTGCGACAGCCCAAACGCCTTGTACGCGCGATTCCCTGCCCGCTCGATGGCCTGCCGCGCCGCGATCACGGCGTCAGTGAGCTGCAGTGCTAACTCAGAGCGGTCACCCATGGCCGTCAGCCTTCTGCCGTCAGCCGTGGGTTAGATGTTAACATGTTGATAGTTAACATACTAAATATTTTCTTGTTCGCAAGAGCAGTCTTTTGGGGGGGTCCTGATGGCAGATCGCTGACGGCCGATCGCTCCCTCAGCAGGTTTCCGACCAGTCCACCTTCGCGTCCGTCTTGCACCGGAGACACTTCAGGGAGTCGGGTTTGCCGCTGAAATCCTGACGCTCCTGGCAGTGGGGACAGACGGCGTACGTGGTGGTGACCTCCTCCCCTTCCCTGCCGCCCACGGTAGGGCGGAGCAGGCCGGTCCGGACGACGATGCTCCAGTGGTCGGGGGGCGTCTCGCGCACGGCGACATCGATGCGGCTGACGCGCACCGGTCTCTTGCGCACTTCGATGACCACTTTGCCGTCGTCGGTTTCATCGACGATGGGGTACCACGCCCCGCGCCGCAGAACGTCGGCAACGTTGTCCAGGCATCGCGCCCAGCCGCGTGGAGAGGGAGCCATGAGCGGGGGCCAATGTAGCACATCCTGCTAGATTTCGTTATGCGCGCGATCGGAACGGTCACTCGACTGCAGATCCAACGCGACTCGCTCAAGACGGGCGAGAAGCCCACACGGACATACGACCCCACACCCCTGCTCGCCGTGCCCGCGTTGCACGTCTCACCCGACGGTGCACTCGGCGCGAGCCCCGGCGGCATGTGGGTCGTCGACGTCCACCATCGGTCGCACCCCGTTACCAAAAACGAAGACGGGCTGCACGGCATCTCGCTCGGCTTCACAGCGCATTACGACGCGATGCGCGAGCACTTCGGGGACCGAGTAGTGATGGGATGCGCGGGCGAAAACATCATCGCGACGAGCGACCGGCAATTCGGCTATGACGACCTCGCGGCCGGCGTGGCGATCCTCTCCCCCGAAGGCAAAGAACGAGTGCGGCTGAAAATCCTGCAGGTGGCGCATCCGTGCCGGCCGTTCACGGGATGGGCGCTCGGCAAACACGTAGAGCCCGAGGAGCTCAAAAAGCATCTACAGTTTCTGGATAATGGGATGAGAGGGTTCTACTGCGTGGGTGAAGGGACGGGCACTGTCTCACTCGGAGACTCGGTCGCCCTGCTGTAAAAAGAAAAAAGGGTCAGGAGACTTTCCTGACCCCTCGTTCCCGATAGCCCCTCAGCCTCTCGGCCTCTCGGCGTCTACGAGAGCTCGTCCCATGCCATCGCCGCCGACTTATGACAGCGGTCGCATGTCATCTCGTTCGTCCGCGCCTCGATCCCCTGGCGGTGCCGGCATGCCGGACACACCGCGTACGTCAGCGGGAAGATACGACCGAGCCGTTCGATGACGCGCGGCTCACAGCGGACGATCGTCCACCGCTCCGGCGGATGATAACGGATCTCGAGGAAGCGACGGTCGACCGGCACGTTGTGCCGGTCGACGTCGAGGACGACGATGTTGCTCGAGGAGATGCGAACGACGGGATACCATGCGCCACGCCGCAGCGTGTGCGCGCCCGCCGGACCGACGCGAGCCCAACCCTTCACCTGCAACCGCGTCGGCGTGACCATTCGGTTAGCGCTTTCCATGA
>QHUQ01000188.1 GCA_003221985.1 Gemmatimonadota bacterium | reverse complement strand
TGCACCTGGAACCGAACGCTGTCGCCTTGCTGGTAGTAGCCACCCGAGACGATGGTACCCGCGCCCGTCGCGCGCCCGAGCGCGCGGATCGCGGCCGCGTCGCGCAGGCCGGCGGGCTCGCCCGTGTGCATCGCCGACGACATCACGGAGACAGAGGGGACGACTTCGACAATGCCGGTCTGCGCCAGTCCCTGCGTCACCCAATCGGCCGCCATGAAGCCGAGGTTGTCGAGCGATGGATTGCCGGTGCGATTCTCCATCACGGCGACCGCCACGCGACGCTCGTGCACGGCAAGGGTCGGGTTCCGCAGCACGATGGCTGCGGTCGTGATGCCGAGGACCGCGACAACGCTGGTCGCCGCAACCAGCCAGCGCCCCCGCCGACCGGCGAAGACACTGCGCGTCGGCGTGCTCACGCGGTGGCCGGTCCCGCCGAGCGCCGCTACGAACGCCTCCGCGGTCGCAAAGCGTTCGTCCGGCAGCGGCGCGATCGACTTCGACACGACGTGTTTCACCGCGCGCGCCACGCCCGCCGGCGCCCGACGCAGCGCCGGGCTCGTTTCCAACGCCGCCCAGTTGTGGATCAGCCGTTCGTTGAGCGCCACAATCGCCGGCTCTCCCGCGAGCATCTCGAACAACACGCAGCCCAGGCTGTACACGTCGCTGCGCGCGTCGGCCGGCATCCCGAAGGCCTGCTCGGGACTCATGTATCCCGGCGATCCGATGGATTGACCCGTCTGGGTGATCGACAGGTTGCCGGCGGCACTGATCGCGCGCGCGATGCCGAAATCGGCGACCACGGCGTGATCCGACGAGAGCAGGATGTTTTCCGGCTTGATGTCGCGGTGGATGATGCCTTGCGAGTGGGCGAACGCGAGCGCGTCAGCCACGTCGGCGGCGATGTGCAATGCCGTTTCGAGCGCCAGGCGTCGTTCGCGCAGCAACCGGTGCCGCAGTGATTCGCCCTCGATGTACGGCATTACGTAATAGAACAGTCCGCCGGCTTCGCCCGCCGCAAAGAGGGGGACGATGTGCGGGTGCGTGAGCTTCGAGGCGAGATCCACCTCGCGAATGAACCGCTCGCGCAGCAGCCGGGTGGACAGCTCGGGATCGAGCACTTTGATCGCGACGCGGCGATGCGGGTGTTTTTCCACGGCGAGGTAAACGCGAGCCATTCCGCCAACGCCGATCTCGCGTTCGACGTCATAGTGGGGAGCGAGGGTTTCGCGGAGCGAGTCTAGCGCATCGATCATCGGCTCCAAACTACCTCATTTCGGCAGCACCTCTAGCGCATCCCCGCGTAGCGCGGCAATCCGCTCGATCGTCTCACCGATCTTGTTGTTCGGCGTCGACGCTCCAGCGGTAATCCCGATCCTGAGCGGGCCCGCCGGCAGCCAGTTCTGGCGCCGTTCCTCGGTGGTATGCGCACCCACCGGCCGGAACCGAATGCTTCCTTCCTCAAGGTCGATGCACGCCGCGTCTTCGATGTGATAGGTCGTGACTTTGTCGCTGCAGATCGCGGCGAGATGCGTCGTATTGCTCGAATTGTAGCCGCCGATCACCACCATCACATCCAGCGGCTCGGCGATCAGCTTGAGCACGGCATCCTGCCGCTCCTGCGTCGCGGAGCAAATCGTGTCGAACGTGCGGAAATGCTCGCCGATGGCCTCGGCGCCCCAGCGCCGCGCCATGCTCTTCCCCACCTCGCCGGCGATCGCCAGCGATTCGCCCGACAACATCGTCGTCTGATTCGCCACGCCGACGCGCTGCAGGTCGCGGTCGGGATCGAACGACGGCGACATTTTGCCCTCGAACTGCTGGAGAAACTCGTCTCTCGTCCCCCGTCCCTCTATGTACTCGCACACGACCCGGGCCTCGTTCATATCCCGCACGACGAGGTATTTGCCGCCGGGATACTTGTTCACCTGACTCGACGTGGCCTTGGTCTCTTCGTGATAGTTCTTGCCGTGGATGAGTGCGGTGAAGCCGTCGCGCGCGTACACCTCGACGCGCTTCCACACGTTCAGGACCGAGCCGCACGTCGTGTCGACGAGCACGCACCCGATCGCCCGCAGCCGTTCGAAGTCCCGCACCGTCACGCCGAACGCCGGCAGGATCACCACATCGTCGGCCGTGACGGCACTGAAGTCGAACTCGGCGTCACGGCCCTCCGGGCGCTGCAGAAACGCGACGCCCATCGCCGCGAGCTTTTGATTGACGTGCGGGTTGTGGATGATCTCGCCGACGAGGAAGGTGCGCTTGCCGGGAAACTTGCTGCGTGTCTCGTAGGCGTATTCGACGGCACGGTCCACGCCGTAACAGAAGCCGAATTCGCCAGCCAGCCGGAACGTGAGATCGCCGACGTCCAGTGTGTAGCCGGCAGTCCGGATGGCGTCCACCACCCGGCTGTGATAATCGGCCGTCAGCGCGCCTTCGATGGCGCCCTTGAGGCCGAATCCCTTCCTGAAGTAGGTCTGTTCCACGCGACTCAATCTAACTGCACACCCCGCCGGCCGCGGATCGCGTCCAGCACGCGCTGCACCTGCCACCCGTCGCGGAACGTGGCCGGTTCGCCTTGCGGTGTGCCGCCGCGGATGACCTCCACCATCTCCCGCATCAGCCGCACGAACGAACGCGCCCACATGTTGTTCGGCTTCGTCTTTTCCCAGAGATCGTCCGGAGCGGAGATGTCTTCGAGTGGCCCCCCGGACTTTCCAAACTCGAGCTTGGTTTCGCCACTGAGCAAAAGCGTTCCCCCGCTGCCGGTGACCCGGCCAAGGAGGCCCGGTCCGTGGTGTCCGATTGCACTCAAGGTGATGGTGGCGACCGCGCCGCTTCCGGTTTGGAGCACGCAGCTCGCGAAATCATCCGCCGTAACCACACGGAGCGCACCCGCTTCGTCCGTGCGCTGCTGGACGAACGTCTCAACCAACCCGGCGACGTGCGTGATCTCACTGCCGCTCCAGAACCGGAACAGGTCGATGAAGTGGGACCCGACCGCGCCCAAGATGCCGCCGCCGCGCGCGGCGTCCGACCACCAATTCCAGGGCGCGTCGAACGCCTGCGGCCGGCCGTCCCCGCGCACGTAGGGCATGAGAGACAATTCCACGTGGCGAAGCTCGCCAATCGCGTTGGAACGAATCAGCTCGCGGGCGCGGCGGCGGTTGGGCTCGTAGCGCAACTCGTGGTCGATCCATGCGAGCCTGTCGGGATGCTGCTGAGATGCTGCCACCATTTGCGCCGCTTCAAACGCATCGATGGCCATCGGTTTTTCGCACAGCACGTGCTTCCCTGCCTCGAGCGCGGCGATCGCGCAGCGGGCGTGTGAATCCGGCGTCGAGGAGACGACCACCAGATCCACGTCGGGCGAGCGAGCCAGCTCCGCTCCGTCACTGAAGACGTGCGGTATCCCGAAGTCGCGCGCCACGGCTTCCGCATTGGCGCGGTGGCCGCTTGCGATCGCAGTGGCTTTGGCACCAGGAACGAATGCGAGGCCAGGCAACTGGACGCGGCGGGCGAACCCCGACCCGATAAAGCCGACGCGCACGACCGCCGTTGCCGTCATGGCTGGTACCCGCACGTCACCGTCTCCGCCCGCAGCGGGACGTCATGATACTCGATGCGCGCCGGCGTTCGAATCGCGTTCTCGAGTCCCGAGCCTTCGATACGCGCGCCGAGTTTGTCGTCTTCGCGCTGCACGTGCACGGTGCCGCTGTCGAGCACAAACGCGTGCGGCGTCTCGCGGATGAGGTAGCGGACCGCCACGACCGCCGCCGGTACGGCCGCCGTGTCACCGGGCGCCGCAACCGGATATGAACCCGAGACCAGGCTGTCGCGGTAGCGCACGCGCAGCAGCACGCCACTTCCCTCCGGGTTCGCAGACTCCAGCAGCACGGAGCTCTCACCGGCACAGCGATACATGGTCGCCGGGAGCGCGAACCGAATCGTGTCTCGAGGAGGAAACGCGACCATCGCCTGGAGCCGCCGCGGCTCGTCCGTGCCGCGGTTGCAGTGCGTCAGAAGCAATAGCAGGGCAGGGGTTGCTCTCAGCGCGGCGATGGGGCGACCCCCAACGTTTTGCGCGCGGCCTCGGGACTGAGCGTGTGCGGCGCCAGGGCTGCAATCAGTCCTGCGGGCAACCGAGTCGGCTTCAATCTCTTCCGGTCGACGCACACCAGCACCATCCACCCGGCCGCGCCGAGCGCGGTCAAGTCGGCTCGCAAGACGTCGAAATGGAGTGTCAGCGATTTTGTCCCGACCTTGCCGACATACGCGGCGATACGTAGCTGGTCATCGAGACGGGCGGGCCAGTAGAACTCGCTATGAACGGCTTTGCGCGGCAGGAAGATGTCGTATTCGTCGAACATCCTCGCGTACGCCAGTCCGCAATGCCGAAACATTTCCGTCTCGGCGATCTCGAACAGCCGCACGTAGGAGCCGTAAAAAATGATCCCCGCGAAGTCCACGTCCGACCAGCGGACGTATTCCTCGATGACGAACGGTTGAGGCGCGGGGTCGGGGGGGGGCATCCCCCGGGGAAGCTAGGAGCCTACGGAGAGGCGCGGAAGCCGTCCATCCCGTAAGACTTGAGGCGCCTCCACAGCGTCGTGCGGCTGATCCCCAGGCGTCGCGCCGTTTCCGCCAGCTTGCCGCTCGTGTCCTGCAAGGTGTCGGTGATCGCCTGGCGCTCGCGTTCGGCTAGAGTGAGGGGACCGGCTGAGGGAAGGATTGCGGCTTCGCCGAGACTCTGCGCGCCGTTCTTGAGTGCGGAGAACCTCGCGCCGAGGCTCTGCAGGCGGTTGCGCACGTCGCCGTTTTGTCCATCGATGGCGCGCCGCGCGGAGGAATTGGCGTACAGCAGGCGGCCCTGTTGGTCGAAGATGACGATGCCCTCGGTCACGGAATCGATGACCGCGCGGACGAGGGGGGAGAACGTACCAGGCATGGTGCCCGTAGCAGCGACCGGTTTGTCGATCATGGGTTGGTCATCCTCATACAAATCATGCGGGTCCAAGGTTTCATCGCGTGCGAGCGAAGGTGTTAGGGTCGTGTCAAGATGAGACTCGGGGATAGGCCAAAAGGTTGCTGATTTGTTTCGGCTTGCGCCCTTGCGCCCAATCCCCATTATTGACCGTCAGGACAACAACGTGCCGAAAGACGCCTCCGCTACGCGCGCCACGATCCTTGCCGCCGCCGTCCACACGCTGCAGCGCGGGGGCATCGACGGGTTCTCTCTCGATGCGGTCGCGCACCGGGCCGGGGTTGTCAAAGGCCTGGTCATCTATCACTACGCATCACGCGCCAGGTTGCTGCGCGCGGCAGCGGCGCAGATCGCTGAAGCGCGCGACGCCGCTATCTCGGGCGCCCTTGCGAGCGGTCCGGGGACGGCGGGCCTCGATGCATGCTGGGAGGTACTCCGCCGCCAGACAGAAGACGGCACGGCCCGAGCCTGGTTAAGTGTCTGCGGGGCCGGCCTTATTGA
>QHUQ01000187.1 GCA_003221985.1 Gemmatimonadota bacterium | reverse complement strand
TGGGCACGGCGCTGGATGGCACTACCCGGCGCTACGGTGCGGACGCGCTGGGGGAGATGGCGCGCGAATGGCCGTTCCTGAAGGCCCTGCTCGACGACGTGGAGATGGTGCTCGCGACGGCCGATCTCGCCATCGCGGCGCGCTATGCGCGGCTCGCCGGGAAGCTGGGCGATCGTTACTTCCCGTTGATTCGAGCGGAGTTCGATCGCACGGTTGCCCACGTGCTCGCATTGAAACGCGCCACGGCGTTGCTCGATTCCGATCCCGCGCTCCAGCGGTCGATTCTGTTGCGCAATCCATACGTGGACCCGATGAGCTTCCTGCAGATCGATCTGCTGGAGCGGTGGCGCGCCGCGGGGCGGCCGGACAACGAACTGTTCCGGGCGCTGCTGGCGAGCGTGCGCGGCATCGCGCAAGGGTTGCAGAGCACGGGTTGAAAGGTTTAACGTCGTGCCATGACACAAGCGACGACACTCGGTGAGCTGAAGAAAACGGAGTGGGCCAGTCCGGCCCGACGCCAGCGCACCGTCAAAGATGAAATGCGCGAGAATCTCATCTGTTTGCTCGAGAACGGCTCGCCGCTGTTCCCGGGCATCGTGGGATACGAAGAGACGGTGCTCCCGCAGCTCGTAAACGCCATTCTCTCGCGCCACAACTTCATTCTGCTGGGGCTGCGCGGTCAGGCCAAAAGCCGGATCCTGCGCCAGCTCGTCACGCTGCTCGATGAAGAGATTCCGATCATCGGGGGCAGCGAGGTCAACGACGATCCGTTCGATCCGATTTCCAAATACGGACGCGAGCTCATCGCCGAACGCGGCGACGCCACACCGATCGCCTGGCTATCGCGCGAGCTGCGGTTCGTCGAAAAGCTTGCGACCCCGGATGTCACGATCGCCGACATCATCGGCGACGTCGATCCGATCAAGGCGGCGCGCGGCGGGCATCTCCTGTCGGACGAGCTCACGATGCATTTCGGCCTGCTGCCGCGCGCCAATCGCGGGATTTTCGCGATCAACGAGCTGCCGGACCTGGCGGGCAAGATTCAGGTGGGTCTCTTCAACATCATGCAGGAAGGCGACGTCCAGATCAAAGGTTACCCCGTCCGGCTGAACCTCGACGTCGCGCTGGTCTTTACCGCGAACCCCGAGGACTACACGGCGCGGGGCAAGATCATCACGCCGCTGAAAGACCGCATCGGTTCGGAGGTCACGACGCACTACCCGCTCAGCGTGGAGCTCGGCTCGACGATCACGCAGCAAGAGGCGTGGGTCGAGCGGAACGGCGCGCGATCCGTCCGCGTCCCCGATTTCATGGCCGAGTTGATCGAGCGGATCGCGTTCGAAGCGCGCGAGGACAAGCGGGTGGATCGTCGCAGTGGTGTGTCACAGCGCCTGCCGATCAGCGTGCTCGACAACGTCGTGTCGAACGCCGAGCGGCGCACGATTCTCACCAAAGAAAAAACCGTCGTGCCGAGGATCTCGGACGTCTATGCGGCGTTGCCCGCGATCACCGGCAAGCTCGAGCTCGAGTACGAGGGCGAGTTGCAGGGCTCCGAGACGATCGCGAAGGACCTCATCCGGCGTGCCGCCGGCCGCACGTTCGAAGGCCGCGTGGGCGGCGCCAACGTGGACGACATCGTGCACTGGTTCGATGAGGGCGGCGCGCTCAAGATCACGCCCGACGAGCGGTCCGAGGCGTTGCTCAAGGGCTTTACCGTCGTACCCGGCCTCCTCGCGCTGATCGATCAGGTCGGGCTGGCGGGCAAGAAAGATCCGGCCACGATGGTGTCGGCGTGTGAGCTCGTGCTCGAGGGGCTCGTCGCCGAGAAGCGGATCGCGCGCAGCGAGGAGCTGGGGTACGTGCGGGCGCGTGCAGAGCAGAAACCGCCGTTCGGCAAAGGACCGATGGGGACCGGCGGGGGACCTGGCACAGGACCCAACCTCTTTACGTAATCCGCAGCATCCCTTTCACATCCGGGAGTCGCCATGGGCAAGCTCGTCTTTGGTTTCGCACTCCTCGCGGTCGCCTTCTTCCTCCGCCTCGGCGCTGCCACCGTCCGCAGCGAAAGTGCGGCGGGGCGGCCGATCGGCGGCACACTACGCATTCTCAGCTATGTCGCCCTGGTCGTCGGCGTGATCATCGTGCTCGGATCGACGACCGTAGTCATCAACGCCGGCGAAGTGGGCGTGCGGCATGCCTTCGGCACCGTCGATCCCAAACCGCTGCTGCCGGGGATCAGGCTGGTCACTCCGTGGTCCTCGGTCGAGCGCTTCACGACGCGTGAAGAGCAATACCCGTTCTCGGGTGAGCAGGTCGAAGAAATCGCAGCGCTGTCGAGCGAGCAGATGGGCATGACGGTGGACGTGGGACTGCGGTGGCAGATCGATCCGCAGCAGGCGTCACGCATCTACACCGAAATCGGCATCGAAGATCAGATCCACAGTGCGGTCCGCAACGCCATTCGCAAGGGCGTCCGTGACGGCATGGTGCAGTACTCGATCAACGACATCTCCAAGCGCACCCAAATTGCCAGAACGATGGAGGCGCTCGTGGATTCGGCGCTCGTCACCCAGCCGCGCGCCGGCGGGCCGCCGTTCCGCATCGCGACCGTGACGGCTTTTTTCCTACGCGATCTCCAGCCGCCCGCGCAGGTGGTCCAGGCCATCAACAACAAGATCGCCCAGGAGCAGCAGGTCGAAACCGAGCGCCACCGCGTCGAGGTCGCACGGCTGCAGGCGGAGCAGCAGCGGCTGCTCAATACGACGCTGACGCCGGAAGCGCTCACGCGGCAGTATCTCGAGGTCCTGCGCGACATGAAGACGGGCAACAACCTCGTGATCCTGGTGCCGACCCGAGTTCGTCGATCAGGTCGCGCGCCTCGCCGGGCTCCCGCGCGAGGAGGTGGCGCGCCACGAGGAGCGGGCACCTGGCCTGCTGGAGCGATTGGCGCGCACCCTGGCCGTCGCGTCGCCGGAGATGTTCATCACGACCGGTGAGACACGGGTGCCTGTCGAGACCGAAGAAGAGCTGGTCGCCCAGATGACCGAGCGCGTGATCGCCGAGGCGGCAGCAGAGGGCCGCGTGGTACTCGTCGGGCGGGGCGCGCAGGCCGTCCTCGCGACGCGGCCGAATGCGCTGCACGTCTATGTCGTCGCGTCCAAGCCGTTCCGCCGGAAAGTCGCGATCGACCGACTCAGCGTGGATCCGGCGAAGGTCGATAAGGTGATCGACGAGACCGATCAGCACCGCGACCAGTACGTCAAGACGCACTACGGGCGCGACCGGCAGGACCTCACGCAGTACGATCTGGTGCTGAATGCGGAACGGCTGGGGTTTGAAGGGGCGGCGGAACTGATTGTCGCGGAGATCAAGCGTCGGAAATGGATGTAGAAGAAGCAGGTCCTTCGCGCCTACGGCGCTCAGGATGACAGCTTCACTTACTTTTTTAAAAGAAGAAAACAAGAGCGGCTTGTCATCCTGAGCGAAGCGCGCGGAAACGCGCGCGGAGCGAAGGATCTAAGCCGTTCGGATCTCCGGCGCCAACCACGCCGCAATCGTCACCGCCAGCATGACGATCGCCCCACCCGCCGCGAGCGTGGTCGGCACGCCGATGTGCTCCGCTACGACGCCGAACAGAAACGCACCGAACGGCGCCATTCCCACGAAGACGAACGAATAGAACCCCATGATGCGCCCCCGCAGGTGATCGGGTGCGCTCGTCTGCAGCAGCGTGTTGGTAATCGAGTTGTTCACGATCATCGCGCAGCCGGTGAGCGCGAGCAGCACCATCGAGAGCGGCAGCACGCGAGACGTCGAGAAAAGAATCAGCAGCAGACCAAACACAGTGCCGCCCAGGAGCATGAGACGGCCGCGCCGCCGGATGCGCGCCGAGGTGAGCGCGATGGCGAGGGCCCCGATGACCGCACCGATCCCGATCGATGACGTCAGGGCCCCATACCCGGCGGCTCCGCGGTGCAGGACATCGCGCGCGAATACCGGCATCATCGCGATATAGGGAAACCCAAACACGCTGATGATGGCCGTCAGAGTCATGAGCACGCGCGAACGCCGGTCGCCGCGCAGATACGCCAACACCTCGCGGAAACCGGTCCACGCGGACGTGGTCTTGGCCGGGCGCGGGTTGCTCGGGAGCCGCATCATCAGCAGGCCCGCAATCACCGCGATGTAGCTCACGCCATTCAGGAAATAGCACCACGCGATGCCGAGGGCGCCGATCAGGAAGCCCGCGATCGCCGGGCCGAGCACGCGCGCGGCGTTGAACAGCGACGAGTTCAGCGCGATCGCGTTCATCAAGTCGTCTTTGCCGACCATCTCGACGATGAACGCCTGGCGCATCGGAATGTCGAACGCGCTGGCGAGGCCGAGGATGGTGGCGAGCACGAGGACCTGCCAGACTGCCACCACGCCGGTCCACACCAGAATCGAGACGGTGAACGCCTCGAGCATGAAGGCGACCTGCATGAAAATGATCACGCGCCGCTTGTCCACGCGGTCGGCGATGACGCCGGCATACAGGCTGAACAAGAGAACGCCAAGTGAGCTGAGGGCAGCGGTCAGGCCGACGTAGAATGGCGAGTTGGTCAGCGTGAGGATCAGCCACCCCTCGCCGACATTTTGCAGCCACGTACCGACGAGGGAGATGCCTTGACCGACGAAGAAGAGGCGGAAGTTGCGGTGGGCGAGTGCCCCAAATCCGTAGCGTCGCGCAGCTTCGGTCATTGCGTGAAAGGTCGCGAGCGCACGACATTGTGGGTAGACACATGAAATACACGACCTACAGCCGTTACGTCCCCGGGCTGCTCGAGACGCTCAACCTGCAAGCGTTGCTCGATCAGCTCGCCGACTTCCTGCTCCAATCCGGATTCGCGGGAGGCCCGTACTCGCATCCGTTCTGGGGCGAATTCGGCGAGGAGGATCCCGACCGCTCACTCGACGCGCTGCGTCAGGCGATTCTCCAGGCGCTGATGGACTCGGGCCAGCTCACCCCCGAGATGCTCGGCGCGCTGCGCGGCGAATCGACCGGCGATGCGCAGAAAGACGCCGAGCTGCAAAAACAGCTCGCCGACGTGCTCGATCAGATCGTCCAGAAGCTCATCGAGGAGGGATATCTAAATCTGCAGCAAGCGCCGAAGATGCCGGGCGCGCAGCAGCCGGTGCTCGGCCCCGGCGGCATGGCGAAGGAAGCGGCGCAGCAGGTGCAGTTCAATCTCACCGACAAGGGCATCGATTTTCTCGGCTATCGCACGCTGAAGCACCTGCTCGGCTCGATCGGCAAGTCGAGCTTCGGCGCGCACGACACGGAGCATCTCGCGACCGGCGTCGAGGCCGAGGCGGCGAGCAAGCGCTACGAGTACGGCGACACGCTCAACCTCGACGTCAACGCGACGCTGTCGCACGCGCTGAAGCGCGAAGGCCTCGGCGTGCCGATCAATCTCGAATACGACGACCTGATGGTCCACCAGGCCGAGTACCGCTCGTCATCGGCGACGGTGCTGATGCTCGACTGCTCGCACTCGATGATTCTGTACGGGGAAGATCGGTTCACGCCCGCGAAGAAAGTCGCGCTCGCGCTGACGCACTTGATCCGCACGCAATTTCCCGGAGATACGCTGCGGGTCGTGCTGTTTCACGACACCGCGGAGGAAATCCCGCTGGCGCAGCTCGCGCATGCGCAGGTGGGGCCGTATCACACGAACACGACCGAAGGGCTCAAGCTCGCCCGCCGCATCCTGATGGGTCAGCGCAAGGACATGCGGCAGATCATTATGATCACCGATGGAAAGCCGTCCGCGCTGACGCAGCCGGACGGCCGGATCTACGTGAACTCGATGGGGCTCGACCCGCACATTTTGCAGGTCGGCCGGATCTACGTGAACTCGATGGGGCTCGACCCGCACATTTTGCAGGCGACCTACCGCGAAGTCGCGTTGTGTCGCCGCAGCGGCATCCTGATCAACACGTTCATGCTGGCGCGCGACCGCAGCCTGGTCGAGTTCGTGAAGAAGGTCTCCGCGATCTGCCGCGGCAAGGCGTATTTCACAAACACGATGACGCTGGGACAGTTCATTCTCATGGATTTCATGCGAAGGAAGACGAGGAGGGTGTCGTAGGGCAGTCTCGAACGCCGCACCCGCCGAAGCTCGGATTCGATGGATCTGCCCGCGACTCGCGCGTCTGCATCGCGCACCGTAGAATCCCTATCCCCCTCAAAGGACGCAACCATGCGACGATTGTTGCTTTGCGGGATGGCTGGGGCTGCCGCGCTGCTCGCCGGCTGTGATGCGGAGCACATCCAGGGACCCTCCTTCGCCGCACGCGACGCGCGGCTCGACGATGCAGCGGCGCAAGCTGCCCCGACCTACAGCTATGAGAGGATCGCGTACCCGAGCGCGACGGCGACGACGGCGTGGGACATCAACGCCAGCGGCGACGTGGTCGGAGAATACGTGGATGCCGCGGGCGGCCGGCATGGATTTCTGCTGCAGCGCAGGGAGTTCACGACGATAGACTTTGCCGGCGCCTTGACTTCTGCGCGGGGCATCAGCCCGGGCGGGGATATCGTCGGCGTCTATCGCCGCGCGAGTGAACCGGCAGTGAACGCCCACGGCTTCCTGCTTTCGCGACAGGGCGACACCACGTTCATAGACTTCCCCGGGCACACGAACACCATCCCGCAGCGGATTCTTGCTGACGGGACGATCCTCGGTTGCCGGCACGATAACGACACCATGGGGAGCATGCGGGGCGTCGTCTTCGATAGAGGTGGGCCGAGCGAGATCACTGAGTTTGCGTCGATGAACAACGGTGCCACACCGGATCGGCGGTTGATCGTGGGACTGTGGACCAACGGGCCGCGGGGCGAAGGTTTCACGATTGAGGATGGCGTGTTCGCAACATTTGTGGTCCCGGGCAGCGATTTCACCGCCGCGTGGGACGTGAACCCAGCAGGCGAGATCGCCGGCGTGCAGCATAACGGGACCGGGTTCCACGGTTTTGTGCAGACGATGGACGGCGAGTATGTCTCGATTGACTTCCCCGGAGCGACAGCGACTCGCGTGTTCGGGATCAACGCGCGCGGCGACGTTGTGGGCTCCTACGTGCAAGGGGGGCAGACGAATGGATTTTTCGCACGGAGGGGTCATTAGGCGACGGCGGTCTCGCGCTGCACAAGTTGATCTTCCCGACGGGCTCCTTGTGGCAGAGGCATGGGGAGGAGGGCAACTCAACAGCGGCAAGGCGTATTTCACGAACACGGGGCAGTTCATTCTCCTGGACTTCATGAAAAAGAAGACCCGGCGGGTGTCATGACCGACGCCGCTCGCCAGACGAGGGCGATTCTCGCTGCGTATCAGCAGGTCATGACGGCCTCCTGGCCCGACCTCCACCCGGAGATGGCCGGCCGGGCCGCGGGTTGGCCGTCAGCAACGGCGGATGCGTTGCAGGACGAGCTGCGAGGCTACCTGCGCAGCGCATCGAAGCCGGACTGTGGTGTTCGCGTTTTCTGGAAGCTCGCGCCCGATTACAAGTTCGGCGGCTGTAACGAGCATTTTGCGCGCGACGCCGGCATGACCACCACGGACCTTGTGGGCCGCGACGATTTCGACCGCAGCCTGCCATGGGTGTTTCAGGCCGCGAAGTACCGCGCCGACGACGAGGCCATCGTCGGATCGGGTCACGCGAAGCTCGACATCATCGAGCGCCAAAAAGGCGCGTCGGGGGCGATCACCTGGGTGCGCGTCGGCAAGGCGCCGATCCGGACCCCGACCGGTGTGATCGGGGTCCTCGGGATGTACGAAGTCCTCGACGCCGAGGCGGGCCGGCGTCTGTTCGCCAAGCAGAGCGGGCGCGGTCGGTGAGCAAGGAAGATCTCCCGGCCCCTAGGGCTGATACGCCTTGACAAAGCCACGGTAGTCACTGCCGCCCACCGCATAGACGCTCCCGGCAACGGCGACGACGCCAAAGTATATCATCCCTTCAGGCGCGTCGTACATCGGCATGGGCGCCTTGGTCGTCCAGGTATCGGTGGCGGGGTCATACGCCAGGAGCGTCTTCAGGCGACTGCCAGTGGCACCTGTATGCTCGACGTAGACAATGCCGTCGATGGCTGCGGCACCGACCGGTCCTAGGGCCGAAGGCATCCGTGCCCTGTTAGTCCAGGTGTCGGTGATAGGATCGTACGCTTCCGGGGTCATACGCCCGCAGCGGTCTCGGGCTCGACATACCGCTACCACCAACCCGCTCCTCGGCGTAGAGCAGACCGTCCAGCTTCGCGGCACCCACGCTTGACAGCGCGGTTGGCATCGGCGCCTTGGTCGTCCACGTGTCGGTGGCCGGGTCATACGCCTCGACCGTACCGCGGTTGGAACCGCCCACGGCGTAGAGAATCCCGTCGACGACCGCTACACCCAGGTACGAGCGCGCCGTGGGCATCGGCGCCCGCGCCGTCCAGGTATCGCTGGCCGGATCATACGCCTCGACCGCGGCCGTATACCTTCCGTACGCCTGGTAGCCACCCACGGCATAGAGCGTCCCGCTGATGTCCGCAACGCCTAGCGAGTATCGCCAGGTGGGCATGTCCGCCTTCTCGGTCCAGCAGTCACAGGATGCGGCGCCGGTCGTCCCTTCCGCCACGTTCGACGGGTCCCCGGATGTCTCCACCAGATCGAGCGTCGACCGGTAGGCCTCCACCTGAAAATCGTACGTCGTCGAGGACGCAAGCCCGAGAACGGTGCACGTCACGCGCGCGCCGACCTCCGTCCCGACCACCGGTGTCGAACATGTGCCTTCTGTCACATCCCGCGCCGAGCCCCAGTCGATTGGCGGCTCGGCGAAGCGCACAACGTACCGCGCCGGCTGCCCGAGTCCGTCGTCCACCTCGGTGAACGAGAGCGTTGCAGAGTTCTGGGTGACCGCATCCACCGCGAGATCGGTGACGGTTCCGGGGAAGCCCGGGAGGCCGCCGCCTGGGACGGCTAACTTCGAAGGAGGAGCGAGCGGAGTCTCCCGTTGGCAAGCGGCGATCGCGAACAGCGCCGCCACAACGAAGAGCCGTGCAGACTGGATCCGTGACATGGCATCCTCCTGGATCTGTGATAGAGAGGGGACGCCACGTCGTCGTGCAAATCCCGTGCATCCGTCGGGTCGCCTGACCGGCGGCCTCTGGTAGGAGGAGGGTGACGGGGCCGCGCCACATTGTGCGGCGCTAGTTCTACGCGCCCGTCATTGCTCGTCGGCGGCGCGCAAGGCCGCCTGTTGCACCTCGTCGGCGTTCACCGCGGTGAGCGCCTGATTGTTCTCTTCGCCCGTGCGAATGCGAATCACCCGCTCGATCGGTTGCACGAAGATCTTGCCGTCCCCCACTTCCCCCGTGCGAGCGGACGAGAGAATCGCGTCGATGCAGGGTTGCACGAACGGCTCGGAACACACCATCTCGATTTTGACTTTCTCATGGAACTCCATCACGAGCGTGGTGCCGCGGTACTGGCTCACGATTTCGTGCTCACCGCCGTGGCCGCTGACGCGGCTCAACGTGATGCCGGTGATCCCGGCCCGGAACAGCGCCGCCTTGACCTCAGGCAGCCGCTCCGGCCGCACGATGGTAGTGATCAGTTTCATCGTCACCTCGGTGGCATTCTGTCCCCTAAGATACCGTATAGATTGCACGCGTGAGCGAATTCGTCTTCGGCACCCACAACGCCGCGTTCGTCCAGGCGATGTACGAGGATTATCTCCGTGATCCCGCTTCGGTGGGACAGGAGTGGCGGGAGCTATTCGATAACGGGAAGCTGGCGGAGCTGCCGATCATTCCCGGGAAGGCAAGCACGGAGCAGGGAGCAGTACGTGCTGCTGAACGTCCTGCTCCGAGCTCCGTGCTCCCTACCGGCGCGACGCTAATCACGGGCCCGGGCGCCCGGTTAGTGGCGAACATGACGGATTCGCTGACCGTCCCGACGGCCACGTCGTTCCGGGACATCAGCGCCACGACCCTCGACTCCCGGTCATGACCCACGCGTTCCAGGACATCGACGGCAAGCCCCACCGCGTCGATCCGGGCGCAATCGGGCTCGGCCTCGCCGTCGACGTCGAGAAGAAAGACGGCAGCCACGCCCTGGTCGTCCCGGTGATCAAGCACGCGGAGACGATGGATTTCGCGGCCTTCCATGCCGCCTACGAGACGCTGGTCGAAAAGGCGCGCGCCAACCGCCTGCTGCCCGACGACTTCGCCGGCGGGACGATGCAGCTCACCAATCCCGGTACGCTCGGCACCGTCGCCTCGGTCCCCCGCCTGATGAAGGGCCAGGGATCGATCATCGCGACCGGGACCATCCGCGATGTCGCAGGCGCGAAAATCGTCACGGTCACGAGCACGTACGACCATCGGATCATTCAGGGCGCCGAATCCGGAATGTTTCTCCGGTACCTGGACTCCCTCCTGCAAGGAGAAGAGCAGTTCTATGAGGGAGTGACGGAGAGCCTGGCTAACCCGGGAAGCGGGATGCGAGATGCGGGAAGCGTCACTGCGAAACCGGCGCCCGTTGTGGTACCCGAACCCGCACAAGCACCCACGCCTCCCGCATCCCGCATCTCGCATCCCGACGACGCGAAGTACGTCGCCGCCGCCTACGCGTTAGTTCGAGCCCACAGGAATTTCGGCCATCTCGCCGCCCACCTCGACCCGTTGGGCTCGGAGCCGCCGGGCGATCCGTCGCTCGATATCGGCCGCCTCGGCCTCACGCCCGAGATCATGGCGCGGATTCCCGCCGAGGTGCTGCGCATTTATTGCCCCGGCCCCCCAAAGACGCTGGCCGAAGCCCTGCCGGCGCTGCGCGCGACGTACTGCGGCACGATCGCGTATGAAGTCGAGCACATCGGCAGTCATCAGGAGCGCCTGTGGCTGCGCCAGGTGATCGAGTCGGGCGAGCATCGCCGTCCCCTTTCGCCCGAGGGAAAGAAACAGCTGCTGGCCCGGCTCACGGCGGTCGAGGCGCTCGAACGCTTCCTTCATAAGGCATATCTCGGCCAAAAACGGTTTTCGATCGAGGGCCTCGATATGACCGTCCCGATGCTCGATTTCACGATCGAGCTCGCCGGGGCGCACGGCACCCGCAAGGCCACCATCGGGATGGCGCACCGCGGGCGGCTCAACGTGCTCGCCCATGTGGTGAACGTTCCGTATCAAACGATCCTCGCGGAGTTCGAGGGAGGCCGCCGCGAGGAGACGGCGGAATCGGAAGGGTGGAACGCCGGCACCGGAGATGTGAAATACCATCACGGCGCCGATGGCGTGTATCGCACGACGACCGGCCAGGACGTCGCGGTCACGTTGTCGCCGAACCCCAGCCACCTCGAGTCCGTCAACCCGGTCGTGGAGGGCCGCGCGCGCGCGGATCAGACCAACCGCGCCACCCCCGACGCCCAGCATGACGTCAACATTTCGTTGCCGGTGCTGCTCCATGGGGACGCGGCGTTCGCGGGACAGGGCGTGGTCGCGGAGACCTTCAACCTCGCGCGGCTGAAGGGCTATACGACCGGCGGGACGATTCATGTGATTCTCAACAACCAGATCGGCTTCACGACCGATCCCAAGGAAGGTCGCTCCACCGATTACTCCAGCGACCTCGCCAAGGGTTTTGACGCGCCGATCATCCACGTGAATGCCGATGACGCCGAAGCGTGTCTCGCCGCCGTCCGGCTCGCGATGATGTATCGCGAGAAATTCCACGGCGATGTCGTCATCGACCTGGTCGGCTACCGCCGCTACGGCCACAACGAGGCCGACGAGCCGGCCTACACGCAGCCGCTGATGTACGAGCG
>QHUQ01000186.1 GCA_003221985.1 Gemmatimonadota bacterium | reverse complement strand
GGTCAGCGCCAGCGCGAAGGTCAAGGATGACGTCTCCGGCCAAACCAATTCGCAGTCCGAAACCTTCGAGCTCCTCGGCCTGGGCCTCGGCATCGTGTTCAATCAAACGGTCACGGTGCGGCCTGGCGTTCAGATCCCGATGGGCTTGCAGGGGGCGTCGACGACGTTTGGAGCGATTGTGAGCGTCAACTTCGGGCACGCCCGCTGATCCCTATGAATTCCCACTCTAAAGAGTGGGCCCGGTGAACCACTGCGCCTGAGGCGCAGTGCCTTATTGGGCCCACGCTTTAGCGTGGGATAACACGAAAGCCGGAGAGCATCGCTCCCCGGCTTTCTTGGCGTAGCGAAACTGGCTACGCGGTGACCCCTCAAGTATGAAAAACATCGGCGAAACAGTCGGCCGAGTCAAGAAGCGAGGGGCTTAAAGCAACAGCTTCAGCATTCCAATGATAATCGCCGCGTTCACCACGCCCTGCGACATGAAGTAAACGAAGAAGCGGATCGTCATCCGCCTCTCGAATCCATCAAGAATTGAGTCGAAGTGCCACGCGTCGAATACCGGGTCCAACCTATCGAAGCCCGCCCGCATTTCGGACCGGACCTCGCTGATCAGCCGATCGAGTTTGGCTTCCAATCGAGCGTATCTCAGCTCGTTCAGCTCTCGCAATTCGGTTTGGATTGAGAAGCTCCTGGAGAATCCCACAGCGCATAGTACGCTCGGCGGAGCTTACCATCAAGCGGCCTAATGGAGGAGTTTCACTACTCCGAAAAGGAAAGCAAGATTTGCTGCGGCCTGAGCAATCCAGAATCCGAACATCCGCTTGGTGAGACGCGTCTCCAGTTGCTCCAACTTCACATCCGCGTTCTTGAATCCGAGACGCATTTCCGCGCGCAACTCCGTGATGCGACTGTTGAATTCCGCCTTCAGCTCGGCAATGCGCTGCTCGAGCTTTGCGTCGAACCGCGCGTAATTCAGTTCGTTCAGCTCCCGCAGATCAGACCGGTACGTCGCGTCAACCATGTTGAACCAATCCACGAGCTCGTTGGCAACGTCATCGCCGAACTTCTCGTAGAACTTGCGCGATAGCTTGGCCGTGACCGGCACACGAGCTCCTGGTGAATGCCGGCTCACAATACAGTACGCTCGGCGTCGGCTACTATCAATAAAACGCGGTACGCATCATTGCCCTTGCGAGCTGCTCCTGCGTGGATACCGACCAGAATTGCCGGTCTCACGCGTTTTCTAGCCTATGCACTCTGACCGGTGCGCCGTAGTTTGCCGTTACAGTCACACATTGAGCGCATTCTGAACCGCACCAGAATGATCCGCGACGTCGCGCTTACCACCGGGAGAACGTGCATTGCCTGTGGGCGAGATGCCATCAAGAGGGTCGGTAACTATCCGGTTTGTCCCCGTCATCAAACGACGGTGCAGGCCCCCGATCCCAATCAGAAATGGAAGAACAACGTCAGAACACGCCACGCACGACGAGTTTTCGCGCGAGCCTGCGCGTGGTGCGGACGACGGCGTGGCCTCACGCGGCATCACGACTGGGCCGCAGGTTGGAGAGGGCAGCCGCCGAGACCGGTCGTGCTGTGCCGGCGGTGCCATCGGATCGCGGATAGCGGATCTCCGTGCTACGGTGTGCTTCACGCCCTGATATCCAAAGGGAAAGCCGGAGAGCTTTCGCTCCCCGGCTTTCGTTTTGCCATAACCAAAACCGTCTAGTTGTGAATTTGCGTCCGCAGTCCGGCGGTCCCCGCATTGCCTCCCACCGGCGCTGTGCCACCTACGCCTCCATTGCCGAGCACGAACACATTGCCGGCCTGGCTGAGCGTTCCTGCCTGCGAGACGATTCCGATGCTCGGCCCCCCGCCACCGCCGCCGCCCGGACCGCCCGCACCTCCGTTGCCACCCGCGCCGCCGTTGCCGCCGGCGCCAACTTGCGGCGCATCATTCGTCGCGCCGATGCCACCAGCGGCGCCGGCGCCACCCGGGGCACCGCTCCCGCCGGGGCCGCCTGCGCCGCCATTGCCCGTTTCGATCGTGTTGCCGGTGACCGTCAAGGTCGAGGCCACTCCGACGATGCCGAACGAGCCGCCAGCACCACCGCCGCCACCACCGCCGATCCCGGCGCAACCGCCGGTGCCACCACTACCGCCACCGTTGCCGCCGCCGGTGTCGTCGAGCCCGCCACCGCCACCACCGCCGCCGCCCCCGCCGCCGTCTTGGCCTAACACTCCGGCAGCGCCATCCGCCAGGACGTAGAGCCCGAAGATGGAGAAGCCTCCAAAGGCGTCACCGCCGGTTCCTGCGGCTCCAGCGATCCCGGCGGAGCCGTCCTGCCCATTGTCGCCAGGGGGCAACGGGGGCGTCGCGCCGCCGACTCCACCAGCTCCACCAGTGCCGCCGTTGGGCGAGTTGCCGGGCGCGCCATCTTGGCCGGTGGCGCCCGGCGGCCCGCCTTGCCCACCCGCGCCACCGATGAGGGCCGTGCCCAAGCACACGAGACTGGTCTCAAAACCGCCAGCACCTTCGGGTCCGTTCGCGGACCCGGGCTGTCCGTCGGAGCCGGGGATGCCATTCTGTCCCGCGAGACCAGCGAAGCCAGCTGCGCCCGCGCCGCCGTTGCCCGCGATAATGTGATTGCCGGAGATCGTCGCCACGCTGCCCGTCAACACCATCCCGAAGGAGCTCTCACGGGGACCCACCACGTCGCCGCTCCTGATGGTGAAGCCGTCGATGGTCACGCCCGTCACGTTGTCGCCTTGCACGGCAGCGGCCGAACTGGATGGCCCAGGGCCGATCGTCGTGATTGAGGTCGCCGGCGCGCGCGTCCACGTTGCGGCATCGTAGCCGCCGAACAAACTGATCCCGGAGCGCAGCTGCACATTCTCTGGATAGGTGCCCTCCGCGACATTCACTCTGGTTTTAGCGGATACGTCGGCCAGCGCGAGCGCCGCACCGATGGTCTTAAGCGGCGCGGCCCGGGTGCCGTTCGCCGCATCGTCGCCCGCGGGACTGACGTAAATCGCGTCCTCGGCGACGACCACCGTAATGCAGCTCGGACTGCTCACGTTGCCGGCGGCATCTCTGCCGGTCACACAGAAGGTGTGCGAACCGCCGGCCGCGAACGGCGGCACGGTGGCGCGCACCGCTTCGTTTGGCTCATCGAACGCGCCGTCCTGCGCGACCATCGCGACCGGTGGACCGTCATCGACCACGTAGGTCGCCCCCGCGATGTTCGAGCCGCCCGTAGCGGCGTCGTTGACGACTGCCGTCAGGTCGAACGGGCTGCCTGAGACCGGATCGGTCGGTGCCGTGGCCACCTCGGTCACGACCGGCGGTGCGATGTCGGTCAGCGTCGCGTCGAAGACGGCGAAGGTGAGCTTCGCGCCGGTCGCATTATCGATGGCGCGCGCCTCGACCCGTTGCGGTCCCGAAGCGCCGAGGGTCCAGCGCTCCTGCACGATGCCATCTCCGCCGGAAATCGCGGCACCCGCGAACACACGGCCGCCGCCCGAGACCACGACGAAATTGACGATCTGACCTCTCACGGCGTGGCCGCGGGAGTCCTCCACGAGCGCGACGAGCGGATTCGGCAACTCGGTCCCGGGAGGTCCACTCTGGTTGTTGCCGGACACGACCGACAGCGAGAGTGGACCGACTGCCTGGTCCGTATCGACGGGAGCGACACACGAGGCGAGTACGAGCAGCCCGGCGAGCCGGGCAAGCGAGGAGAGACGCATAACTCCTCCTAGCAGGGCGCAGGAGTAGTAGAACGCGGAACAGCGTTACGATCAGGCTAAACGGGAGGATTTGTCGCCGCAAGTCGCCCGGATCACACTCCGGACCTTCTCCGCCTCCCGCACGCTGAAATGCACCTCCCGCACCCCCGTGTCGCGGACGAGCCGAGCCACGTTGGCCCCGTCGATCCCGCCGCCCGCCAGGATCTCGATCCGTCCCCGCGCTTGCGTCACGAGCTGACGAATGCACTTGGCACCCTGCGGCGCGGTCCTCGCCGCACCCGATGTGAGCACGCGGTCCACGCCGAGGTTGATCAGACGTTCCAACGACCCCACAAGATCGCCACAAGAATCAAAGGCCCGATGGAACGTCACCGTCCACGGTAGCGCGGCTGCGACCAGCTGCGCCGTCCGGTCCTCGGCGATCTCGTGTGCAGCGGTGAGAGTTCCGGTCACAATGCCATGGGCGCGCGCGTCTTTCGCGCGGTGAATCTGCTCGAGCATCGTGTGATGCTCGGCGTCCGTGTACACGAAATCCCCCGTCCGCGGGCGCACCAGCACAAAGAGTGGAATGACGACGTGCGAGTGACAGTCGCGGAGCAGCTGCTCGGCGGGCGTGGTGCCGCCATGGGCGAGGTCCGCACACAGCTCGAGTCGGTGAGCCCCACCGGCCGCAGCCGCAAGTGCATGATCCAAGGACTCGACGGCGGCTTCGATCAGAATGGTCACTACGAAGAAGGTAACGTCGAGTGTATAATTCCATTACATGTCCCTGACCTTCATCCGTCTCCCCACTCCCGTCGGCGAGCTCGTCGTCACCGCCTCCGACGCCGCCATCACCGGCGTCTACTTCGCGAGGTCGCGGCGCGGTCCCCCGCCGACGCATCAGGCCGGCTGGGTCGAAGCGACCACGGGCCCGGCCGCCGATCTCCTGGCGCGCGCCAGGCAGCAGCTCGAGGAATACTTCGCCCGCACCCGCACCACGTTCGAGCTGCCGCTCGAGGCGCTCGGCTCGCCATTCGAGCACCGCGTGTGGAACGCGCTGCGGCAGATTCCCTACGGCACGACGACGACCTACGGGGCGCTCGCCAAACAGCTGGGCGATCGCTTCGCCACGCGCGCCGTCGGCCTCGCCAACGGCAAGAACCCGATTCCGATCATCGTGCCATGTCACCGCGTCGTGGGATCAAAAGGCGAGCTGACGGGGTTCGGCGGGGGACTCGACACCAAGCGTTGGCTACTGGAGCACGAAGGAGCGCTAATGCAGTTGGGCGTCTAACTCGTCCAAAAACCCTACCTGCCCGCGCAAAATCTTTTTGCGCGCTTCGGCTAATCCAAACCACGCCGCTCGATCGATCTCGGGATAGTCTCGTCCCTTGAACTCGAACGTGTTGCTGCGCACGAGCGCCGGATCGCAGTCGCCCTCGACCGCCCACGCATGCACGACCTTGCCACTCGGCTGCTTGAGCGGCGTCAGCGGCACAAAGTCACCCGCAGCGGTGAATCCCGTCTCCTCCGTGAACTCCCGTTGGGCGGCAGCGAGCGGATCCTCGTCCGGCCCGAACTCGCCCTTAGGGATCGACCAGACGCCGTCGTCCTTATGGGCCCAGAATGGTCCGCCGGGATGGACGAGATATACTTCGAGCCCGTC
>QHUQ01000229.1 GCA_003221985.1 Gemmatimonadota bacterium | reverse complement strand
ACGCATGTGTTCGAGAACCTCGGCGATACAAAGGCGGTGCTCGAGGCGCTGCTGTCGTGAAGCAGTCAGCAGACGAGCTCGAGCTGAAAGCGCGGGTCGATAATCCTGCGGCACTCGAAGCCACACTCGTCGCAGCCGGCGCCGAGCTCGTGTTTCGGGGGGAGATGATCGACCGGCGCTATGACCGCCGCGGCAAGTTGAAAGCGCGGGACGAAGTGCTGCGGCTCCGTATCTACCGGCCCGCCGGCGGCGCACAGCCGTTCGGCGTCATGGGATGGAAAGGGCCCGTCAGCGTGCGTCGCGGTTACAAGCATCGCGAGGAGCACGAAATCCAGGTCGGTCCTCCGGAGGAGGCGCGCGTAATCCTCGAACACCTCGGTTACGAGGAGACGCTGCGCATCGATCGCAAGATCGCGGAATACCGTCTCAGCGGCGCAGCGGTGCGGATCGAGTGGTATCCGGCCATGGACGTGCTCGTCGAAATCGAAGGCGCCCCCGCCGCGATCGAGCGTGCCGTACGCGCCACCGGTCTGCCGCGCGAGCGCTTCCTGCCCGAAGCCCTGCCGCATTTCGTGGACGACTACGAGCAACGCACGGGACGGGCCGCACGTCTGGCTCGATGAAGCTCCTGATGCCGCTGCGCGTGCCCGAGCTCGCGCCGTCGCTCGGCCGCATCATCGTGCCTCGCCGCCAGCAGCCGCCCTGGGTGCCGCTGGACGACATCCGCGAGGAGCTGGCCACCCGCGTGCTGGAGCTGGGCGGCGAGGGGCGCGCCGCGGCGGCGCGTGAACCGCAAGGTGACGAGCGCGCCCGGGTCCTCGAGGTCACGGGGCGCCGCGCCTGGGCCGCCGCCTGGGACAATGCCGTGCGCCGCGCCGCCCAGCGTGTCGCCGCTGCGCTCGACTCCGAGATCACGCGCATCGCGCGCCAGGTGCGGCTGCCACGGCTCCGTCTGCGGCGTCACTTGCTGACCAATGCCGAGAAACGGGCGATCGCGGCGCGACTCGGAACGGGCGGTGGCACGTTCGTCGTCGCGCTCGACGCGCTGGAAGCGGCGGCGGCGCGCGCGGCCGACGCGTCGGTGCTGGAAAAGGAGACGCACGCCGCGTGGCAGGAAGCGCTCCGCACCGTGGCGCGGCGGCTGGAAGCCGCATGGCTTGCGCTCGAAAGTGAAGTCGAAGCCGAGCGCGAACGCTGGAATGCCGAGCTGGATGCGCTCGCCGGCTGGCGGCCCTCGCTGTGGCCGATCTTCGTCGTGTGGACGCCCGTTGCCGTCTTGCTGCTGTGGCTCGCCCTCATGCTCGGCGGGTACGTCCCGGCTCCAGCATGGCTCGCGGCGCGACTGGGCTTTTAGCTCTCGTTTTGTGCGGGGCCTCAGCGCTTCCGGCACAGCTGCGCATCGTCGAAGTGCCGATCGCCGGGCACGCGAGTCTCGATTCGCTCGCGCGGCTCGGATTCGAGGTCGCGGATGTGCGCGCGGTGGGCGCGACGCTACGCGCGGTGATCGTGGTGTCGTCCGAAACGGAAGCGTTGCTCGCCCGCCGCGGCTTCACCCTGGCGCCACCCACGCTGGCGCGCGTCACGACAGGCGCGGCCGCGGACACGTTCCGCAACTTCCATTCGTTCGACAGATCGGGCGACGGCATTCGCGCCACATTGGAAGCGTGGGCCGCGGCGGATACGCTGATTCATCTCGATTCGGTGGGCGCATCGCTTGAAGGCCGGCCGATTCTCGCCGTGAAGATCGGCGCGGCGGACGATGCGGCAAACCGTCCCAACGTCCTGTTCCTGGGGACGCACCACGCGCGCGAGTGGATCTCGACCGCCGTCGCGATGAAGCTGATCCGCTGGCTCGCCGATTCGGCCCGAGCGATGGTCGCGTCCCACGACGTGTGGGTGATTCCGGTCGAGAATCCCGACGGCTACCAGTACACGTTCACGACGGACCGGTACTGGCGCAAAAACCGCCGCCCCAACGCCAGCGGCAGTTACGGGGTGGACCCGAACCGCAATTATCCCGCGTTCTGGGGCGCCGATGAGACCGGCTCGAGCAGCCAGCCATACGCCGAGACCTACCGCGGGACCGGTCCCGCGTCGGAGCCAGAGACACAAGCGGTGATGGCGTTTCACGCCGCGCATCCGCCCGTCTTGTCGCTCTCGTATCACAGCTATGGCGGACTCGTGTTGTATCCCTGGGGATTCCGCGCCGGCGAGCTTGCTCCTGACTTGCCGCGCTTTCAAGCGCTGGCCGGGACCGATCTCGCGCCGGCGGTGATCGACGGCGTCCCCGCTTCGTCGATCGATCACTACCACCCGGGGCCGGGCTGGAATCTCTACACGACCAACGGCGAGTACACCGACTGGGCGTATCGAACGTACGGCACGATCGCGTTTACCACCGAGCTGTCGAGTGGCTGCTGCACGCAGGGCCTCTACTACGGATTCGAATTCCCCGACGACAGCAGGCTGGTCGAGCGTGTGTTCCGCGACAACCTGCCGTTCGCGCTCTCGCTGATTGCCGCCTCGGGAGACCTGGCGCGCTCACCCGGAACGACGGGCGCCATCCCCACTGGGCCGCGCTTCACGTCGCTGTGGCCCGATTCGTGGCTCAGCCTGGACGCCGCGGCGCCGCCGCCACTCCTGACACTGAGAACCGGCACGGGCACGCTCGTGCCGCGCAGCTCACAAACGGACTCGCTGCGCCGCGGCACGCTTCAGACCGTGTGGCGCACCGACCTGCGGCTCGATGCGGTGCGGGCGCTGCGGGCGGATGGCACACCGATCGCGGCGGAGCTCCTGTTGATCGCCGGCGCTGAGCCGCTCGACGCCGGATGGAAAGGCGGTTGGTCGCGCGACACGATCCGCATCGCCGGCAAATACTCCTGGGGGACGGCTGGTGGCGATACGCTCGTTTCGCCGATCGTCGATTTACGGGGCCGGACGTCCGTGTGGCTGCATCTGTGGACCCGCCACTACGGCTCGACGTTTACGCCGCAGCAGCACGGCATCATTCAGTTCTCGGGTGACTCCGGCGCGACGTGGAGCGACGTCGCTCTGATCATCGGCGACGGGCCGAACTGGTATCCGCTGCGCGTCGAGCTGCCGCAGGCGGGCGGCCGCCCCGGTGCCCGCGTGCGCTTCATTTCCGAGCAGTTCCCCTGGTGGATCGACGCGGTCGGCTTCGCGACGGACGCCAGCTCGGCGTTCGAGCAGCTGGTCGCGGCAACGGGCGCCGACGTCTCCGAGAATCCGGTGCGGAGCGATCAGGTCGTCATCTCCTGGCCCGCGGCGACCGGCAATGCCAGTGTTTCGATCTTCGGTTTCACGGGCGACCGGCTGTTCACCACCACGGTGCCCGCGCCGAACAACGAATATGTTTGGGACCTCACACGGGGTGGAGGAGCTCGGCGCGTGGTCAATGGTGCTTACATCATCGTCGTGGACGTCGACGGCCATCGGTACCGCCGGCGACTCTTTGTCGCCAGGCCGTCACCGTGAGCGCCGTGGGTGTCGGCGTCGACCTCGTGGAAGTCTCCCGCGCGCGCGCGATGCTAGCCGACAAGGGCGCACACGTCTTCGACCGACTGCTCACGCCCGCCGAAGCGGAGTACTGCCGCTCCCGGCCCGATCCCGCCGAGCACGTCGCCGTCCGCCTGGCTGCAAAGGAGGCGGTCTACAAGGCGCTACAGGGAAGTGAGCCGGCCCGCGGGATTGGGTGGCGGGACATCGAGGTGACCAGGGCCGCCGATGGGCGGCCCGACGTCGCACTCAGCGGACTGGCGGCGAGCCGTGCCAACGAGTTGCGGGTGAGGCGGGTCCTGCTGTCGCTCTCCCACACGCACGAGGCCGCGGTCGCAATTGCAGTGCTGTCAACAGATTGAATTCCCGACAAAATTACTCTACTATTTGTCGTGCGGTTCCGAGGAATCCTTCTCGTCCTTGCCGCCTGCCTTGCACAGCCACTCGCAGGGCAGGCGTCTGACTCTTTGGCCCTGTCGCGTCGGGTGGTTGCCGCGGCATCGCTTGCCGCCAAGGAATACGCCCTCGGCGTAACGCCCAGCGGTGGGCAGATCGTCCAGCCCGAGGAGGTGGACGAGGCCAAACTCTTCATTCAACAGGCCACATTCGACGTCCCCGGGCTCCCCGTCAGTGCGCGCGTAGTCGCCGGACATGCGCTCACCCGGATCGCGGAGATGCTGGACCGTCTGGCCCCGCCGGATTCGGTGCGCCTCGTGACGGACGCACTCATCAGTCGCATTACCGCCGCCGCGGGCGGTCCCAATGTGATCGAGCAACTCCCTTCCAGGCCGCCGTCGCTCGCTCGCGGCGCCGTCGTCTTTCACGAGCGCTGCGCCGAGTGTCATGGAGAAGCGGGCCGCGGCGACGGCCCGAAGGCGAAAACCCTGAAGGGACCGCGGCCCGCCGATCTCACGGACCCCCGCGTCATGGGTGGGACGACGCTGCTCGAGATCTTCCGCCGCATCGCCATCGGCGTCCCTGGCACGGCCATGCCCGAATTCGCCGAGGATGTGCCGGACGAAGACCGCTGGGCGGTCGCGGCCTACGTGGGGGCGATGCAGTACGGCGGATCGGCCACCGCGGCGACCTTTGCCGCCGTGCGCCGGCAGGTGGACTCCGCGATCGCCCTACGGTCCGAGAAGATCGGGTTCGACGCCTATCTCACGTTCGAACAGGTCGAGACGGAGGTGCGCGCGAAGAACGCCGGGCTTGCCGGCGAGCTGGAGACGACGTTCGCGTGGCTGCGCACGCGCGTGGCGCGCGCCGATGACGCGGAGCGCCATGCCATTCGCGAGCGGCTGCTGGCCGGACTCGAGCGCGCCGAGCGTGTCGTCGCCGACCGCCCGTCGTCGATGAGCCTGTTCGTGGCGTCGTTCTTCCTGCTGGTGCGGGAGGGCTTCGAAGCCATCCTCATCGTCGCGGCACTGATGACCTTTCTCACCAAGGCGGGTGCGACGGACCGGCGCCGCGACGTCGCGCGGGGAGCCTGGCTGGCGGTCGCGGCGAGTCTCCTCACCTGGGTACTGGTCGAGCTGCTGTTTCAGGTGACGCCGGGACAGCGCGAGACGATCGAAGGCGGCACGATGCTGCTCGCGGCGGCGGTGCTCTTTTACGTCAGCTACTGGCTGCTGTCCAAGATCGAAGCCGCCAAGTGGACCGCGTTCGTGCACGGCAAGATGCAGAGCGCCCTGTCCTCCGGTTCGGGGATGGCGTTGAGCGCCGTCGCATTTCTCGCCGTCTATCGCGAAGGATTCGAGACGATCCTCTTCTACAAGGCGCTGTTCACGTCGGCGGGCTCCAGCAGCGTATCGGTCGTCGCGGGAATTGCCGCCGGCTCCGTCGGGCTGGTCGCCGTTTACCTGATCATCAATCAGCTGGGGCTGCGCGTCGCGATGAAGCCGTTCTTCGCCGTGACCGGCGTGATGCTGTACTACATGGCATTCGTCTTCGCGGGGAAGGGCATCGCCGAATTGCAGGAAGCGCCAAGTCCTCAGGACGAAGCGCGGAGCGGGACCTGCTTCGGTCGCAATGACTCCGGCAGCGGCTGCGGTCCCGCGGGCGCGCGCCACATGTACAGCAGCGTCCCGCCGACGAGCATCAGGAGGACGCTGGTCGCCTGGGCCAGCGTAAACGGTCCCAGAATCCGGTCGTCCTTCGCCCGCAGGAACTCCACCAGAAACCGCTCGGCACCGCCCAGCACCATGTACCAGGCGAACAACCACCCGATCGCGTGACCATGATCGCGCTGCCGCCACAGCCACCAGAAGACGAGCAGCATCGCGATCGTTTCGTAGATCTCCGTCGGATGAACCGCCACGAGCGACATCGGGTCGGTTCCTGCCGGAAAGTGCACGCCCATCGTCTGGAGATTGGCGACGGTCGTGGGTGGCAACCCATTGGGGAATTTCATGGCCCAGGGGAGGGTGCTGGGAATCCCGTAGTCATCATTTACGACGAAGCAGCCGACCCGGCCCAACGCATAGCCGAGCGCGAGCGGCGCGGCACAGAGCTCGGCGGTGAACCGTCCCGGCACGCGCCGCCGCCAGCCGTTGAGCAAAATGCCGAGCGTCGCGCCGAGGAAGCCGCCGTACCAGACGAAACCGCCGCGGCGGAACAGCGCATCGCTCTCGCCGGTCAGGAAGACATACCACAGCTTGGCGCCGACGAGGCCGCCGATGACGCCGGCGATCACGATGTCGGCGGCGTAATCCTCGTCCAGGCCGCGCTGGCGCAGGTCGAGCTGAATCGCCCAACCCGCCATCAGAAACGCGACCATCATCATCAGCCCGTAGCCCGTCAGCTCGAGTGGTCCGAGATGCAGCACGAAAGGGTAAACGGTCATGTCGTAATCTCGGCGGTTTCGAGGCCGGGGAGGGGGAGATCAGCGCGGGCGTCGAGCGTCGAGTCGCTACGCTCGCCCAAACGCAATCGATGCCAGCCGGCGCGCGCGATCATCGCGGCGTTGTCGGCGTTGAGCCGCGGGCTAGCCACGGCGACGCGCGCGATGCCCGCCCCCCCCAGGCGCTCGGCGGCGCAGGCCGACAGCGCACGGCTGCACGCGACCCCTCCGCCCAGGACGGCGGTGGAGTAACCGGTCGCGCGCACGGCACGGTCCAGCTTGGTGACGAGCACGTCGAGGACGGCATCCTGAAAGCCGCGGGCGATATGCGCGCGATCTCTGTCCAGATCATCCGACGCGCGCACGGCATGCAGCACGGCAGTCTTGAGTCCGGAGAACGAGAACTCGAAACCCTCGGCGATCATGGGACGCGGGAAGCGGAAGCGGCTGGCGTCGCCTTCCTGCGCGAGGCGCTCGATCGCAGCGCCACCCGGATACTCGAGCCCGAGCAGCGTCGCGACCTTGTCGAACGCCTCACCGGCTGCGTCATCGCGCGTTTCGCCCAGCAGGCGGTAGCGGCCCCAGGCGGGGACGTCGAGCAGCAGGGTATGACCACCGGAGACCAGCAACGCCACAAACGGCGGCGCGAGGTCACGGTCTTCGACTGCCGGCGCGAACAGGTGACCTTCCATGTGGTGCACGCCGATGAGCGCCCGATTGCCGGCGTACGCGAACGATTTCGCATAGACGACGCCGACGAGCAGCGCGCCCGCCAGTCCCGGCCCGGCGGTTACGGCGACCGCGTCGATCGCTGACGGCGCGAGGCCCGCCTCCGCCAGGGCGCGATCCACCACCGCCGGGAGCGCGGCGAGGTGTGCCCGGCTCGCCAACTCCGGTACGACGCCGCCGAAGACCTTGTGGATGTCCTGCGACAGGATGACGAGACTCGCCAGCTCGGGCACCCCAGTCTTGGCACTTGCAACTAGCACTGCGGCGGAAGTCTCGTCGCA
>QHUQ01000228.1 GCA_003221985.1 Gemmatimonadota bacterium | reverse complement strand
TGTGAATTGCTCGACCGGCGCAACGAGCGTTTCGACTTTCGCTTGCACTCGCACGAGATCCTGGTCCGGATGGTACTCGGTGCCCCACTGGCCCGTCTGCTTGTTGATGATCAGCTTCCAGCCGTCCGGAGCGGGCAAGGTCCAGAGCGTGTACTTGCCGGCGGGCACCGTGGCGCCGCCGATGACGAGGTCCACCGGCGCACTGAGCTGCGTGGCGGCGTTGGCACCCGTGCGCCACACCTTGTTCCATGGCTCGAGGGCTCCGAAGATGTCACGTCCGCGGCGGGAGGGCCGGCTGTAATCGATCGACACCTCCGCTCCTCCGATCGTCGCGCGAGCGGTGTCTCGGGGCGAGAGCTGGCCGAGCGGCCGATTGGCGAACATGGGGCCTGCCTGCGCCATCGGAACGGAGGGGACGCGCTGGACTTCCACCTGCAGTGTGCTGCCCTTCCCGGTGAGCCACGTGAGGTGCCCCTGCCGGTCGAGACGGAACGTGAACGGACCAACGCCGGTGTACTGGCCTTCATCGAACATGAAGACGAGGGTGTCGCCGCCGCGCTTCGTGACGTAGCCGCCGCTCGTCGCGGTGGCAGAGGTGAGGGCGGTAAACCTGACGCTGTCCTTCCCCTGAGCGCGCGCCCAGCGGCCGATCTGCTCGACTAAGCCGTACACGTGGAGTTGGAATGGGAAGGTCCCCTTCGGAACCGCCATTCTTTGCTTGACGGTGCTGTCCCCCCGCGGTGATACCAGCACCGCGCTGTCGCCGGAGAAGTCGACCGAGTTTTTCGTCTCCATCGGCCCGGGCCCGCCGCCGATGTTGTGCGTCACGATTTCGACGTGACGAATGGTGCCGTCTGGATTCAAGTCGAAGGTATAGATGCGATGCAGGCTGCGTGGCGTGCGGATCACGTATTCGCCCCGCAGCTGCGTTGCGGTGCGCGTGTACTGCTCCAGCGAGAGCGTGTCGTTACCGAGCCGCACCACGAAAGCGCCCGAGTCCTGCACCGTCATCGTCATGGCTAGCAGCAGAGCAAACACAGAAGCCTCCGATTACGAAACACGAATGGATGTGATTTCGTCGTTGCCTTTGATCGCATTGACGACGTCCATCCCCTTGGTAACCTGTCCAAACACCGTGTGGACGCCGTCGAGGTGTTTCTGGGGAGAGTGACAAATGAAGAACTGACTGCCGCCGGTGTCCTTCCCCGCATGCGCCATCGACAGTGTCCCGGCGACGTGCTTGTGCGTGTTCTTCTGAGTTTCGCATTTGATCGTGTACCCCGGCCCGCCGGTCCCGACCGGCCCCTTTCCCGTCTTGGAATACGGATCGCCGCCCTGAACCATGAAATTCGGGATCACGCGATGGAATTTTGTGCCGTCATAGAACTGTGAGTTGGCGAGCTTCTCGAAATTCGCGACGGTGCCGGGCACTTCGTCCGCAAACAGCTCCAGCTCGATCGTGCCCTTCTTGGTCTCAATGACCGCTTTCTTGTTCGGCATCTACATCCCCGCGTTGAGGTGGCTAGGAATCTGTCCTCGGCTTCGCGCCGCGCCAAGCGGGTCACGCCTCGAGCAGCTCGGTGAGTTTCTCGGGCGCGGAGACCGGCAATGAGCACGTCGTGCCGACGCAGACCGTCGCAGCGGGTTGCCTCGCGATCTTTCGGAGCACGACCTTGCGCGGCCGGTAGGTCTGCAAGGCGAGGAGGTGCATCGCGCACGCCGGTCCGTCGCCCGAGGGACCGGCGACCTCGATGCGCGTCACCGGATGCACCGCCCAGTCGACGGCGCGCAGCAGCGTGGATCCGTGGAGCGACAGCTCGCGCGCGGTGCCAGCGAACGCCGCAAGCTGGCGCTCGAGCGCGGTGCGCCACGCGGCGTCGTCGGTCAGCGCCCACAGCCGAGCCAGTACCAGCGCGCCGACGCCGTTGGGCGACGGCGTCGGCGCGTCCTGCACCGGCTTGGCGCGGGTCGCGAGATACGCGGTGCCGTCAGCGGCGGCAATGTCGAAGTATCCGCCGCCGGCATCGGCATGCGCCGTAGCGCAGTAGCGCATGATCAGGGTCGCACGCTCGAGCCAGCGCGGCTCTCCCGTCGCTTCGTACGCGTCGAGGAACGCGGCCGCCGCCTGCACGTTTTCGTCGAGCATCCCGCGCGGCTCCGGCCGGCCGAGGACGTGCGACATCCCACGACCCGCGTCCCACGCCTCCGACCAGATTCGCTCGAGCACTCGCAGCGCTAGGTCGTTGCACGCCTTTCTATCCAATACCGCCCCGGCCTGAAGAAACGCGCCAGCCATCATCGCGTTCCAATTCACGTACGCGGTGCGGTCCACGAAGGGCGCCTTCCGACGATCGCGTGCGGTCTTGAGCTTCCTGATAGCCGCTCGAAGAATGGGCCATTCATCATCGCCGGCCGGATCCTGCTTCCACCACAACAC
This sequence comes from Gemmatimonadota bacterium, assembly GCA_003221985.1. Next base: position 2,642 of record QHUQ01000228.1, on the reverse strand, counting down.
GTTTTTCTTGGGGTTGTGGTGCATCTCGCCCGTTTCCTGGATGTCGAACACACTCGACGCGACCGTGTATTCACGCGCGCTCAATCCGCCCTTGGCTTCGTCCACCGTCCAGGTCCAGTAATCACCGTCGTCCCCGAAGGTCAGGTCGGCGTCCTGCGACGTTGCGAACGCGGCGTGCTCTTTCTGCACCATGACTTCGAGCACCCAGTCCACGATCCCGGTCGCGACCTCTTTGAAGAGCGGCGTGCCGAATGCCTGATATGCCGAGAGGTACGCCCGCAGCAACTCGGAGTTGTCGTATGACATCTTCTCGAAGTGCGGCACGATCCAGCGTTCGTCCACCGAGTAGCGGTGAAAGCCGCCGCCCAGGTGATCGCGGATGCCGCCGCGCGCCATTCCCGTCAGGGTTTTCTCGACGATCTCGCGTTGCCAGGCGAGGCCGCCTCTGCCGTCGTGCCAGCACGCGAGGAGGAACTCGATCGCCGCGGGATGCGGAAACTTGGGTGACGCGCCGAAGCCGCCGTAGCGCACGTCGAACAGCTTCGCCATTTGGTCGGCAGCGCCGCTGACGAGATCGGCGCTCACGGTCCCGGGCTTCGCTTCATCGAGCGTCTGGACGACGTGCTCGCGAATCGCGCGCGCATTGGTGGTCACGCGATCCGGTTCCTCGCGGTAGGCGCGGGCGATTTCCATCAAGACGCGGCGAAATCCCGGCCGGCCGGACGCGTTGTTGTCAGGCGGGAAGTAGGTGCCGCCGAAAAACACTTCGCCCTCGGGCGTCAGGAATGCCGTGAGCGGCCAGCCGCCCTGCCCGCTGAGCGCCTGCACGGCGCGCTGGTAGCGCGCGTCCACGTCGGGCCGCTCGTCGCGGTCCACCTTCACACACACGAAATCGCGATTCAGGATCTCGGCGACCGCGGGATCTTCGTACGACTCGCCGTCCATGACGTGGCACCAGTGGCACCACACCGCGCCGATGTCGAGCAGGATCGGTTTCTTGGCTGCGCGCGCGCGGCTGAACGCGGCCTCGCCCCACGGCAGCCAGTGCACCGGTTGGTGCGCGGCGGACTTGAGATACGCCGACGGCTCGTCGCTGAGCTGATTCAGGAATGCGCCTCGAGGTATCTGATGGCGGTCCGCGTCAGCAATTCGGCGCCGACGACCAGCGACTCCTCATCGATGTCGAACGTCGGGCTGTGATGCGGAGAGGCCGTGCCTCCCTTGGTTGCGGATCCGACAAAGGCAAAGCACCCGGGGACACTCTCGAGAAAGAAAGCCATGTCTTCGCCACCCATGGTGCGCACGCCATGGCGCACATTACTCGCGCCCACCAGCTCGGCGGCGACGTCGCGCATCAGGGTGCTCATGCGCTCATCGTTAATCAGCGGCGCGCTCAAGCGGCGGTAGTTCACCTTCGCTTCGGCCCCGAAAGCCGCCGCGATACCCTGCGCGGTCTCGGCGACGAGGCGTGGTGCCTCATCCCAGAAGCTGCCCCCGAACGTACGCACCGTGCCGCGCAGATCGGCACGCGCCGGAATCACATTGAACGCGCGCCCGGCGTGCACCTCCGTTACCGAAATGACGGCCGGTGCCAGGGGATCCCGCCGCCGGGAGATGAGGCTCTGCAATCCGGTGACGACGTGCGCCGCGACGAGGACCGGATCGATCGTCTGGTGCGGCGCGGCGGCGTGCCCCCCGCGGCCAAGAATCTCGATCTCGAACTGATCGACCGACGCCATCACCGGCCCAGGCATGATACCGATCGTTTCCACGGGCAGGTCGTTCCAGAGATGAATGCCGAACGCCCCGTCGACCTTGGGCGCGTCGAGCACGCCGTCCCCGATCATTGCCTGCGCGCCGTTCGACGCCTCCTCGGCGGGTTGAAACGCGAACTTCACGCTGCCGGCGAGCCCCAGCGGGGCGAGCCGCCGCGCGACTTCCAGGCCGATGGCGACGTGCCCGTCGTGGCCGCACGCGTGCATCTTGCCGGGATGCTTGGAGCGGTACGGCACCGCGTTCGCTTCTTCCACCGGCAGCGCGTCCATGTCGGCCCTCAGCAGCACGCAGCGGCCTCCGTTCCGCTTGAGGGCGACGACGCCCGTCTTGCCGACCCCGGGGGTGACCTCGTAGCCGAACGTCCGCAACCGGTCGGCGATGAGCGTGGCGGTTCGGGTTTCCTCGAACGCCAGCTCCGGGTGCTGATGGATGTCGCGGCGGGTGGCGATGAGCGACGTGCGGTCGACGGGGGCGAGTGAGGTCATACCAGTGAGCTCGGGCACAGGCGATTGATCACGCAGTCCGCGCACCTCGGCCGGCGTGCGATGCACACCTCTCGCCCGTGCAGAATCAGCGTATGGGAGAACCACGTCCAGTCCTCGCGCGGCACGATCTCCATCAGGTCCTGCTCGATTTTCACGGGATCGTCCTGGCGGGTGAGCTTGAGCAAGCGGGTCAGGCGATGGACGTGCGTGTCCACGACCACGCCCTCGTTCTTCTTGAACCAGGTCCCCAGGATGACGTTTGCCGTCTTCCGGCCCACGCCCGGCAGCGCCGTCAGCTCTTCCATCGTCTGCGGCACCGCGCCGCCGTGCCGCTCCACCAGCGCCTGCGCCATGCCGATGATGGACTTGGTCTTGTTCCGG
>QHUQ01000227.1 GCA_003221985.1 Gemmatimonadota bacterium | reverse complement strand
TGGCGGTGGCGGCGGCGGCGGTGGTGGCGGCGGCGGCGGCGGTGGCGGCGGCGGTGGCGGTGGCGGCGGCGCCGTGATATTGAACGAGGTGCTCGAAGCGCCCGTCAGCCCGCTCGAACTGGCGGTGAGCGTGTAGCCAGTCCCGGGGTTGTTGATGCTTAACGTCGAGAACGTCGCCACGCCACTCACCGCGTTCACGCTCGTCGTCCCTGACAACGTCCCACCGCCGGGGTTCGCCCCAATCGCCACCGTGATCGCCCCGGTGAACCCCGTCACCACATTCCCCGACGTGTCGCGTGCCGCGACCCGCACCGGAGGCATCGTCTGTCCGGCCTCCGTGGACTGGGGCTGCGTGGTAAACACGAGATTCGCGGCCGGTGGTGGCGGTGGCGGCGGCGGCGGCGGCGGTGGTGGCGGCGGCGGTGGTGGTGGTGGTGGTGGTGGCGGCGGCGGCGGCAGCGACGTCACCGTGATGGCCGCTGTACCGCTCTTTCCTTCACTCGTCGCGCGAATCGTCGCCGAGCCGGACGCGACGCCCGTCACCAGCCCGCTCGCGTTCACCGTGGCGACGGCGCTCGAGTCCGAGGACCAGGTGATCGTCCGCCCGGTGAGGACGTTGCCGGCCGAGTCCCGCGGCGTCGCAGTAAGCCGGAGGGTGTCGCCGACCTGGATCCCCGCCGAGCTGGGTGCGACGGTGACAGACGCGACAGGAATAGCCGTTACTGTGACGGCCGACGTGTCGGCGAGCGAGCCGTTCGTCAGGCCCGCGATGACGCGGTAGCTCCCCGCCGTCTGTCCCGCGGTGAACAGGCCGCCGCTCGTGATCGTGCCGCCGGTGGCCGAATAGGTGACCGCCACGCCGACCGAGTCGCCGGTATTCCGCACGCCCCACGCGGCGAACTGCTGCGTGTCACCAGTGCGAAGGCTGACCGCGTCGGGGGTGAGGAAGATCTGCGTCACGCGGCGCTTGCGCACATGGGATGAGCCCGTCAGGTGCGCGCCCGTCATCGTCGCCGTGATGGTGACGTCGGTGGCGGAGGTGTCGGCCGTGTACACGCCGTCCGAGGTGATCGAACCCGCTGATGCCGTCCAGGTGACGTCGATCGGCACGGTGGCGCCCGCTGCGGTGCGGCCGGACGCGACGAACGGCTGCGTTTGGTTGGGATCGAGAGTCACACTCTCAGGCGCGACGCGGACCTCAACAACGTCGGACCCGGTGCGCGGACGGAGCGGCAACTCGCACCCGACGACGATGGCGATTGTGAGCGAAGCGAGGGCGAAAATGAGACCGCGCACGCGTGGGAGCGACATCGCATCCTTCCTGGCGGCGTTCCAACACGAAAAACGCCGGGCCGCCGAATTCGATTTGAGGTCGAACGCTGGCGGCCCGGCGGGCATAGCGGCGATCAGCCGCTGTAGCCCCGTAGCTCTGCGTCACCGCCTTTAGGCGGCTTTGCTCTGAGCAGCGTGCTCGTGGATGAACGTAGTCCATGCGCACACCGCCCGACTGTGATCCCGATCATACCGGCGCGGGTCGTACACCAGCGCCGGACTCAAGCCTGCTAACTCACGGCGTGAAAAACTCCGCCATCGCGGGCGCCGTGGCGGCCGCACCGGGGAACTGCGTGATTCCTAACGCCGCGAGTGTGAGGCGCAACGTGCTCTCGTGCTGGTACAGCGTGGTCGACTGGTACTGGGTCTTCGCTTTGGGGCTCACGACGATCCACGCGATGCGGCCGCCGCCGTGCGTATTGTCGCTCCCTGCTTCATCAAACGTGATGATCAGCAGACCGTCCTGCTGGAACGTGGCGCTGGCGAGCAGCGGCGCGATGTTGTTCTGCAACCAGGTATCGGCCGTGGCCAGCGAGCAGTCGTGCGCGTCGTTGCACAGGTTCGGCACGATGTTGGAGAAGTGCGGCAGGGTCCCGTTCGCCAGGTCGGTCGCGAACTGGGTGAAGGGCACGAGGTTCTGGCGCTGCACCGAGTCGTTTGCGACGTCCGACAGCAGCGCGAAGACATTGTGCTTGCGCGCGTAGTTCCCCACGTCGCCCCCCGTGTAGCCGACCGACGGCAAATCCTCTGCGTACGACTTCCACGTCTTCCCCGCCGCCAGCAGGCGGCGCACGACGTTGTCCACCGTCACGATCGTGGAGTAGCTGTCGTTGTTCGTGATGATCTGCCCCGTCGCCAGCATGAAGTAGTTGCCGATCGACGGATGCGTGTTGCCATAGTACTGCGTCGCGAGGCCGTACTGCTGTGCGAGACTGTTCAGGTACGGCATCGACGAGCTGCCGATCACCGCCGAGTAGTCGTGGTTCTCCTCAGTCACGATGAAGACATGCCCTGCCAGCGGCACGCCGCCGCCACCAGTGGTGACCGTCACGCTCGAGGTGTCTGCCAGGGAATCGTTCGCCAGCGTCGCAATGACACGGTAGTTCCCTGCTGTTTGACCAGCGGTGTAAAGCCCGCCGCCCGTGATCGTACCGCCGGTCGCCGACCACGTGACTTGCACCGCGACGCTATCCCCCGCGGCTGTACGGCCCGACGCGACGAAGGGTTGTGTCTGGTTGGGATCGAGGGTCACGCTCTCGGGCACGACCCGGATCTGAACGACCGGGGAGCCGTTGCCCGAACGACTCGGCACTTCGCACCCGACGAGGGCGAGGAGCGCGAACCAGGCGAGAGCGGTAATCGAGGTGCGCATATAGCCCCTATGGCAGCGTCGCGGTGCGCTCCCCGTTCACCTTCGCCGGCAGATTCTCCTCGACAAACTTCGTCAGCAGCGTGTACAGGTGTTGTCGCGTCGTCCCGCCCGAGATCGAGTGTGTGCGGTTCGGGTACGCCATCAGCGAGAACGGCCGGTTGGCCGCAACCAGCGCGTTGATCATCGCCTCGGTGTTCTGGAAATGCACGTTGTCGTCGCCCGTGCCGTGCACGATGAGCAGCCGGCCGCGCAGGTTCTGCGCGTACGTGAGCGGTGAGCCTTTGTCGTAGCCGGCGGCGTTGGCCTGCGGCAGGCCTTTGTAGCGCTCGGTGTAGATCGTGTCGTAGAACTTCCAGTGCGTCACCGGGGCGACCGCGATCGCCATGCGGTACACGTCCGGCGCCTGCGTGATCACGTTGAGCGACATGAAGCCGCCGTAGCTCCAGCCCCAAATGCCGATCCGCGTCGAGTCGACGTACGGCAGCCGGCCGATCGCCTGCGCCGCGGCCGCCTGATCGTGCGTCTCGACCACGCCCATCTGCTTGTAGATGATCTTGCGCCACGCGCGCCCGCGCGCGCCGGTGCCGCGGTTGTCCACGCTGGCCACGATGTAGCCGCGCTGCGCCAGCATCTGGTACCACAGGTAGTTCTGCCCACCCCATGCGTCCGTCACCGTCTGCGATCCCGGGCCACCGTACACGTAGAAGAGGACGGGATAGCGCGACGTCGAATCGAAGTTCGGCGGCTTGATGAACCAGGCATTGAGCTGCACGCCGTCGCCGATGTCGACCTGGCGGAATTCCGTCTTGCCCAGCCGCAGGCCGGCGACCTTGGCCTTGAGGGGCGCGTTGTCCACGAGCCCGCGCAGCGTGCGGTTTTCCGGCAGGCTGACGAGCGTCACGGTCGGCGGAACGCCGAAGCGTGAGTAGAAGTGCACGGCAAAGGTGCCGCGCGGCGACAGGTTGTAGCTGTGCGTGCCGGGTTCGTTCGCCGGCGTGATGCGCTGCGGCACGCCACGCTTGCTGTAGTTGATGCGGTAGAGATAGCGCTGCGTCGGATTGTCGGGGGACGCCGTGTAGTACACCCACTTCCCTACCGTATCCACCAGCTGCACGCTCAACACATCGAAACTGCCACTCGTGAGCGGCCGCGGCGCGCCGCCGCCGCGCGGGAAGAGATACAGCTGGCTCCAGCCGCTGCGCTCGGACAACCACAGGATGTCCTTGCCGCCGTTGAGGAACCGCAGCTGGTCGAACTGCTCGACCCAGGCGGCGTCTGCTTCGGTGAAGACGGTCCGGACCTCTCCTGTTTGGGCGTTCGCCAACATCACGTGGAGGGTATCCTGCAGCCGATTCATGTGTTGAATCACCAGCTCCCGGCTCCCAGGCGCCCATTCCATGCGGGCGATGTAGTTGTTGCGTGGATCGCCCGGGATGTTGATCCACCGCGTCTCTCCCCCGCTCGCGCTGACGACGCCGACTCGACCCGCCGAGTTCGTTTCGCCCGCTTTCGGGTACTGCACCGGCGTCGTGAAGGCGTAGAGTGAGTCGGTCACGTCATAAAGAAGAAAGTCGCGCACGCCGCTCGCATCGAGCTGCCAATAGGCGATCGACTGGCCGTCCGGATTCCAGCGCCAGCCGTCCTGCAGGCCGAGCTCTTCTTCGTAGACCCAGTCGAACGTGCCGTTGATCGTGGTGCGCGAGCCATCGTGCGTCAGTTGGGTCAGCTTCCCGCTCGCGATGTCCTCGACGTAGATGTTGTACTCGCCGTAGCGCACCCACCCCACCCGGCCGCCGTCGGGGGAAAACTTCGCGAACATCAGCGTCGATGCTGGTCCCCCCCCGTTGCCGCCGAGCTTCTTCAGGGTCCAGCCGGCGAGATCGAGGACCCAGTAGTCGCCGCGCGTGTTCGTGCGCCACACCTGCCGCGAATTCGTGAAGATGAGCAGGCGCCGGCCGTCCGCCGACCAGGTGTAGTCCTCGACGTCGAGCGGCGTCGAATCGCCGGCGGGCTTGAGCCGGGCGGCCGGGACGAGGATGGTGCGCAACCCCGTCTCGGCGTCGTAGCGCACGATGTCACGGCCCGGCTTGCCGTCGACGGGAGGCTCCAGCGTGGTATAGCCGATGCCGTCGGCGAGCCACGCGAGCGACGCGATCGAGCCGCCGCGAAATTCGGGCGATGCGAAGATGCGATCGACGGTGAGGAGACTCGAATCAGCCGTCGCGCGCTGGGCAACGAGATTGCTGCCCAGCGTCGCGAGGAGTGCAACCAAGCAAAGACGACGCATTGTTCTGGATCCGAATAAAGTGGGACCCGAACGATAGCTACTGCGGCGGCCGTCCGCCTCCCATCGGTCCGCGCCGCATGACTTGCGGCTTGGGCAGCGCGTCCAGCTTTG
>QHUQ01000226.1 GCA_003221985.1 Gemmatimonadota bacterium | reverse complement strand
GCCGGCGCCGGCGCGACGGCGAGGCGCATCCACCCCTTCAAGTACGGCACGTGCTTGACGAAGGCGCCATGGGGGACGCCGACGAACGGTGGCGTGCTGCCGGAGAAGAGACTGGGCGGCGGCGTGTACACGCCGATCACCGTGAAGGGCACGCCGGCGATGTGGATCGTGTGGCCGATCGGGTCGCGGCCGCGGAACAGCTGATCCTCGAGCTTGCGGTTGATGACGGCGACGGGCGCGTTGGCGAGATCCTCGAGCCGCGAGAACGTCCGTCCTGGGTAGACGTCACCGCCGTTCACCTCGACCCATTGCGCTGACAGGCCGGATATTTGCACCGACTCGAGCCGCAGGTCGCCGAACTCCACCGTCGCCGAGCTCTCCTCGCGCCGGGTTACGAACCGGACTGACGGCAGCAGGGCAATCCGATCGGCTTCGGTCCCCACGATTTCCGGATTGCGGCGCCACGGACTGCTCTCGTCGGACCCGTCGGAGACATTGACGCCGGCCTGGAAAAAGCGCCATACGAGGAACGTGCGCGGGGCGATCGACTCAAAGATGTTGGAGACGCTCTTGTTGATACCGCTGATCATGGCGGCGATGACCATCACCACCACGACGCCGATGGCCACGCCGAGAATGGTGAGCGCCGCCCGAAACTTGTTGCCGCGCAGCGACTCGAGCGCGATGCCAACCCCTTGGAACGCCTGAGTCATGTCTCGTGCCGCAGGGCGGCGATGGGGTCGAGGCGGGCGGCGCGCGCCGCCGGATACACGCCGGCGATGATGCCGACGCCGGCGCCCAGCAGCACCCCGACCACGATCGACCAGGTCGCCACCGCGGCGGGCAGCGGCGTGGTCGCGGCGACCACGGCGGCGAGGCCGACCCCGAGGGCGACGCCGCCGGCAGCGCCCACCGTGGCGAGCGTCGTCGCCTCCACCAGGAACTGGCGCAGGATGTCACTGCGGCGGGCCCCCAGCGCCTTGCGGATGCCGATCTCACGCGTGCGCTCGGCCACGGCCATCAGCATGATGTTCATGATCACGATCCCACCGACGACCAGGGAGACCGCCACGAGCCCCGGCAGCGCGACGAACAGCACGCGGCTGATCCTGCCCCAGAAGTCGAGCACCTCGTCGGCGGTCTCCATCGCGAAGTCGTTGCCTTCGCGCGGCCGCAAATGGCGGCGGCTGCGCATCACGGCCTCCGCCTGCTCCATCGCCTTTCGCATCTCGGGCTGCGACCCGGCCTTCACCGCCAACGCATCGACCACACGCGGCGGATTGACGAAGCGTTTCAGCGGCGCACTCGCCGGGGCGACGGCGAATTTGTCGAGGGACAGCCCGAACAGGTTGCCCTGTTTCTCGACCACGCCGATGACCCGGTACGGAAGGTCGAAGATCTTCACCTCGCTGCCGATCGGGTCCTGTCCCTCGAACAACTTGTCCGCGAGGTCGTGGCCGAGCACGAGAACCGGCACACCGGCCTGCACCTCCTGCGCCGTGAATGCACGGCCTTCCTCGAGCACGAGCGAGCGGATCTCGAAGTACAGATCAGTCCATCACGGCCTGCGCGTCTTCGTACGTGACGCGGGGCCGCCGCAGCCACGTTCGCCACATCGAGTCGGTGACGTTGCCGATTTGTACGTCGGGGAACTGCCGCAGCCGGAACGTGTTCACGCCGAGCAGCGTGCCCGCGAACTTGTCGGTCATGTAGCGGTTCATCCCCTGCACGACCGACACGACGGCGATGAGGAACATGACGCCGATGAAGACGCCGATGATCGAGAAAACGCTCTTGAGCTTCTGTGACCGGATGGTTTGAAAAGCGAGGCGTACGGCCTCGGTGAACCTCATTCGTACCGCAGCGCTTCTACCGGATCGAGCCGCGCCGCTTTACTCGCGGGATAGATGCCAAACAGCAGTCCGGTCACCGCCGCCGCGGTCAGCGCGAGGATGATCGATCCCAGCGGCACGTACGCGGGGACGGGCGTGAAGCTGTGCATCAGGATGGCGATCCCCCAGCTGACCACCATGCCGATGACCCCGCCGACCAGCGTCAGCGTCGCCGCCTCGACCAGGAATTGCCACATGACTTCGCGGCGGGTCGCGCCCAGGGCTTTCCGCACGCCGATTTCGCGCGTGCGTTCGGTGACCGAGATCATCATGATCGCGACCACGCCGATGCCCCCCACCATCAAGCCGACGGTCGAGAGCGCGAACATCAGCACGCGCGCCACCAGGGTGAAGCTGTTGATGGCCTGGACGTACACTTCCTGAGTGATCGCGTCGAAGTTGTTCTTCTGGCCGGGCCGGAGCCCGCGCATCGTGCGCATCGCCATCGTCACGTCGTCGATCGCCCGGTCGAGCGAGACCGAATCCTGCGGCACGACGAACATGTCCATCCAGCCGGGCCAGAACTGCAGGTCCTTCAGGAATGTGCCGTGCGGAATCATCACTTCCGGCCGGTCGGCATCGCCGAACAGGCGGGGCGGTGGGTCGTAGATCCCGACGACGTCGTACGGCAGTCCGCCGATCTTGATCCGGCGGTTCATCGGGTCCCGGTTGCCGAACAGGTTCTCCGCGAGCTTCGTGTTGATCACGGCGACGTGGGCGTTCGAGGCGTCCTCGAGATGCGTGAACGAGCGGCCCGGGTTGATATGACCGCCTTCGATCTTCGGCCAGTCGGCGTTGCGGCCGCGAATGGACATCGCCGAGAAGCGGTGGCCCTCGAATTCGATGTCGGCCGACGTGTTCTCATCCACCACGACGAACGCGATCGTCGGCAGCTGCGCCAGCCGGTTGGCCTCTTCTACCGTAATCGGCGGACGGCGGCGCCACGGATTGGGGTCCTCCGGGTCCTCGTCTCCCTGCCCCCCCCAATAGCGCCCGACCCAGAACGTCTTCGGCCCGAGCGAGGCGAGCATATCGGAAATGCCCTTGTTGAAGCCGCTGATCATCGCGCCGATGACCATGACCACGGTGACGCCGATGGCGACGCCGAGAATCGTGAGCGCCGCGCGCATCTTGTGGGCGCGCAGCGACGTGAGGGCAATGCCGACGCCTTCGAACAGTCCGGTCATGGCTACTCCTGCCGCAGCGCGGTAATCGGATCGAGCCGCGCGGCTCGGCTGGCTGGGTAGACACCGGCGACCACGCCGACGCCGGCCCCCATGATGACGCCGAGCACGACCGACATGGGCGACACGGTCGCGGGCAGCGGCGAGAGCTTGTCGATCGCGAGCGTGAGGGCGATCCCGGCGACGATGCCGAAGCTGGCGCCCACCGTGGCGATCGCGGTCGACTCCGCGAGAAACTGGCTCAGCACGTCACGGCGGCGCGCGCCCAGCGATTTACGCAGTCCGATCTCGCGGGTGCGCTCGGCGACGGCCATCAGCATGATGTTCATGATCACGATGCCGCCGATCACCAGCGACACGAGGACCACGCCGGGCAGGACGATGACGAGAATTCGGCTGATACCAGCCCAGAACTGTTGCACGCCCTCCGACGTGTCGAGCACGAAATTGTTGTCCTGTCTGGGCCGCAGGTGGCGGCGGCCGCGCATGATGCCCTCGGCCTGGGCCATCGCTTCCCGCATCTCGGGGTCGGAGCGTGCTTTGATCAAAAAGGCGTCGAGAATGCCCGGAGGATTGACGAGGTTCTGCGCCGGTGACAACGCCGGCACGACGACGAAGCGATCGAGGGGAAATCCCAGGATGCTGCCTTGCCGCTCCACCACGCCGATGACGCGGTACGGCACTCCGCCGATCCGCACGTTGCGGCCGAGCGGCGAACGATCAGCGAAGAGCCGCTTGGCGACCGCGTCCCCCAGGACGACGATGGGCGCGCCGGAGCGGTTCTCTTCGCTCGTGAACGGGCGGCCGAGGGCGATCTTGAGGTTCTTGATGTCGAAATAGCGCTCGCTGGCGGCGGTCAGGTCGATATCCCGCGCCTCTTTACTGCTGTAGGACACTGAGACCCGGTCACTCGATTGCCAGGCCGTGACCACCGGAACCGTGAGTCCCGCGCTGATGGCTTCGGCATCGCTGAAGCGGATGCGGGGACGGCGCTGCCACGCCCGCCACACGGAGTCGGGCACGTTGGGCGTGAACATCGGCCGGCGCCGCAGTTGGAACGTGTTCACCCCGTACAGCGTCTGGGCGAACTTCTCCGTCATGTAGCGGTTCACGCCGTTCACGATCGACCAGGCGGCGATGAGCGAGGCGACGCCGATGAAGACGCCGAGCAGCGAGAAGCCGCTCTTCAACTTCTGAGCGCGGATGGTTTGAAGGGCGAGCCGGAACGCTTCGAAGACCGGCATTTACGCCGCCTGGCGCTGGTCCGTGGCGATCAATCCGTCCCGTAAGGTCACGACGCGGGCTGCGTGCGCCGCGATGTCGTGCTCGTGCGTCACCATCACCACCGTCTGGCCCTGGCGATGCAGCTCGCCGAACACCGCCATGATCTCGCCGCTCGTCGTCGAGTCGAGGTTTCCCGTCGGCTCGTCGGCCAGCAGGATGCTGGGCTCGTTGACGAGCGCGCGCGCGATCGCGACGCGCTGGCGCTGGCCGCCCGACAGCTCGTTGGGTTTGTGGTCCATGCGATCGGCCAGGCCGACGCGCTCCAGCGCCTGGGCCGCTTTGGCGCGCCGGTTGCGCGCCGACAGACCGGCATAGATCAGCGGCAGCTCGACGTTGTGCAGCGCGTCGGCGCGCGGCAGCAGGTTGAACGTCTGAAAGACGAAGCCAATTTCCTTGTTGCGAATCCGGGCCAGCTCGTCATCCGCCAGATCGCTGACCTTCTGCCCGTTGAGCCAGTATTCGCCGCTGGTCGGCGTATCGAGGCAGCCGACGAGGTTCATGAGGGTGGACTTGCCCGATCCCGATGGCCCCATCACCGCTACGTACTCGTTCCTGCGGATCTGCACGCTGACGCCGCGCAGCGCGCGCACCAGCTCGGAGCCCATGTCGTACTCGCGGGTCAGCTTGTGCGTCAGGATGATGACGTCGGGGAGCGGCGTATCACCCGTGCGAAACAGCTGCACGGTGCTCACGAGCGGCGCCCCCCCCCCGCCCGGTTCGTCGTATCGCCCGACTCGCGGCTCGGCTTCACGTGCGCGCCTTCCTTCAGGTCGCGGATCGCCTGGTAGGGCCCGGCGACGATCGTATCGCCCTGATGGACCCCCTCGACGACCTCGAAATGCTCCTCACCCGCGATCCCGACCTTCACCGCATGGAACGTCGCGACGCCGTTGTGGACGATGAAGACGCCTTCCGCTTCCTTCTTGGTGCGCGAGGAATCAGGCCTGGGTGTGGCGGCTTCGGCTCTTTGTGTACCACCCGCGGGCTTGTTCTCGGTGGACACCGGCGTGTTTTCACGCACCGTCAGCGCGATGATCGGAATCGCCAGCGCCTGCTTGCGCGTATCCGTCACGATCCGCGCCGTTGCCGAGAGATCGGGGCGCACCTCGGCCGGCGGGTTGACCAGCGTGATCTCGACTTCGTAATCGACGGCGCGGTCGTTCGAGCCGGCGGCCGCGGACGCGGCGGTCAGGATCGCGCTGTTGGAGACCTTGGTGACCCGGCCGACGAACGTCGTGTCGGGAAACGCGTCGATCGTGACCTCCACCGAATCGCCGAGGTGCAGCCGCACGACGTCCGTCTCATCCACGTTCACCTTGGTCTGGATGACCGACAGATCCGAGATCGTGAGCAACAACCCGGTCTCGCGCGAGAACGTGCCCGGTACGGCCACCTCGCCTTCCTCGACGGCCAGGCGGGTGACCCGGCCGGCCATCGGAGCGACGAGATGCGTTTTCGCCAGCTGATCCCGCGCTTCCTGAAGCCCCGCGCGCGCCTGCTCGACCAGGTGTTGCGAAGCCGTCCAGTTCGCGTCCCCGATGTCGAAGGCCGTCTGCGCCTGCTCGAGCTGCTCCTGCGAGATGAGGTTCGGATTCTGCTCGCGCAACTCTTTGGTGCGCGTCAGGGCGCGCTGCGATTGATCGCGCGTCGCCCGCGCCTGGACCGCGCCAGCCTGGGCCGACGACATCGCGGCGTTGGCGCGTTGCATGTTGGCCTGATAGATCGTCGGGTCGATCTGGAGCAGGAATTGCCCCTTCTGCACCAGATCGCCCTCGCGCACCGCGATCCGCGTGATGCGGCCCGTGATGTCGGCGCTGATGTCGACCTTCTTCTTGGGCTGGATCTTGCCGCTGGCGGTCACGGCGGCCACGAGATCGCGGCGGCCGACCTGCTCGAACCGCACTTCGATCCCTTTGTCGCGCTTGGCGCTGGCGCTCACCAGCACGAGAATGACCAGCAGGACGGCTCCTCCACCTCCCAACAGCACTTTGTTCTTCTTGGACATGGCTGCTCGATCCTCTCGGTTAACGCAAGCTGCGGCCGACGGCGGCTTCCAGCAGCGCCAAGGCCTTGTGGTAGTCGTACGTCGCGTTCACGGCGTCGCTCTCGGCACGCAGCGCGGCGACCTGAGCGTCCAGCAGCTCGAAGAACGTCCCCGAGCCGACGCGGTAGCGCTCGGTGGCGAGCTGCAATTGCTCGCGCGCGGCGCTCCGATTCGTGTCCTGTAATCCCACGGTCCGATAGGCTGTCTGCAGCGTCAGGTACGCCTGGCTCACGTCGGTCTGCACCGCCAGGCCACGCGCACGAACCGATTCCTCGAGGTTGTCGTGCTGCGCCCGCGCGTTCGAGACACTCTGCTCACGCAAGAAGTTGTTGAAGATCGGCAACGTCACCGTCAGCCGCGCCTGGGACGGCTGCTGCGTGAACTGGAACGGGAAGGCCGAATTTGCGTCCCGGATTGCCTTCTCGTCGACAGCTGGATTCCAGACGATTCCGCTGCACCCGATTGCATTCAGCCCGGCGCCCGTGCGGATTGAGTCGTTTAGTACGCACGCCGTGTAGCGACTGGAGACCCCTGCCTGACCGTTGAAGATCAGTGGGTCGACGTTCGTGAACTGCTGCGTGAATCCCGACCACCCCGCCGAGACCGAAAAGGCCGGCCCGTAGCTCGACGTGGCGGCACGGACGCCCCACGCGGCGGCGCCTTCACGGGCGCGCAGCGCCTTGAGTGACGGGTTCTG
>QHUQ01000026.1 GCA_003221985.1 Gemmatimonadota bacterium | reverse complement strand
TCCCGCCGAACGAGCGCTCCGCGATGGTCCCCATCTCGCCGGTGACTGTCACCTGCTTGGGCGACAGCCGCACGATGCCGAGCGGCATCGTGTCGATGGGCACGTTGCGCGTGAACCCGCCCGCGACGCTGGTGATTTCCATCGGCACGGTGGTGACCGAGTCGATCGTAGCGAGGCTCTTCTCCGGCCCCACGAGGCGCGTCGTCGTGGGCGTCATCGAGAGCCCACCGTGCAGAAACTGCCCCGACTCGGGTGTCACGGTCACGAGCGAGACGATGCGCACTTCTTTGCGCGCCACGCTGTCGAGCGCGAGCGTGATCTCGCTGGGGCGAACCTCCATCACGCGCACGTCCGCGCCTTTCGGCAGCGCCAGCTCGACCTCCGTCGGGTCGAGGTGGATCGCGTAGGTGGACGCCGTGAGGGTGTCGGGGACGCGCCGCGTGATGTCGCCGGCGAGCGAGCGCAGCTTCAGGATCTGGCTGCCCTTGCCGGAGATCTGCACGCGGATCTTGGGCGGCTTGTGGACCAGCGCGCGGCCGGGTGGCAGCTGGAGGTTGAGCGTGACGTCGAAGCTGGTGGTCACCGGCTGCTGCAGCTGCACCGCCACGTACAACATCAGCGCGAGAAACAGCGCGGCGCCCTTGATGGGCCAGTTGCGGGTGATCAGCTGGAGCAGGCTAGCGCGCATCGAGCAGCCGGCGGATCAGGTTCTCGTTGACCGGCGCGTTCCAATCGGCCGCCCCGATGACTTTCTTGACGATCACGCCGTCGCGATCGATGACGAAGCTCTCGGGGACGCCGGTGGTCTGATAGATCCGGCGGATCGATCCGTCGCGATCGTGCAGGATCTCGAACGTCAGCCCCAGATCCTTCACGAACTTGTTCACGACGGTCGAGTCCTCTTCATCGACGCTCACGGCGACGAGCCGGAAATCGCTGCCGGCGAGCTTGCGATGCAGGTGTTCCATCGACGGCATCTCGACCTTGCAGGGTGCACACCACGTCGCCCAGATGTTGAGCAGGACGACCTTCCCCCGATAATCCTCGATGCTGGCCGGCCGGCCCGTCGGGAGCCGCACGGCGTCGAAGTCGGGCGCCGTCGATCCCACCTCGAGCAGATTGAGCTGCGGCCGCAGCTTGATGGCGAGCGCGACGCCGAACACCGCCGTCATCACGACGCTGGCGATCAGCGTCCACTGTTGCCGGTTCGTCATACGCTCACCATGCAGCGCCGGCGCAGCTCCTGCACCTCGCGGCCGGGATCGGCGCTGCCGAACACGGCGTTGCCCGCGACGAATGTGTCGGCGCCGGCCTGATGTGCGGCTGCAATGGTCTGTCGTGTAATGCCACCATCGACCTCTAGGAAAAATCGTGCGTCGTGCGTCGTGCGTAGTGCGTGGGCGCGCTGGATCTTGTCGTTCGATCCCGGAAGGTAACTCTGTCCGCCGAATCCGGGATTGACCGTCATGATCAACAACAAATCGAGATCCCGGACCACCTCTTCGGCATGCGCGAGCGGCGTGGCGGGATTGAGCACGAGGCCCGCCATCATGCCGGCCTTCTTTACCGCATCGAGGTGTCGCTGCACGTGAATTGTGGCTTCGGGATGGAACGAGAACACGGATGCGCCCGCAGCCGCAAACGATTCGATGTAGTCCTCGGGCTCGACCACCATGAGGTGCACGTCGATCGGCTTGTCGGTCAGCTTGCGCAGCGCCTCGACCATGTTGGCGCCGAACGTGATGTTGGGGACAAAGCGCCCGTCCATCACGTCCACGTGGAGCCAGTCGGCGCCGGCTTCCAGCACTTGTTCGACCTGCTCCCGCAGACGCGCCAAATCAGCCGACAACACGCTCGGCGCGATGCGGATGCCCCCCCCGTTTTTCATTGCGGACTCCGAGCCACGATGATGTCCACCACCGTGCCGGGCGCCGCCAGCGTCCCGGCTGCTGGAGTCTGCGCGACGACCGTGCCGGGCGATGCTTCACTCGTGCGTCGCCGCGTCACCGTCCCCAGTTGCAGCCCTTCCATTTCGAGCCGCGTCCGTGCGTCCGCGGAGGCCATGCCGAGCAGATCGGGAATCGGGATCGTCGGCGCGCCGCGGCTCACGACCACCGTCAGCCCGGCGCCGGGTGCCAGCGCCGTTCCCGCCGGCGGCCGTGTCATCATCGCGAGGCCGGTGGGCGAGGCCGCCTGCACCGACTCCACCTGACTCACCACCAATCCCGCCGACGCGATGAGCGATTGCGCGAGCCCCGCGTCGAGGTTGGCGACATCCGGCACCGGAATCTTGGGCGGGCCGGCGCTCGACACCAGAGTCACCTTCGTTCCTTCAGGCGCGATGACGCCCGGCGGCGGATCCTGCCAGATCACGATCCCCGCCGGGGCGGTCGGATGGGGTTCGGCGCCGCCCTCCGCGGTCTGCAGCTTCGCCGTCTGGATTTCGCTCTGCGCTTCCGCCAGCATCAGGCCGAGCACGCGCGGCACGACCTGGTGACCGGGGAGAATCGGCGCGGGAAACAGCACGAGGTACGCAGTGAGATAACCCGCGACGACGGCGCCGGTACCGATGGCGACCCACTTCCAGAATCGGGGAGTGACTTTGAAACCCTCGAGCGGCTCGAAGCGGCGGCGAACGCGCATCAGGAAGTCTCCCCGCGCAACAGGCGCGCGGCGTAGGCGCCGTCGATTCCGTGGCGTTGCGGCAGCGACTGGAAGTCGCCCGCGGCCGTCAGCAGCTCGGCGGGCACAGCATTGCTGCTCGCCCTGGAGAAATCAGCATGCCGGCTCAGAAAACTCTCCACGACGCTTTCATTTTCCTCCGGCTCGAGCGAGCAGGTCGCATAGATGAGCAGCCCTCCCGGCCGCACGAGCGGCGCGGCAGCCTGGAGCAGGCGCAACTGCCGCGCCGCGGCCCGCGCAAACACCGCGGGGTGGAGACGCCAGCGTGCGTCGGGATGCCGCCGCATCGTGCCCGTCGCGCTGCACGGTGCATCGACGAGCACCGCAGCGAGGCTGTCCTCGCGAATCGGCGCCGCCTCAAGATTGGCGGCGAGGCAGCGGATCGCCACTCCCGCGCGCCGAGTCGTCTCGGCGAGCCGCGGGAGCCGCTCCAGCCGCGCGTCGCCGGCGACGATACGCGCGCCCGCAGCCTCGAGCGCCACCGCTTTCCCACCGGGCGCGGCGCAGGCGTCGTAAACGAACTCACCACGCGGAATGGCTGCGTAACGGCAGACAAGAGAATGGGCAGGATCCTGGACAATGAAGGCTCCTTCGGTGAACCCCGAAAGATCTCGGAGAGCAGGGAGCACGGAGCTCGGAGCAGCGGCGACGCTGAGACCCGCTGCGAATGGAGCCTGCTCTACGGTCACGCCCGACGCGCGGAGTGCTTCCTGAAGTTGCGCGGTGCTCCATCTGGCAGGCTGCAGCGTAATCGTAGGGCGCGAGTCGTTCCAGGCCAGGAGGCGTTGCGTTTCATCCGGACCATAGCGAGCTCTCCAGCGGGCGACCAGCCAGTCGGGATGCGAGGATTCTGCTCCCTGCTCCGTGCTCCGCGCTCCCACCACCTTTCGCAGCGCCTGGTTGACGTATCCAGTGCTTTCCTCACCGACGGTCTCTCGGGCGAGTTCGACGCTCGTCGAGACAGCCGCATGTGACGGTACTCGCGAGAGCCAACGCAGTTGATAGGCCCCGAGTCGCAGGACGTCGTGCAGGCGGGGATCGGTGCGGCCCAGGTCGAGCGCGTCATCCAGCTCGCGTTGGCGGCGCAGCACGCCGGCCGACAGCTCGTACGCGAGGCGGCGGTCGCGCTCGGCGAGACCCGTGAGATGGCGGTCGCGCGCATCCGCCAAGGGCGCGCCGGCTCGGACCGCGCGCAGGATCTCCAGAGCCGCTCGCCGAGCGGCAGTTGCTTCCCTAATCCAGCATCCCCCGGGTGGGGGAAGACGGCATCGCGACTTCGCGCCGCGGCATCCGGCCGGCGAGATACGCCGCGCGGCCCGCGATCGTGGCGAGCCGCATCGCCTGCGCCATCGAGACCGGATCCTGCGCCGCCGCGATCGCGGTGTTCATCAGGATCCCATCCACGCCTTGCTCCATCGTGACGCACGCGTCGGACGCGGTGCCCACGCCGGCATCGACGATCACCGGCACGTGCAGCCGGCGCTTGATCGTCCGCACGCTGAATGGATTCAACAGGCCGAGCCCGCTGCCGATCGGCGAGGCGAGCGGCATCACCGCCGCGCAGCCGGCATCCTCGAGCCGCAGCGCGGTCACGAGATCCTCGTTGGTGTACGCCAGCACCTTGAACCCTTCCTGCACCAGCACCTTCGCCGCCTCGAGTAGCCCAGCCACATCGGGGAGGAGCGTCTCCTCGTCGCCGATCACCTCGAGCTTCACGAAGTCGTTGAACCCCGCCTCGCGCGCCAGCCGCGCGTAACGGATCGCGTCGGCCGCGGTGTAACAGCCGGCGGTGTTGGCGAGCAGGAAGATCTTCTTGGGGTCGAGGAAGTGCAGGACGCTCGACTCCTTGGAGCGGTCGAGATTCACCCGGCGCACCGCGACGGTCACGACCTCGGCGCCCGACGCGTCGATCGCGCGCACCATCGTATCCATGTCGGGATATTTCCCGGTCCCGACCATGAGGCGCGACTGGAACGTGCGCCCGCCAATTTCGAGCGGAGTATCCCGGATTGTCTCAACTGCGGTAGTCACCCGTCCCCCTTCCCCCTTCCCTCATCCCCCACCTACGAAATGCACCAACTCGATCGCATCGCCTTCTGCCACGGTGACCTCACCAAGGCCTGCTCGCCGCACAATGCGGGCGTTATGCTCGACAACCACCGCCCGCGGATCGAGCTCGAGCTCTTTCAGCAACTCGAGCAACGTCGTGCCGCGCGTCACCTGTTTGCGCTCTCCATTGATCACAACATCCATTCCCGCATCCTCCGCGCGGCTTTCTCGGGCTCGGCGTCGTCCCATAACGCCCGAATCGCCGCGACGCCATATGCCCCACTGGCTCGAACCTCGCGCACTCGATCGGCACTGATGCCGCCGATGGCAATCACCGGCAGCGCCTCGGCCGCGGCGACGATCTGCTCGAGCCCCGCCAGGCCCATTGGTGTATGGCCCGGGTGCGAGGCGGTCGCGAACACCGGCCCTACAACAAGATAGTCGGCCCCTTCCGTCCTTGCGGCTTCCGCTTCGGCCAAGTCGTGAACCGACTTGCCGATCCACCACAGCGGATTGAGCGCGCGGGCGGCGCTGACGGGCAGGCTGCCGTGACCGAGCTGAACGCCGGCCGATGGAACCGCCAGGGCGATGTCCAGACGGTCATTCACAAATAACTGCGACGGCAGGACCGAAAGACGGAATGACAGGTCGTAGTGCTCGAGCCCGGTCAGCGCGCGGCCGCGCGCGTGAATAGCCAGATCGCTGCCGCCGCCGACCGACAGGGCGCGCGCGACCGCGTCGAGGTCGGACCGCCGCGCGATACGCTCATCGGTGATCGCGTGCAGCCGCGGCAGCGCCGCTCTCACGAGAACCTGGCGCTGGGCTGCAGGCGCGCGCCGCGCAGCCATTCCTCGGTCGGCATGCGTGCCTTCCCGGCGGGTTGCACCTCGAACACTTCGACGGCGCCGCCCCTAGCGCCCCCGTCCCCCGTTGCAATGACCAGCGAGCCCTGGGCCGAGAGCACCTGGCCGGGCGCGCCCGTGCCGGGAAACGGCGGCTCCATGACCTTCGGCCTGAACAGCTTGATCTCGGCATCCTTCAGCTCCGTCCACGCGCCGGGTCGCGGGTCGAGCCCGCGGATGAGGCACCCGATCGCGCGCGCGTCCTTCGTCCAATCGATGCGGGCCGTCTCGCGCGTCAGCTTGGGTGCGAATGTCGCGCGGCTCTCGTTCTGCGGGACGGGTTGGGGCGGCGGATCGCTCTGCTCGAGCATCGCCAGCGTTTCGATCAGCGCCTGCGCGCCCATTTCCGCGAGATGCGCCGCCAGCTCCCCGCCCGTCACGTCGGACCCGATGCGGTGGGGGATCTGGTGCAGCACGGGCCCGGAGTCCATCCCGGCGTCCATCTGCATGATCGTCACGCCGGTCGTTTCGTGGCCGCGGATGATGGCCCACTCGACCGGCGCCGCGCCGCGCAGGCCGGGCAACAGGGACGGATGCACATTCACCATGCCGCGCGGCGGCAGCGCCAGCAGCTCGGGCTTGAGAATGTGGCCGTACGCGACGACGACCCCGATGTCGGGCTTCAGGTCCCGGAGTTGTTCGAGAAATGCCGGATCGGTCGGCTTTTCCGGCTGCAGCACGAGCAGCTCTTCCGATTCGGCGGCGACTTTGACTGGCGGAGCAATCAGCGTGGAGCGGGAGCGGCCCTGCGGTGCATCGGGTTGTGTGACGACGGCGACGACGTCGAACCCTTCACCGACCAGCGCGCGCAGTGATGGCACCGCGAATTCGGGCGTACCGAAGAAGACCACGCGCACTTACAGTTCACCCGCCGGCTCCGGCGTGACCTCCTTGAGATATCCCTTCTTTCCCTTGCGCGACTTCTTCCACTTCGCGAGCAGGAGATTCCGCTTCACGGCGCTGAGGTGATCGAGAAACAGGATGCCGTCGAGGTGGTCGATTTCGTGCTGGATTGCGCGCGCCTTGTAGCCGTGCGCCTCCGTGCGGACCGTGCGGCCGTCCTGATCCAGGGCCTCCACGACGACCCGCGCCGATCGCGTCACATCGCCGAAAATCTCGGGGATCGAGAGACAGCCCTCTTCGGCGGTCTCCTCCTCGTCGCTGCGCTCCACGATTTGAGGATTGATCAGCACGAGCGGCGGCGGGTTTTCTTCGCCGACATCCACCACCGCCACCCGGCGGGCGACGCCGATCTGATTGGCCGCGAGGCCGACGCCCTTGGCCGCGCGCATCGTCTCGAACAGATCGTCCACCAGCCGGCGCACCGCATCGTCGACCGCGGCGACCGGCGGCGATTTTTGCCGCAGCACCGGCGAGCCCAAGACGTGCAGCGTACGAACCGTCACGCCGGCTTCACCTCGACGGCCGTGCGGTTGGTGATGCTGGCGATGCCGCTGCGCAGGATCACGAACTTCGCCTCGCCGCTCCGCACCGTGACCTGATCGTCCTTGATGTGCACGACTTCGCCGACGATGCCGCTCGTGGTCACGACTTGATCGCCGCGCTGCAGCGAGGCGAGCAGCTGTTTGTGCGTCTCCTGCTGGCGGCGCTGCGGGCGGATTACGAGGAAGTAGAAGATCGCGATGAACAGGCCGATCTGAATGATGAACCCGCTGAGCCCCAGGCCGCCCTGGCCCGAGGGGGTGAACACCAGCAACAGCAATGGTACGGTCGTCATGCGACTCCTGTGTGTTGATAGCGGCGGCGCCAGTCGTCCGCCCAGGTTGCGAAGGCATCGCCGCCGCGCTGAATGGCGGCGCGCATCTCCGCGGCGAGACGGATCAGGTACCGAACGTTGTGCAGCGACAACAGCCGTAACCCCAGCAGCTCGCCCGCCATGAAGAGATGGCGCAGGTAGCCGCGCGAATACGTGGTGCAGGTCTCACAATCGCAGCTCGGATCCAGAGGACTGGCGTCGGTGCGGAACGCCGCGTTGCGAATGTTCAGCGTGCCCTCTGGGGTGAATGCCGAACCGTTGCGCCCGCCTCGCGTGGGCGCCACGCAGTCGAACATGTCGACGCCTCGCTCCACTGCCGCGACGAGATCCGGCGGAAACCCGACGCCCATAAGATAACGGGGAAGGGTGGCGGGCAGACGCGCTTCCAACACGTCGATCGTGGCGTACATCTTGTCTTTGGGCTCGCCCACGGAGAGGCCGCCGATGGCGATGCCGGTCCAGGGACCTAATTCCAGGATACGATCGAGGCTCTCCGTCCTGAGCGCAGGCAGCGTGCCGCCCTGAATGATCGGCCAGAGCGTTTGCTCGCTGGTCTTCAGCTCATCGTGGCGCTTCTTGCAGCGCGCGAGCCAGCGCAGCGTTCGATCGAGCGCATCGCGTGCGGTGGGTTCGTCCGCGCCGCCGGGAATGACGTGATCGAACGCCATCGCGATGTCGGAGCCGAGTTTTGCCTGGATGTCGATGGCGGTCTCGGGTGTTAGCCTGCGGCGGCCGCCGTCGACGTGACTCTGAAACTCGACGCCGTCTTCATCCACGCGGCGGAAGCCGTCCAGCGAGAAGACCTGAAAGCCGCCCGAGTCGGTGAGCAGCGGCCGCTCCCACGCCATGAACTTGTGCAGTCCGCCGAGCTGCGCGATTACCTCTTCGCCGGGGCGCACGTGCAGGTGATAGGTGTTGGCGAGCACGATCTGCGCGCCGACGGCCCTGAGATCGGCGGGCGAGAGCGTGCGCACGGTTGCCTGCGTGCCGACGGGCATGAACACAGGTGTCTCGACCGTGCCGTGCGGCAGAGTGAGCGAGCCGGAGCGCGCGGCGCCCGACTGCCCGTCGATCCAGAAGTCGAACATGGTCAATGCGAAATGCGAAATGGGAAATGCGAAATGGATCCCGAGGAATCAATTTCGCATTTCGACTTTCGCATTTCGACTTTAGATGACAAGCATCGCATCGCCATAACTATAGAACCGATATCTCTTCTGCACCGCCTCACGATACGCCGCCATCACTCGCTCGTATCCCCCGAACGCGCACACGAGCATGAGCAATGTCGAGCGGGGCAGGTGAAAGTTCGTGATCAAGTGGTTCACGATCTTGAAATCGTACGGCGGGCGAATGAAGAGACGCGTTTCGCTCGCGCCAGCGCGCACTTGACCGTGCGAGTCAGCGGCTGACTCGAGCGCTCGCACGACAGTCGTTCCCACCGCCCACACCTTTCCGCGGTTGTGGTTGATGCCGCTCGCGGCGCCTGGGGAAATCTCGTACGGCTCAGGGTACATCGTGTGCTGATCGAGGTCGTCGGTCTCGACCGGCTTGAAGGTGCCTGGTCCCACGTGCAGATCCAGCGCCGTGACCAGCGTGCGGCGCTCGTGGATCTGCGCCAACAATTCCGTCGTGAAATGCAGGCCCGCGGTCGGTGCGGCGACGCTGCCGTCGTGCGTCGCATACACAGTCTGGTAGCGCTCCTGATCGGCTCGCGTCGGAGGCCGCCGGATGTACGGCGGCAGCGGTACCTCACCGTACTTCGCGAGTGTGGCTTGCGCATCCAGCGTGCCGGCGAATCGTATGCGCCGCAGCCCGCCACCCAGCACCTCCACGATCTCCACCGCGCTGTCGTCACCGAACGTGACGCGCCGGCCAGGCTTGAGCTTGCCGCCGGGGTGCGCCATCGCGAGCCAGGTCCCGTCGGCGAGCTCGCGAACCACGAGGAACTCGGCGTCCTGTCCCCCTTCCCGTTTCCCGTGTAACCGTGCCGGGATGACGCGCGACGTGTTGATGACGAGCAGATCGCCCGGGGGGATCAGCTCCAGCAGGTCGCGAAAGTGGAGGTGCCGCGTCGTACCCGTCGCGCGATCGAGCACGAGGAGCCGGCTCGCGGAGCGATCAGCGAGCGGATGCTGGGCGATCTGCTCCGGGGGCAGAACGTAATCGAAGTCTGAGAGACGGTGCATGGGAATGCGGAATGTGGAATGGGGAATGCGGAATTGAAAGGAAAGCGTCAATTCCGAATTTCACATTTCGAATTTCGCATTATCCGTCAAAGATACTGGCCTGTTCAGCGGATTTTGGTGGGACAAATCCAAAGTGACGGTAGGCTGCGGGCGTGGCGACGCGGCCGCGCGGCGTACGGGCGAGAAAGCCTTGCTGCATCAGGAACGGCTCGTAGACCTCCTCGAGCGTCCCCGGATCCTCACCGACCGCCGCGGCGACCGTCTGCACGCCGACGGGTCCGCCCTCGAACATCTCGATGATCGCCTTGAGGATGCGGGCGTCCATGTCGTCGAGCCCGAACTCGTCTACGTCGAGCCGCTTCAGCGCTTCGCCGGCCACGGCCGCGGTGATTTTGCCGCCGGCACGCACCTGCGCGTAATCGCGCACGCGTTTGAGGAGCCGGTTCGCCACACGCGGCGTGCCCCGGCTGCGGCGCGCGATCTCCGCGACGCCCGCCGCGTCGGCTGCGACGCCGAGAATGCCGGCCGAGCGGGTGATGATCTGGACGAGATCATCGGGCGGATAGTAGTGGAGGCGTTCGACCAGTCCGAATCGCGCGCGCAGCGGCGGGGTCAGCAGACCAAACCGCGTCGTGGCGCCGATCAGCGTGAAGCGCTCCAGCTGCATCGGCAGCGTCTGGGCGTGCGGGCCGTCGGCAATGCGCACGTCGACCCGGAATTCCTCCATCGCCGGGTACAGGAACTCTTCCAGCGCCGGCCGCAGGCGGTGCACTTCATCTATAAAGAAGATGTCGCCCGCCTTGAGCGAGGTGAGCATCCCCACGAGATCGCCGGGCCGCTCGAGCACGGGACCGGAGGTGGTGCGGATGTTGACGCCCAATTCTTTGGCCATCAGCAGCGCGAGCGTCGTCTTGCCGAGGCCGGGCGGGCCGAAGAACAGCGTGTGATCGAGCGGCTCCTTGCGCTGCTTCGCCGCGTCGATCGCGATCTGTAGCGACTCCTTGACCTTGGCCTGGCCGACGAACTCGTCCAGCCGCGACGGCCGCAGCGCCGCGTCGGTCAGCCGCTCGCTCTCGAGCGCCTCAGGCGTCGTGATTTCGGCGCGCGCCATTATTGCTTCCTCGCCCGCGCCAGCCAGCGGACCGGCCGTTTATCCTGCTCGATCTCGTGCCGCGTATGACACTGGAGGCACACATCCTCCGCGCGCGTGGCGCCGGCGGGCACGAGCCGCCGGTTCGTGGACCCGCAGCGTGTGCAGATCCATTCCGCGGTCACCTCAGCGGGGATGGCGGTCATCGGGTCGTGAGTATCTGCAGCGCGCGGCGCACGAGAGCCTCAGTTTCTTCGGTCCCGTTCCCGGCAAGCACCTGCCGGACGGCTCGATCAGCCTCCGCCGTTCCATAACCGAGCCGTTCCAGTGCCTTGAGCGCCGCCTCGGCGCCAACCGGGACGGCCACGGATGGGCTCTCCGTAAACTCCTCCACTTTTTCTCCCAGCTCCAGCGCGAGGCGCTCGGCGGTCTTGCGGCCGATGCCGCTGACGGATGAAAGCAGCGCGATGTTCTTCTCGCGCAGCGCGCGCGCGCCCCGCTCGACCCCGAGTGCCGACAGCAGGGCGATGCCGATCTTGGGACCGACACCGCTCACGCTGGTCAGCCGTTGGAAGAAACGCCGCTCCGCGTCGTCGAGAAAGCCGTACAAGGCCCAGCCGTCTTCGCGCACCACCAGCTCCGTGGCGAGCGTGATTTCGGCTCCGCTGGCGGGGAGCCGCTCCATGACGCCGAGCGGCACCACGACTTCGTACCCGACGCCGCCCGGCGTCTCGACTACCACGCGGTCGGCGGACTTGGCGGCCAGACGGCCGCGAACATGCGCGATCATGCGATCAATGATGTAGGGGCGCAGCATGCTGCGCCCCTACATTGGTCTTTACCCACGACCGAATGATGAACGTCAGTGCCGCCGCGACACCGTCAGCGGCATCGGCGGGCTCAGGCGACCTCTTTAACCGCAGCAGGTGCGCGACCATGGCGCCGACCTGAGTCTTCCTCGCACCCCCGGTTCCGACGACGGTCTTTTTGATCATCGCCGGCGCGTACTGCGCGATTTCGAGCCCGCCTTGTTGCGCTGCCAGCAGGATCACCCCCCGTGCATGGCCGAGCACGAGGGTGGTACGCACGTTCTTATGATAGAAGGCGTCCTCCAGGGCGAGCACGGATGGCTGGTGACGCCGGATGAGCTGCGCGATTTCGTGGTGAAGCTCTGCGAGACGATGGGGCAGGGAATTGTTGCGTCCGAAGCGAAAAACACCGCATTCGATGAGTCGGCCCAACCGGGGGGTTCCGTTCCCATTCCCCGTTTCGATCACGCCGTAGCCCGTGATCGCGGTGCCGGGGTCGACGCCCAGGACCCTCACGTCATCCCGTCACCGCCGCCATCGCCTCGGCGTCGATGTCGAAGTTGGAAAACACCTTCGCGACGTCGTCCATCTCCTCGAGGCCCTCGACGAGCTGCAGCAGGCGCTTCGCGTCGCTGCCCTCGACCTTCACGGTGTTCTTGGGAACCAGCGCGATCTCGGCGCTCTGCACCGGCAGCTGCTTCGCCCGCAATGCCTGATCGATCGCGTGGAGCTGGGTGGGCGGCGTCGTGATGACGTAAATATCGCCCTCTTTCTCCATGTCCTCCGCACCGGCGTCGAGTGCGGCTTCCATCGTCGCGTCCTCGCTCGCTTTCGCGTCGACGACGATCTGCCCTTTGCGATCGAACATCCAGGCGACGGCGTTGGTCGCGGCCAGGTTGGCGCCGTGGCGCTGGAACACGTTGCGGATCTCGGCGACCGTGCGGTTGGCGTTGTCGGTTGTCGCCTGAATCAGCAACGCCGCGCCACCTGGACCGTAGCCCTCATACGTGACCTCTTCGTAGTTAACGCCCTCCAGCTCGCCGGTCCCCTTCTTGATCGCGCGGTCGATGTTGTCCGCCGGCATGTTCTCGGCTTTGGCGGCGTCGATCGCGGTGC
Source organism: Gemmatimonadota bacterium (assembly GCA_003221985.1). Next base: position 15,100 of record QHUQ01000026.1, on the reverse strand, counting down.
GGAGCCGCGCGTTGCCATCTGGATCACCGCCGCCCTGCTTCGCGGCGATCGTGATTTCGCGAATGAGACGCGTGAACACGGCACCGCGCTTTTGATCGGTGACCGCCTTCTTCCGCTTGATCTGTTTCCATTTGCTATGGCCGGCCATATCTCCCCCAGGCTGAAGCCTGGGCTCGGCACTGCACTGCCCTTAAGGGCAACGTCGGCCGAGCGCACCCTTCAGGGTGTGATTGCAACTTATAGCTTGACCCATCAAGCACGCCACAGGTAGCATTCCCGCCCATGCCGCGCGCCGCCCGTCTCATCGTCATCGTCACGTTGCTCGCCGCCTGCGAACGTCCGGGGGACAACGCCGAGGAGACCCGGCACCGCGCCGGCCAGGCCCTGAGCGGCACGCTCGCCTATCCGCGCTCGTCGATGGTCAGCGTCTCGGCAGGCGAGGAGGCGGCTCAGCTCGTCATGTCATCGCCCGATTCCGTGACGACCGTGGCGACGTGGTTCCTGAAGGCGCTGCCGCTGAATCACTGGGACGTGAAGCGCACGGCCAGCGACCGCAGCGGCGCCGTGACGATCTACGCGGAGCAGAACAAGCGGCCGCTGTGGCTCACCTTGCGGCCGAACGTGGGTGGGCCGGGGACGACCTATACGATGATCGGCGTGATTCCGACGGATTCCACGAAACGGTAGGGACACGCCTATGGCGTGTCCCTACCGGTCGGGGTCCAGCATGTCCTCGAAGCGCATCCAGCGGCGATAGAAGTACAGGTCCACGAAGCCGGTCGGACCATTGCGGTTCTTCGCCACAATCAGCTCCGTGGCCCCCTCCACGCCGCCGCCGGGCCGGTACATCTCCTCCCGGAACACGGAAAGTATCACATCGGCGTGTTGTTTCGGCGCGCCGAACACACCGTAGTCGTCGAGCGTCGGCCGCTGATCGTCACGCTCGGCGTGGAAGCGGGGCAATTGCGCGACTACGAGGAGCGCCACCTCGCGCGCGAGCGCCAGCGCCTTGAGATGCCGTAACACCAGCGCCGTGTCCTCGTCCTGCGTCGTGCGCGCCTTGGGTGGCGGCACGAGTTGGAGATAGTCGACGACGACGAGCCCCACCTGTCGCAGCGGGTCGAGCCGCTCGAAGGCGGTCTCGAAATCCTCGCCGGCAAGCGGGAGAAGCGTGAGCGGCAGACCGCGCAGCCGCACCGCGGCGCCGCCGACACCGGCGCGGGTCTGATCGCTCAGCTTGGCGGCGCGCAGCTCGTCGACCGCGACTTTGCCCTCGATCGCGAGCGCGCGCTCCATCAGCCGCTCTTCATTCATCTCCCCCGACAGGTAGGCGACGCCCACCGATTGCTGCGCGACGCGGAGCGCGATCCCCAGCGCGAGCGCCGATTTGCCGCTGCCGATATCGCCGCCCAACAGAATCAGGTCGCGCCTGCGCAATCCGCCGCCGAGCAGCTTGTCGAGCGAGCCGAATCCGGTCGGGATCGTGTCGCCGGTGATCTCGCCGGGACGCTGGGCGTCCACCCGCTCGACCAGGTTGTCGAGCGAGGGGCGCTTCTCAAGGCGGCGGGCGGGGGAGGGCATGGTCTATAGATGCAATTTGGCGCTACGTGCTGCAACCGTGACCGCTTCCGCCGCCTCGGCACCGAGCACATCACGCGCCGGCGCGGTGAGCTGGCTGAGCACCAGCGCCGCGGCGTTGGGAGTCGCCGTCTCGAGGTGTTGCCGCGCCGCGGCGAGCGCGCGCTTGAGGGGGGCGGGGAGCGCCAGGCTGCCGAGGCGGGATTCGATGGCCTGCAGCCGGCGGCGGTGGTTCTTCGCGCTCACGGGCGAGGGCGGCAGCAACGCCTCGGCCGCGCGCACCATGAGCCACAGCGCGAACAGGCCTTCGCGCTGCGGCCCGCGCGCCGACTCGGCGATGAGCGTGACGAGCCGCTCCTCGGCGGGCGTGCTCACGCGACGAGCCGCTGCACGGCGGCAGCCACCTGATCCGGCAGGATGTCCTCCAGACAGCGATGGTGGCCGAGCGGGCAGCGCTCCGTCCCCATCGCCGAGCAGGGACGGCACGACAGATCGCGCTCCAGGACGACGGCGCCGTGCGCGTACGGAAAGAAGCCGAACGGCTCGACGGTTGGCCCGAACAGCGCGACGACCCGGGCGCCCACGCCCGTCGCCATGTGCATCACGCCGGTGTCGCCGGACACGACGACGGACGCGCGCGCGAGGCACGCCCCGGTTTCCTGGAGCGTGAATTCTCCCGCGACGTTGACGACGCCCGCGCCAAGTCCGTTCACGAGCTCACGGTCTTCCGGCCCGCCGACGGCGACGATGCCGTAGCCGAGCTGCCGCAGCCGGTCCGTCAGCGTTTGCCAGTGGTGCAGCGGCCAGCGCTTGGTCGCATGGGCGGCACCGGGCGCAATCACGACGAACCGCTGTTGCTCGAGCCCCCCCCCGACTGCCGGCAGCCAGTGCGTCATGTGCGCCCGCGCCGCGGGCGCGAGAAAGAACTCCGGCGGTCCACGATCCGGCGCCACGTCGAGCGCGCGGGCGGCTTCGAAGTACCGCTCCGGAACCGGCACGTGCCTGCCGTACAGATTGGTTTTGGTGGAGATCAACGTCGTGCGGGCGAGTCTGCGTTTCGAGTACCCGGACCAGCGGCACGGCACGAGCCAGCGCAGCGCGGCGCTGCGGAGACTGCCGTGCAGATCGAGCCCATGGGTGGGCCCGATCGCGCGCAGGCGGCGCGCGAGATCGGTGATCCGTTCCCCGGGCTCGAGCGCGACGACGTCCGTGAGATGGGGGTTCTCGATCACGAGCGGCGCCATCGCCCGCTTGGTGACGAAGTACAGCTCGGCTTCGGGATGGCGGCGGTGTAACGCGCGCACGAGGGGAGTGGTGAGGAGGACATCGCCGATGGAGCTGAACCGGACGCACAGGACTCGCAACACGCGGCCAATGTAGTCGCGCGTTGCCCGGCTTCGCCAGCGGGACTAGCTTGTCTCGAACGATGCCGCGACCGAAAAGTATTCTCTGGGTTGACGACGAAGTCGACGGGCTCGCCGCGCACCGCCGCTTTCTGGAGCAGCAGGGATTCGCGGTGGCGCAGGCGGCGCACGGCGACGACGCGCTCGCCATGCTGCGGCGCCAGCCCTACAGCGTCGTGCTGCTGGACGAGCAGATGCCCGGCCGCCGCGGCCTGGAGCTGATCCCCGAGATGCGCGCCATCGACCCCGCCATGGCCGTCGTGATGGTCACGCAGAGCGAGGACGACGGGCTGCTGCGCGACGCGATCGGCATCGAGATCGACGACTACCTCGTGAAGCCGGTGCATCCGCGCCAGGTGCTGTCGGTCGTCACGCGCCTGCTCGAAGGCGACCGCATCCGCCAGCAGCGGCTGGCGCGCGACTTCGTCACGCGCTTTCGCGAGCTCGAGGGCCGCCGCGGCGCGAACCTCGCGTGGCGGGAATGGAGCGAGCTGGTCGCCGAGCTGGCACGCTGGGAGGTGCGGCTCGCCGCCGGCGACGAGCCCGGACTCTCCGAAGCGCTGCGCAATCTGAAGGACAGCTTACGGAAGGACTTCCAGGGCTTCATCACCAGGAACTACCCGCGCTGGCTCGCCGATCCCGAGCGCGACCGGCCGCCGCTGTCGGTGGACGTGGGCGCGGAGTTTCTCGTGCCCGCGCTGAAGCGCACCGGCCGGGTCGTGTTCATCGTGATCGACTGCCTGCGGCTCGATCAGTGGGAGGTGCTGCGCGATTTGATCACGCCGCTCTTCGACCTGGAGGAATCGCACTACTACAGCATCCTGCCGACCGCGACGCCGTTCTCCCGCAACGCGATCTTCAGCGGCCTGTTTCCGATGGAAATCGCGGCGCGCCATCCGGAGTGGTGGGGCGCGCCGACCGACGACGAGAGCCTCAACGCGCACGAGGCGGAGCTGCTGACCGAGCAGCTGCGCGAGCTGGTGGGCGAAGACGTCCCCGTCCGCTACGAGAAGCTGTTCACCGCCGCCGACGGCCAGGATCTGCTGCGGCGCCTGCCGGCGCACCTGGCGCAGCCCGGCGTGACCGCGCTCGTCTTCAACTTCATCGATCAGCTGACGCACGGCCGCTCCGAAAACGCGATCCTCTACGAAGTCGCGCGCGACGCCGATGCGCTGCGCGGCCTCACCCGGACGTGGTTCGAGCGCTCACCCGTGCTCGCGGCACTCGAAGAAGCGGAGCGGCGCAACGTGCCCGTGCTGCTGACGACCGATCACGGGTCGATTCACTGCGAGACGCCGGCGACGGTGTTCGCCAAACGCGACGCGACCGCCAATCTGCGCTACAAGTTCGGCGAAGACCTGCGATCCGAGGACCCCGAGGCCGCGATCATGGTCGAAGACCTGAAGGCCTTTGGGCTACCGGCGAAAGGCCTCGGCGTGCGGCTGCTGCTGGCGACGGGCGACCGCTTCTTCGTCTATCCGACCAAGCTGCGCGAATACCAGGCGCGCTATCGCGGCGCGTTCCTGCACGGCGGCGCGACGCCGGAAGAAATGATTCTGCCCGTCGCGCTGCTCACGCCGCGCCGATCCAGATAATGAGTGGCAAAGGAGGCGCTCGCCTCCTGTCGCTGCTGCGGCCTTACACCTCGCTGTTTGCCGCGACGATCGGGGCGACGGTGGTCTCGTCGGTGCTCGACGGCTTCACCTTCGTGCTGCTGATCCCGTTCCTGCGCACGCTGTTCGGCGACGCCGCGCTCCCCGCCGAGGGCGGCTCGCACGTCGAGGCCGTGCTCAACAAGATCGCCGGGCCGTTCCTGCAGGCGGGCACGCCCGACATCGCGCTGCGCAACGTCGTCATCGTGCTGCTCGTCGCGCTGCTGCTGAAGAACCTCACGCAGTATCTGTCTGCGCTCGGCAGCGTGTCGATTCAGGAAGGCGTCGTGCGCGATCTGCGCATCCGGCTGTTCCAGCACCTCCAGACGCTGCCGCTCGGCTATTTCCAGCGCACCCGCGGCGGCCAGATCATCGCCCGCATCATCAGCGACACCGACCAGGTCAAGACCGCCGTCAGCGCGGCGCTGGCGTCGCTGCTGCAAAACGCCGTGGTCATCATCGTCCTTGTCGTCATCCTGTTCGGCCTGTCGGTGCGCCTGGCGCTGCTGTCGTTGCTGCTCGCGCCGGTCCTGCTGCTGATCATCCGGCCGATGATCAATCGCCTGCGGCGCCGCTCGCGCGAGCTGGCCGCCGAGCGCGGCGAAGTCACCAGTCACGTGTCATGCTGGTGCTCATCCTCGTCGTGGGGACGCGGCTCGCGCTCGGCACCGCCGCGACCCTCGATCCCGCGGTGCTGATCACGTTCCTCGCCGTGAGCCTGCGGCTGATGTCGCCGATCAAGTCGGTGTCGAACTATCCGGCGATCATGACCGCCGCCGTCGCTTCGGCCGAGCGCGTGTTCGAAGTGCTCGACCTGCCGTCGGCCGAAGGCGACAAGCCGGGGGAGACCACGGCGGAGTTCAACGAGCGGATCGAGTTCCGCGGCGTGTCGTTCGAGTACGAGGCGTCGGAAGCGGTGCTGCGCGACGTGGATCTCGAGGTGGAGCGCGGGCAGGTCGTCGCGATCGTCGGCCCGTCAGGCGCCGGCAAGACGACGCTGGTCGATCTCCTGCCGCGGTTCTATGAGCCGACACGCGGCGAGATCGTGATGGACGGAGTGCCGCTGACGAGCTATACGCGCACCTCGCTGCGGCGCTTGATGGGCATCGTGTCGCAGGAAACCGTCTTGCTGAACGACACCGTGCTCGCGAACATCGCCTACGGTCTGAAGGACGTGCCGCTGGATCAGGTGCGCGCCGCGGCGCGCGCGGCCAATGCCGATGAGTTCATCATGCGGCTGCCCGAGACCTACAACACGCTGCTGGGCGAGCGGGGCACACGGCTGAGCGGCGGCCAGCGCCAGCGGATTGCGATCGCCCGCGCGCTGCTGCGCGATCCGCCGATCCTGATTCTCGACGAAGCGACCAGCGCGCTCGACACCGAATCGGAGCGGCTGGTGCAGGAGGCGATCGACCGCCTGATGGCGCACCGCACCGTGTTCGTCATCGCGCATCGTCTTGCGACCGTGCAGCACGCCGACTTCATCGTCGTGCTGGCGGAAGGGCGTATCGTGGAGCGGGGGAGCCACGACCATCTGCTCGCCGCCGATGGCCTGTATCGGCGCCTGTACAACCTTCAGTTCCGGACCTGACATGCTTTCGGGCTTCACCCTCGTTCGCAACGCCGTCAAAATCGACTTCCCCATCGTCCCCGCGATTCGCTCGGTGCTCGAGGTGTGCGATGAAGTCGTCGTCAACGTCGGGCAATCGGAAGACGACACGCGCGACCTCGTGGCCGCGATCGACGACCCGCGCGTCCGCATTCTCGACACGGTGTGGGACTTCAGCAAAGGCAATCGGATGATCTCCAGCGAAACGCAGCGCGCGATGGAGGCGTGCCGCGGCACCTGGGGCATCTACATCCAGGCGGACGAAGTCCTGCACGAGCGTGGCGCGCGCCTGCTCAAGGAGAAAATCGCCGAATGGGACAAGGAGAGCCAAGTCGAAGGCCTGTTGGTGAACTATCTCCATTTCTACGGTGGGTTCGACTGCATCGCGACGAACCGGCGCTGGTATCGGCGGGAAGTGCGCTGCGTGCGCCTCGGCAGGGATATCCGTGCCTTTCAGGGCGCGCAAGGCTTTCGCGTCGGGCCGGATCACCGGAAAATTCGCGCGCGCCCCACCGATGCGGAGATGTTCCATTATGGCTGGGCGCGACCGGCCGCGGCGATCCGGCAAAAGCGCGAAATCTCGAGGACGATTTATCCCTGGGCCAAGCAGCGGCTCGAGCAGGAGCTGAAAGGCGCGGGTCACCTCGATTGGATCCCGCTCCTGAAGCCGTTCACGGGCACGCATCCCCGCGCGGCGGCGGAATGGATTCGCGAACGCGCCCACGACCCCGAGCGAGTGGTCGGCCGTCGCGAGCTCAAGCTCAGCCATATCCGTCTCTACATCTCCGACTGGATCGAGCGGCTGACGGGCGCGCGAGTCTTCGAGTTTCGCAATTACAAGGTCGTGTAGACGGCGGCGTTCCGGGCCTTGTTGTGGCGCGGATTGATGGCGTGGGCGAGCCGGTCCGCGAGACTCGGGGTGATGACCGTCAGCAGCGTCAGTCGCTGGTGTAGTGCGCCTTCGAGAAACGCGCGGTCCGCCGCCAGTGAGTCGCTGTACAACACCACGTAATTGATGGCAAAGCCGGGCACCCGTACCTCATCGCGCTGTTGCAGCACCAGCAGCGCCGGTTTCGGTCACCCCAGATAGTAGTCGGGCACATGAAACGTCTGGTTGTACTGCGCGACGAGGACGCCCGTCGCGTCGTGCCGGCGGTACACGTACAGCAACGGCGCGACGCGGTCCTGCTTGGTGAAACTGAACGTCAGCACGATCAGCAGCGCGGCGTTCACGATCCAGAAGTACCACCACATGCCGCGATACACGCGGGACGCGATTCGCGCGGCCAGCCAGGGAAGTCCCGCGACGATGAGGATGAAGAGGATCGGCAGAATCGGCAGCAGAAACCGTTCCTGCTTGTTCGCGATCACGCTATGGCTCACGAAAAACGCGAGCGTCGGGATGCCGAGCAGGGACAGCTGCCGCGCGCCCCCGCCCTTGACCGCTGCCGCAAGCAACAGGATCGATGCAGGAGGGATGAAGGCCGCGAGCAGCGTGAGGATGTAGTGCCATGGCGGGGCGCTGGGGAATCCGTCGGACTCCACGGCCATCCGTTGCGGATGCAGCATCGCTCCGAGCCGGTGGATGAACGAGTACCCCCACTGATCGTTGACCACCGCATTGCTAAAGCCCTGCAGCACGATCACGCACGCCAAGCCGCCCAGGAACGCGAGCTTCGCGTTTCTTGCCGCGGGGCGGAACAGGGCCAGTACGACGAAGGCGGCGGCAAAGGCTATCAAAGGAAAACGCAGGATCAGGGCGGTGCCGAGAGCCGCACCGGCCAATGCGCCCCAGACGGCTGAAGGCTGATGGCCGTCTTCAGTGCGTTGCCACCACCAGCACGCCGCCAGGAGCGGCACCTGGCAGACCGACTCCTCGAGCTGATGCACCGCGGTCACCGGCATCGCGAAGAACGCCGCCGCAAGGAGGCCGCCGAGCAACGCGCTATCCTTGTCGAGCGAGCGCTCCACAATGCGGTACACGAAGTAGACGGCGAGCAGCGAATACGCGGCCTGCATGAGGCGCACCAGCAGCATCTCGTGGCCGGGATCGTGTATCCCGATGTTGCGACCCAACGCCATGATGGCGCCGATGACCCCCGGCAACAGCACCGATCGCGCGTAGGTCGTCGCCAATCCCGTACCGCTGGCGATCTGATCGGCGGCGTTGACGACCACGTGATGGTCGTCGGTGGCGAGGAATCCCTGGCTGAATACGGCGGCGAGCAGGCGCAGCAGCGCCGCGAGGATGAGGACGCGCTGCAGCGAGCGGTCTATTTCAGCTCGCCCTTCTGCAGCATCTGCTGGTACATGCGCACGTACGCTTCCGCCATCACCAGGTGGGTGAAGTGCCGCTCGGCGCGCTCACGGCACGCCCGTGGATCGAGCGTCGTCACCTTCTCCCCCGCGGTGATCAGCTCGTCGAGCGTGTCGCGCAGCACGCCCACCGCCGGCGTCACGATTTCGGGGAGCGCGCCGCGCCGCGTGCCGAGCACGGGAGTGCCCGAGAACAGCGCCTCGATGGTCGGCAACCCGAACGGCTCGTCCCACTGCGCCGGCATCCACAGACAGCGGGCGCGGGCGAGCAGCACCGCTTTGCGCCTTCCACCGACCTCGCCGACGTACTTGATGCCGCCCGTAAAGGTTGGCCGCCAGCCGCCGGCGATGATCAGCCGGCGCCCCGTGCGCTTCGCGGCGTCGACCGCCCACTGGTAACCACGGTCGCTGTGCAGTTTCCCGAGAAACAGGTCCCACTGCTCTTTACGGCCGCGGAAGATGTATTCGGCGGGGTCGAGCCCGTTGTACACGAAGATCGTGCTGCCGTGTCGTTTGGCGTGGTCGCGGGAAAGAAAGATCGTGTTCGGGGGGAGGGGCGTGTCGGGCTTCCAGTTGCCGTGTAGCGTTTGCACGAAGGGGAGATCCTTGGGCCCCTTCTTCATGGGAAAATGTGCGTGCAGGATGTCGGCGCCGTCGGGGATGAAGCGGTTGAGATCGACGCCGGAGTCCTTGAGCAGCCGCGGCGCGACGTCCACGATCTTCGTCGCCTCGCGCAGTTTCGTCCCGGGTTGCGCGAGAATCGTGACGCGATGACCGAGTGCCGCGAGCCCGCGCACCAGCGCGACGACGACGCGCTGCGGTCCGCCATAACCTTCGACCGGGAGCCGGTGATGGGACGCGACGACGACGTGCATCGAGGTCCCAGTATAACTAGCTTCGGGACATGATTCATCATTATCGATGAGCATTCTTCTGGTCAACGATCATCTGTCGGGTGGGATCGGGCGCTACGTCCGGGGTCTGTACTCCGAGCTGCGGACGCTGTATGCGGCGCGCCACTCCGTCCATCTCTTGTTGCAGAACGTGCCGCGGCACGCCGACGCCACAGCGTGGAGCGATGGGAATGCAAACGACATCACGATGCAGCGCCGCCCGTGGTGGGAAAAGCAGTCGGGCTACGGGACGCTGTACCAGCTCGCCTCTCGCTACTATTACCCGCAGCGTATCCCGCGCGGGTACGCGCTGTACCACGTGACGAGCCAGATGATGGGGCAGAGCGTGCGGCACGTGGGACCGGCCGTCGTGACCGTTCACGACCTTGTGGCGCTCCGCTATCCGGGCAACCACCCGTGGATCTCGACCCAGATTCGGAAGCGCCACATTGCGGCACTGGAGCGCGCCGCCGCCATTATTTTCCCATCGGAGTTCTCCCGCCAGGATTTCTTGACGCGCTTCCCCTACCCGGCTCAGCACACATTCGTCACTCCGTGGGGGACGGGCGATCCGTTCCGGCCCGCGAACCGGTCGAACGCTCGCGCAGCGCTCGGCGTGCCACCGAACCGGCCGCTGCTGCTTCATGTGGGGAGTGAGGAGCCGCGGAAGAACGTGGAAACACTGCTCCGCGCACTTCCCCTCGTTGCGGCCCGCGTCCCGGAGGTGGTGCTGCTCGTCCGCGTGGGGGGGCGGAGCCACCGCGCGAGCCGGCTGATCACGCGTCTGAAGCTGGAGCGCCACGTGCGCTACGAGCATGACGTGTCCGACGCGACGTTGGCGCTGTGGTACGCGGCGGCCGACGCACTGGTGTTCCCCTCACTGCTCGAAGGGTTCGGGCTGCCGTTGCTCGAGGCACTGCGCTGCGGGTGCCCGGTGATCGCCGCCAACACGAGCTCGATTCCTGAGGTCACGGGCGACGCGGCCGCGCTCGTGGACGATCCGCTGGATCCAGGCGAACTAGCCGCGGCGATCGTGCGGGTGCTGGAGGATAGTGAATGGCGGGATCAGCTCCGTCAGCGCGCGCTGTCTCGCGCGGCAGGATTCAGCTGGCGACTGGCGGCGGAACGGACGGCCGCAGTGTACGAGCGCGTCCTTGGCATGTCTGCTTCGTGAGGGCCATCATCACTGCCGCGGGACGGGGAAGCCGGCTCGTGAGCTCCTCCGACGACACTCCGAAGACCCTGCTGCGGTTCGGGAGCGGGACCATTCTCTCCGGCATTATGCAGAACTTTGCCGCCGCGGGGATCTCTGAATTCATCGTGATCGTGGGATTCCGGGGGGAGGCGATCGTCGAGTACCTCACCGCCAACGGTAACCTGGGTTACGCGGTCAGCGTGGTCAGGAATCCGGAATGGCAGCGAGGCAACGGGATTTCAGTGCACCTGGCGGGTACGGTGCTCGACCCGGACGAGGAGGTTCTGCTCTCCATGTCGGACCACCTCGTCTCTCCCGCGGCGCTGCGGGCGATGATCGAGGCGCCGGCCGGCCGCAATCAACTGCTGGTCGATCCCCGCATCGAGCTGGTGCACGATCTGGAGGACGCCACCAAGGTCTGGGTCGACGCGGGCCGGATCACTCGAATCGGGAAGGAGCTGGCTGACTTCAACGCCGTCGACTGCGGCGTTTTCCGGCTCACGCGCCGGTATTTCGATGCGATGGGGCGCCAGATCGGCAAGGGCCGCGACAGCATCACCGAAGGAGTGCGAGAGCTCATCGCCGCGGACGACTTCGAGGCGGTGCCGATCCCGGCATCCAGCCACTGGATCGACATCGATACGCCGGCCGCCTACGAACATGCGACGGCCAACCGCGCGCGGTACGGATGACCCGGCCCCCCCGCTTCCGGCGGCGAGTGCTGTTCAAAATCGGATTCGTCTACCACAAGGCTGCATTCGATCCGGTGATCGAGTTGTTTCAGCAAGACGACCGCTACGACGTCTTCTTCGCCTTGGATGAGGAGCGCGTCCGGCGGTTCTTCGTCAACTTCCGCTACCGCCCGCCGATCGTGGATGAGTGGGTCCGCCAGGGCTACCGTTTCACGGATGAGAAGCGTGGCTTCGATGTCGTGATCGCGGGCGACACGGTCCGCGCTGAGGCGTATGGTCGAACCCTCCTCTGCTTCCTCAACCATGGCACCGGGATCAAGAATATCCTGTATCGCAACCTCGCCAGGAATCTCGACACCCGCTACCAGATCTTCGTCGAGGGTCGTTACCGCGTGGAGCGGATCGAACAGTCCGGTTTTAAAGGGAAGAGCGAGGTGCACCTGATTGGTCTGCCCAAATTGGATTGGTACTTCCAGGGTCGGTACCGCGACAGCGCGGAGCTGCTGCGGCGCTGGGGCCTCGATCCGGACCGGCGCACGGTGCTGTTTGCGCCGACGTACAAGCCCACCTGCATGTACGACGTGAAAGACGCGATCTTCGAAGCGACCCGTGACCGCTACAACCTGATCGTCAAGCTCCATCACTACAGCTGGATGGGAAAGTACGCCCCGCACCGCCAGCACCGGATCTTCGAGCGGCGGGTCAAAGAGTACACGCACAGCGTGCTGCTGCCGCCCAGCGAGTACAACATCGTGCCATACATGGCGGCCGCGGACACCCTCGTCAGTGAAGCTTCCAGCACGGTCTTCGACTTCCTGGCCCTCGGCAAGACCGGCATCGTCTACGACCTTCCACGCCTGTTGCACAGCGACGGCCAACCACTACTCACCGAGGACAACCGCGAGTTCTTGAAGGGCGCGTTCGTGCACGTGGATTCGCCCGACCGCCTCGGTGAGGCGATCGAGCAGGCGCTGAACCCTACACCTGCCATGCGGGCAGCCGCCGACGAGCAGCGGGCGTACTACTTCCACGGGCTGGACGGCCGCGCCAGCCAGCGTCTCAAGGACAAGATCGAGGAATTGCTCGCAGGGGAACGCTCCCATTAACATTGGGAGGGTGCAGCGTCCTCGTGGCTAAGACCTTCCTGCTGACCGGCGAATTCCCGCCGATGCAGACCGGCATCGCCCGGATGATGGGCGAGCTCACGCGCCGTTACCCGCGGGGCGAGCTGCTCGTCTCGACCGGCCAGCATCGCGACTCCCAGGACTCGGACGTCCGCTTCAGCGGCGCGGTGGTCGATCGCTTACCGGTGCCGAGCAAGGCGCTGCGCAATCTTGCCGGTCTACTGTTCTGGTCGCGGCGCGTCGCGTCGCTCGCGCGGCAGCACAAGCCGCACTTCGCATGGTGCGATTCGATCCGCCCCTGCACCTATCCGGCGAAATGGATGCACGAGCGCGTCGGCACGAAGTACGGCGTCTTCGTGCACGGCGGCGACCTGCTCAAGGAGCTGCACGCGATCCATCACTCGCGCTTCGCGCGCAAAACGGCGAAGGCGCTGCTGGGATCCGCGGTCGCCGTGGTGGCCAACAGCCAGTGGACGCGTGAGCAGGCACAGAAGGTGCTGCGCGAGCTGGGCCTCGACCCGCTGGCCGAGAGTGTGCGCCTCGTTCCCCTCGGCACCGACCCCGAACAGTTTCGTCCGGGGATCGACACCCACGCCGTCCGCACGCGCTATCACCTCAATGGGCAGGCGTCGTGGGTGCTCACGGTCGCGCGGCTCGAGGCGTACAAGGGCGTGGACATGGCACTGCGTGCCGTGGCGCAGTGCCGGCACGATGGCCTCGACGTGAACTACCTGATCGTCGGCAGTGGCAAGCAGCGCAAGGAATATCAGCGACTCGCCGAGGAGCTGAAGATCGCCGATCATGTGCGCTTCGTCGGCAACGTGCCCGAGGCGGAGCTACCGGCCGTGTTCAACATCGCGAGCGCCTACATCGGCGTGTCGCGCCGCGCCGACGGCTCGCGCGTCGAAGGATTCGGCGTGGCGTTGGCGGAAGCGAGCGCCAGCGGCCTGCCGGTGATCGCGGGCCAATCGGGCGGGCTGGCCGAAGCGGTCCATGACGGCGAGACGGGGCTCGTGGTGAATCCCGACGACCCGGAGGCGGTCGCGACGGCGCTCAAACGCCTGCTCGGCGACCAGCTGCTGGCGCGGCGGCTCGGGCAGGCGGGCCGCAAGTCCATCGAGACTTACTACAATTGGGACCGTGTCATCCGCGACCTGCGGGACATCGAATCACAGGTCTCGTCGTAGCACCCACCGCATCAGCCTGATTTCCGCATTTCCTTTGCCTGGTCCGCAGGTCGTGCGATGATCGCGTACGTCGGGCAGTGGCGGATGTAGCCGCCGTCCATCGGCGACCACTCTTGATCCGGCTGCGTCACGACCGCTTTCCGCTCCGAGTCGAGCACGAACATCCCCTGCGGCCCATGCACCAGACACGTGCCGCACCCGATGCAGCGCTCGCGCTCCACGCGCACCAGCACGCGCCGCTTGGGATAGATGCCGACCTCACCCGGCTCCGGCCAATCATCGGCGCGGTCGAGCGCTGCCGCGGTCGCGCGATATCCCTCTTCGACTTCTTCGCGCAGGTGATCGAACGAGAACATCGTGACGTGCTCGACGCGCGGCTGGATATAGTAGACCGGCGGCGTCGTCCAGGTGCGCACGCGCTGCTCGAGCAGCGTCGTCATGAGGATCTCGGTCGCGCGCGCGAACACGCCCGCGAAGCCTTCATCCTGCGCGTCGGCCGTGAGCACGCTCGACGCCGAGACGTCCACCGCCACGATCAGTTCGGGGCCGAGCGCGCGCGCCGCGTCGTAGGGGACGTTGGAGACCACGGCGCCGTCCACATAGAACCGGCCGCCGATCTCGTGCGGCGGGAAGTATCCCGGCAGGGCACAAGACGCGAACACCGCGTCGGCGACCCGAATGTCGTCGAGCCCCGGCAGGCCCCAGAAGACCTGCATCCCCGAGTTCAGGTCCACGGTGTTGACGACGACGGGCGGGTCGAGCTGCTGGAAGTTGAGGTCGCCGCAGGTGCGCTGGATGAGGTGCTCGAGCGGCTCGCGCCGGAACAGGGCGGGCGAGCGCATGCGCTTGAACGCCATGTCGGCATGCGCGACGGCGAACACCTCTTTGCGCTTGAGGCTGAGCGCGATCTCGCGGAGCTTGGCGATGCCCATCCCGCCGGCCCAGGCGGCACCGACGAGCGCGCCGACGCTCGACCCGATGATACGGGTCGGCCGGTGGCCGCGCTCGAGCAACGCCTGGAGCACGCCCACGTGGGCGAGCCCCTTCATCCCGCCGCCGCCCAGCACGAGGGTGAACGGTGTGTCTCGCTTCACATCAGTATCCCATTGCCCGCGGGGTGAAGTCCCGAGTAACGTAGTCGAGACCCCCATGGCGGCGCCACTGTTTTGGACACGACTCGCTCATGATCCCTGGGCCCGCTTCGGCCTGGGTCTCGTGGGCATCCTCGCGCTGCTGGCGTTGCTCGCCCCGTGGCTCGCTCCCGGTGATCCATTCCGCGGTGATCTCTCTGCAAGTTTGCGTCCACCCTCCGGCGCGTTTCTGCTGGGCAGCGACGCCCAGGGGCGCGACGTGCTGTCGCGCGTGCTCTACGGCGCCCGCCTGTCGCTCGCCGTCGGCTTGATCAGCCAGAGCATCGCCCTGGCGCTCGGCGTGACGTTAGGACTCGTGTC
>QHUQ01000225.1 GCA_003221985.1 Gemmatimonadota bacterium | reverse complement strand
GCGCGCGTACGCGGACAGCGATTCCACGTAACGCCGCTGTCCTTCGGCGTAGATCGTGTCGAACGCCAGCGACGATTTGCCCGAGCCCGACAATCCCGTGATGACCACGAGGGCATTGCGGGGCAACTCGACGTCGATGTTTTTGAGGTTGTGTTCGCGTGCTCCGCGGACGATCAGGGCGTCACCAGGCATAGTCTCGGAGGTTAGATGGGGTACCGCATTTCGGTCAACTCTCGGGAAAGGGCGGCAATGGGCGGCATGGGCGGCAACGGGGGAACCATTGCCGCCTTTGCCGCCTATTGCCGCCGTTGTGTCGATTTCCTACGTTAGCATCCCCCATGACACTGAACGCGCAGGTCTCGACATGAACCGCGGTGGCCCCCCCCCTCCCCCTGGCCCGCGGCGCGAGCGCCGCTGGCAAACCTCGCAAGAGCGTGCACGCGTAGCCGCCGAGTTGATCGAGGAGGCCGAATCGCTCACGCAGACAGGCGCGATTGCGTCGCCCACCGACGTGACCCGCGACAACCAGCCGCCGCCGTTGCGCGTCACGCAAGGTGTAGCGACTCCTGGACCTCAAGCGACCACTGCGAAGCTGGATGACGGCGAGCTGGAACCGCCAGCCCCTCTTCCAGCGTCTCCACCACCTCCACCATCCTCGACGACTGCTGCGCCGGAGCCGCCGGCTCCGGCGGCGCCCGACGATCCGTTGTATGTCGCGGCCCGCGAAGCCAGCGAGCGCGGCGAGGTCGATCGCGCGGCGGCGTCCTATCGCGATCTCCTGGCGCGTGATCCGAAGCACGTGAAAGCGCGCAATAATCTGGCGTTGATCCTCGACGCCCGCGGCGATCGGGACGGCGCGCTGGCGGAGCTGGATCGCGCCCTCGAGACCGAGCCCGACAACGTGGCGCTGTTGCTCAACCGCGCCGCGATCCTGGGCGCGACGGTGCGCTACGCCGCCGCCCAGCGTGACCTGCAGCGCGTGCTGCGCGCCGAGCCGGCGAACGTCGAGGCGCTGTTCAATCTGGGCATCGTGCTTACGCGCCGCGGCATGTGGCGCGAAGGCATCGATCAGCTGAGACGCGCCGCCGAGGTCGAGCCGGGCCGGGCGGCGGCCTGGTACTACCTGGGCGAAGCGCTCAATCACATGGACGATCTCACGGGCGCGCTGGCGGCCTACGAACGAGCCGTCGAGCTGCAGCCGGCGAATCCCAAAGCGCTGTACGGCATCGGCAAGGTCCTCGACCGACTGAACCGACCCGACGAGGCCACGGCGATGTACCGCCGCTCCCGGGAAATGACCGGTAGGTGATTCGCGTAGTCGTGGACGATCTCGCATCGTTCGCCGCTGATGCCGTCGTCCGTCCCGCCACGACTCGCCTCGATCCCACCGCTGCCGCGCTCCGCCGTCTGGAAACCCTGGGCGGCCAGGAATTCCAGAACCGCATCCGTCTGAGCCGCGAGCTGGCGGTGGGCGCTGCCGTCGTCACCGCCGGCGGCGGCGATTTGCCGGCCGAGTTCGTCATCCACGCGGTCATCCGCAGCGAGACGGAGCCGGTGACGCGCGGCAACGTCGCCCGCGCCTGGCTGTCGACGCTGCATCAGGCGCAGGAGTGGCAGTTCGCGCACCTCAGCACGCCGCCGCTCGGCACGGGCGCGGGCAACCTGACGCTCGAGGATTCCGCCGAGATCATGGCGACGGTGCTGCACGCGCATCGCGGCGGCGCCCAGTTCCCGGAAAACGTGTCGTTCATCGTGGAGCGGCCCGAGGATCAGGTGGTGTTCGAGGCGGCGCTGCAACGGGCGGTCTCCTGAGCCGGCGCCGCTGGGTCATCGTGGTCTTCGCGCTTTGGGCGCTGTCGCTGGGCTGGCTCGTGAAGCGCGAGGTCTTCCGTTCCACGGGCGCGCGGCTCGCCGCGGCGGCGATGGCGGTGGCGCCGGGCGGCATGTTCTATCGGCTCGCAGTCGGTGGCCAGCAGGTCGGCTATTCCTCGACGACCATCGACACCCTCCCGGATGCCATACGGGTCGAGAACGTGTTCGTGCTCGATGTGGCCGCGCTGGGCGCGCTGCATCGCACCACCGCGCGCAGCATTACGATGTTGTCGCGGGCGCTGCGCTTGCAAAGCGTCGAAGCGACGTTCGATGGTGATCTCGGCGAATTCGCGGCGCACGGCCGCGTGCTCGGTGATACGGTGTTATCGATCGCCATCGTCTCCGCCGGCGACTCCCAGATGACGCGGATCCCGCTGCGAGGTCCGATCACGCTGCCGACGTTGTTGCCGCTGCGGCTCGCCTTCGGCGGTGAGCTGCGGTCGGGACGCTCCTATACCGCGCGGTTGTTCGACCCCCTGCTGCTGACGGGCCGGGACGTCACCGCCCGGGTTGCCGCGGAATCGACGCTCGTCGTGTCCGACAGCGCCGACCTCGACTCGACGACGATGACGTGGGTGCCGGAACACTTCGATACGGTGCGCGCCTTCCGCATAGATCAAGACGCAAATGGAATTCCGGCGAGCAGCTGGATCGATGCGCAGGGACGCGTGGTGCTTGCTTCCACGGATGGCGCGGACCATCAGGGGTTCGCGATGGAGCGGGCGGCGTTCGAGGTCGTCTACGAGAACTTCAAACATCGCGATACCGCCCGCGTCGCGCGCAGCAGCGCCAATCCGGAACTGAATGACATCGTTCCCGTAACGGCACTCGCCGCCGGTGTGCACGACAATCCTCAGCCCCGCGCGAGCATGCGCGTACTGCGCGGCGATGGTGATACGGGCCTGGTCCTTCAAGCGAGCGCACTGCAGGCGCATGCGGCGCCCTACCGCCTGCCGTCGCGCGATACCGCGCTGGCACATTGGCTCTCGCCCGAGCCCCTGATCCAGAGTCACGACCCGCGCATCGCCGCGCAGGCGCGGCAGATCATCGGACGCGAGCGCAGCCCCGCGGCCGTCGCCGAGCTGCTGACGCACTGGGTACATCGCTCGCTGCGCCGGTCCATGCCGTCGCCCGGCAGCGCGCCCAGCGCCGTCAAAGTCCTCGAGACGCGCCAGGGGGATTGCAACGAAGCGACGACGTTGTACGTGGCGCTGGCGCGCTCGACGGGGTTGCCGGCGCGGACCGTGTCGGGGCTGCTCTATCTGAACGGGCGCTTTTACTACCATGCGTGGGCGGAGATCTACCTGAACGACTGGATTGCGGTCGACCCCACGTTCGACCAATTCCCCGCTGACGCGGCACACCTCCGGATTGCCGCGGGCGGACTGGCACGGCAGGTCGAGCTCGTCCCGCTCATCGGCCGGCTCACGCTCGAGGTGCTATGATCCGCCTGGAAAACCTCACGAAGCTCTACGGCAGCTTTGTCGCGGTCGACGACATCAGCCTGCACGTCCCCCGCGGCGTCCTGTACGGCTGCCTCGGGCCCAATGGCGCCGGGAAGACCACGACGCTGCGGATGATCGCCGGCATCCTCCGGCCCACGCAGGGACGCGTGCTGCTGGGCGGCGACGACGTGCATACCAATCCGCTGTCCGCCAAGATGCGGCTCGGCTTCATTCCCGACCGGCCGTTCGTGTACGACAAGCTCACCGGCGCGGAATTCCTGCGGTTCGTGGCCGGCTTGTACGGGCAGGAAGGCGACGCCGTCGGGCGGCGCATCGCGGAATTGCTCGAGGTGTTCGAGCTGACGAGCTGGCAGGACGAGCTGGTCGAGGCGTACAGCCACGGCATGCGCCAGAAGCTGATCATCTCGAGCGCCTTGATTCATCGCCCCGAGTGCATCGTGGTCGACGAGCCGATGGTGGGGCTCGACCCCAAAGCGGCGCGACTCCTGAAAGACATTTTCCGGCAGTTCGTGGGCCGGGGTGGGACCGTGCTGATGAGCACGCACACGCTCGAGGTGGCGGAAGCGATGTGCGACCAGATTGCCATCATTCAGCACGGCAAGGTCGTCGCCGCCGGAACGGTGAGCGACGTGCGGCGCCAGCACCAGGCGGGCGACGCGAGCCTCGAAGAGCTGTTCCTGAAGCTGACCGGCGGAGCCCAGATCCGCGAGCTCGCCGAGGTACTCGGGCGATGAAGCAGCCGTCGCTCGCGCACGTACTCCAGCCGAAGTGGCGCACGGCGCTGCAACGGCTGCGTGAGGAGCGCGCGAAGGGCGGCACCGGGAAGCTCATCGTCCTGGTGCTGGTCGGCGGAGCATTCTGGGCGGGGGTGTTCGGCGTGCTGTACCGCATCCTCAGGAGTCTGCGGAGCGTCGAAGAGCTGGGTCCCCTGATCCCCGGAAAAATGCTCGGGCTCATCCTTCTGTCCTTCATCTCGATTCTGGTGCTGTCCAACGTCATCACCGCGCTGTCGAGCTTCTTCCTCGCCAAGGATCTCGATTTGCTCGTGTCGGCCCCGGTGGACTGGCTGCGCCTCTATCTCGCGAAACTCGGCGAGACGCTGCTGCATTCGTCCTGGATGGTGGCGCTGATGGCGGTGCCGATCCTCACGGCCTACGGCGTCGTCTACAAGGGCGGCGTGCTGTTCGCGCTGTACGCGGTGCTCTCCATCGTACCGATGCTGATTCTTCCCGCGGTGCTGGGCAGCGCCGTCACGCTCGTGCTGGTGAACATTTTTCCCGCGCGACGCACGCGCGACTTGCTCTCCATCGTCGCCCTCGGCGCCGCGGGTGGCGTCATTCTGTTGTTTCGCGTGATTCGCCCCGAGCAGCTCGCCCGGCCGGAAGGGTTCCGCAACCTGCTCGACTTCGTCATCCTGCTGCGTGGCCCGACGTCGCCCTTCCTGCCCAGCGAATGGGCCGCGCAGGCGATCATGGGCTATCTGCGCAACGAGATCGACCCGCTGCCGCTCGCGCTGCTGTGGAGCACCGCCGCGGCGTTCGTCACGCTGGGCGCGCTGCTGCACCGCACGCTGTATGCGCCGGGCTTCACGAAAGCCCAGGAAGGCGCCGAGCGATTCATCCGCGGCTCGTGGTGGCGCTGGACCGTCGGCTCGTTGCTCGGCTGGCTCCCGGTCGCGAAACGGGAATTCGTTCTCAAGGACATCAAGCTGTTCTTTCGCGACACGACGCAGTGGAGCCAGCTCATCCTGCTCGCGGTGCTGGTGGTCGTGTATCTCTTCAATATTCAGGCGCTGCCGCTGCACCGCGGCGAGCCGGTGGGCTTCTTCTACGTCAACCTCGTGTCCTTCCTGAACCTCGGCCTCGCCGGGTTCGTGCTCGCCTCGATCGCGGCGCGCTTCATCTTTCCCGCGGTGTCGCTCGAGGGCAGGCAGATGTGGCTGCTGCGATCCTCCCCGCTCGACCTGCGCGCGCTGCTCTGGTCCAAGTACTGGGTGGGAACGCTGCCGCTGCTCATCCTGGGGCTCATTCTCACCGGCGTCACCAATGCCCTGCTGGAAGTCACGTCGTTCATGATGATCATGAGCCTTGCGACGATGGCGGGACTGACCCTCGCGATATCGGCGATGGCGCTCACCTTCGGAACGCTCTATCCGCAGTTCGAGACGGAAAACGCCGCCCAGATCCCGACGTCGTTCGGGGGCCTCGTCTTCATGATGGCGACGATCGCGCTGCTCGCGGCGGTACTCGGCGCACTCTCGACCGCCGTGTACACCTACGTGCGCTCGGCGTGGGAAGGACAGCCGGTCGGCGTGACGCCGGTGATGATGGTCTGGTTCGCCGTGGCCGCCGCGCTGTGCACGGCGGC
>QHUQ01000224.1 GCA_003221985.1 Gemmatimonadota bacterium | reverse complement strand
CTGCTCGAGACGAACCAGCACCTGCTCGAGCATGGGCGCGGCAAGCGGCCCCCCCCCGCCAAGGTCCCGGCGGGCGTGAAGATCATCGAGCCGGTCTACATCGAGGACGGCGTGACGCTGAAGGACGCGACGATCGGCCCCAACGTCGCCGTGGAGGCGGGCAGCAGCATCGTGGGCAGCACGGTCGCCAACAGTATCCTCGGCAGAGGTGTGCAGGTGAAAAAGGCCACGGTGGAGGGGTCAGTCGTGGGCGACAAGCAGGTAATCGATGGGAAGCAGCTGAAAGATTCCGTGATGGATGCGGGGGAGATCGCGGCCGCTCGCTAGCGCCACGCGTGAACGAGTTTCTCGAGCTGTTCGACTACAACGCCTGGGCGAACCGCACGATCTTCGACGCGGCCGCGCAGCTTCCGGACGAGCAGTACTTCCGGGATCTCAAAAGCAGCTACGGCGGGGTGCACGGCACGCTGTGCCATATCGTGTGGGCCGAGCAGTTGTGGCTGCATCGCTGGCTCGTCAGGCCCAATCCCGCCGTTCCACAGGGAACCGACCTGCAATCGCTGGCCGACGTGCGCAGGCGCTGGGAGGCGGTCGAGGTGGAGCGGGGCACGTTCGTCTCGGGGCTGACCGACGCTGACCTCGAACGGACGAGGCTCGTAAAGCCTTCCAGCGGCGGCGAATACGTGCATACGATCCGCCAGATGTTTCGTCACTTCATCAATCACTCCTCCTATCATCGCGGGCAGGTCGTGGCGTTGCTGCGGCAGCTCGGCGCCGTTCCACCCAGCACCGACCTCATCCTGTACTACCGGCGCAGGGGTTGACGGCCGCGGGAACCTCAAGTTACTTACTGACCGTTCAGTAACTAACTTTGGAGCCCAATGCCTCGATCTGCCATACGTAACCGCACCACCACGCGCTCCGCGCGCTCGCGTCCCCGCTGGCGCCGGCGCAAAGACGCCCGTCCCGAAGAAATCATCGCCGCCGCGCTCGAGGTGTTCTCCGACCGCGGCTTTGCGGCCACGAAGCTCGAGGACGTCGCCCGCCGGGCCGGGGTCACAAAGGGCACGATCTATCTCTACTTCGAGAATAAAGAGGCGCTGTTCAAGGCGCTGATCCGGCAGACGATCGTCCCCGTGATCGCGCAGGGGGAAGCCCTCGCCAAGTCGTTTACCGGCAGCGCGCGTGATCTGTTCGAGAAGCTGGTGCGCGAGTATTGGCGTCTTGTCGGTGAAACAGCGCTCGTTGGCATCCCGAAGTTGATGATTGCGGAAGCGAACAATTTTCCCGAGCTGGCCCGCTTCTACTACGAGGAAGTCGTGACCCGCGGCCACCGACTCATGGCCGGGGTGATCGACCGGGGTATCAAGGCAGGCGAATTCCGGCCGGTCAACACCATGATCGCGGCGAAGCTCGCGATGTCGCCGCTGATGCACGCCGTCATCGCGCGCAAGGCCTTCTCGGCGTGCATGCCTGAAGGCTTCAACGTCGCCAAGTATCTCGACACTCACATCGATCTCTATCTCCATGGCATCAGCAAGTAAGGCACTGATCGTCGCGCTCGTTAGCGCATCGTCTCTCCAGGCTCAAGGCCCAGCGCCGCTGCGCCTTTCGTTCGCAGACGCCGTGCGCCAGGCCACCGGCCAGACGCAGGCGGCGCCGCCGTCCGTCGCGATCGCCGGATTCCGCGCCGATGCCGCATCCGCACGCGTGCGTCAGGTGCGCTCGGGGCTCCTGCCGAACCTGTCGCTGTCCGGCTTCTGGTTGAGCCGCACGTTCAATACTCAGGCGCAGGGTCTGTCTTTTCCCGGCGTACCGCGGATCATCGGCCCATTCGATGCCTATGACGGCCGCGTACGCCTCACGCAGACGCTGTTCGACTTCTCGAACCTGGGGCGCGTGAGTGCCGCGAAGAGCCAGGCCTCGGCTGCCGGCGCGG
Organism: Gemmatimonadota bacterium; assembly: GCA_003221985.1. The sequence goes on along the minus strand of QHUQ01000224.1, from coordinate 8,153 downwards.
AGCGCTCGGCGGTTGTCGAAGCCAGCGCCCAGAACGTCGCCCAGGCATACGCGCGCGCGACGCGTGCGCAGGCGGTCGTGAACGCACGACAGGCGGACTCAGCGCTCGCCGCTGAGCTCGTCGGTCTGGCCGTGGCGCAGCAGCAGGCGGGCGTCAGCGCGTCGATCGACGTCACCCGCGCCAAGACGCAGCTCGCCGAGGCTGCCGGACGGTTGATCGTTGCGGCGAACCAGCTCGATCGCGCCAAGATCGATCTCGCGCGCGCCCTCGGTCTCGATCCCGCGACGCCGATCGTACTCACCGATACGCTGAATGCGCAGCTTGGCGCAGCGGATGTGCCGGCCGATCGCAACGCCGCGGTGACGCAGGCCGTCACCGCGCGGCCCGATCTCGCGGCAGAGGTGGCGCGCGGCGCGGCGGCCCGCACGTCGGCATCCGCCATCGCAAGGGAGCGGTTACCCCGCCTGGACCTGGAAGCGGACTATGGGTTGAGCGGCATTGCCCTGCCGACGGCCCTCAGCACGCGGCAGGTCGCCGTGCAAGTCACGCTGCCCATTCTGGACGGATTCCGCCGTGAAGGACGGCTGGCGGAGCAGCAGGCCGTCGTGCGGGAGTCGGACGTGCGCGCCAAGGACCTGCGTCAGCAGGTCACCGCGGACGTGGACGCCGCGCTGCTCGATCTGCGCTCGGCGAGCGCGCAGCAGGCGGTCGCGACAGAGCGGATACAGCTCGCGACGGAGGAAGTGTCACAGGCACGCCAGCGGTTCAAGGCCGGTGTGGTTGGCAACATCGAAGTGATCACGGCACAGGAATCATTGCTCCGCGCCCGTGACGCGGACATCGATGCGCGTTTTGCGGCCGTATCGGCGCGGATTGCGTTAGCCCGCTCGGTGGGCAGCGCGCGGACCCTGCATTAAGGAAGAGGACAATGGCTACGACGATGGAACCGAAAACGGAGTCTCCCGCACGGCCCGCACCGGCCCCGAGTCGGGGCGCTGTTGCGGCCAAGCCCAAGAGCTCGCGGCGGACCGTGTTCATGATCATGGGGGTGATCCTGCTCGGCCTGCTGATCATCGGCGCGCGCAAATGGTGGTTCGGCCGCTCGCACGTCTCGACCGATAATGCCCAGGTCGATGGGCACATCGTGCCGGTGCTCCCCAAGGTCGGCGGCTACGTCGCCGAGGTGCGCGTCGCCGAGAATCAGTCGGTGAAGGCTGGCGATACGCTGGTCGTGCTCGATGACCGCGACTTCCGGGCGCGGCTGCAGCAGACCGAAGCCGATCTGGCGGCGCTGCTGGCTACGGTGAGCAGCCGCACGCGCGTGGGGCAGGCGGATGCTGCAGTGGCGCAGGCACAAGCGAACGCCCTCAAGGCGACGGCCGACCTCGCCCGCATCGAGCCGCTCGCGACCCAGAACGTCGTCAGCCAGCAGCAGCTCGACGCGGCACGCGCCGCGGCCACGGCGGCGGACGCGCAGCTCGCGGCGGCGCAAGCCGCGCTCGTGGGTGCTGATGCGCGCGTGGCGTCGGCCCGCGCCGCTCGCGATCAGGCGGCGCTGCAGCTCTCCTACACGCGGATCATCACCCCATCCGCCGGCGTCGTCTCCAAGAAGACGGTGGAGCTGGGCCAGCTCGTGCAGCCCGGCCAGCCGCTGATGACCGTCGTCCCGCTCGAAGACGTGTGGGTGACGGCGAATCTCAAGGAAACCGAGACGGCCGACGTGACGCCCGGCGACTCCGCCGATATCACGGTGGACGCCTACAAAGGCGTGCATTTCCGCGGTCACGTCGAGAGTCTGTCGCCGGCGACGGGGGCGAAGTTCTCGCTGCTGCCGCCCGACAACGCCACGGGCAACTTCACCAAGGTGGTCCAGCGGATTCCGGTCCGGATTCACCTGGACGGTGCCGTGGATCTCGCGCACGTGCTGCGGCCCGGCATGAGCGTCGTGGCGACAATCAAGACGCGTTAGGACGATGACGGCCGCCGCGCTACCGCTGACCCTTGCGCCCGATCGGTACAAGTACAAGTACCTGATCGCGATCACGGTTTCGCTCGCTTCGGTACTGGAGCTGCTCGACACCAGCATCGTGAACGTCGCAATCCCGCACATGATGGGAAACCTGGGTGCGACGCTCGACCAGATCGCGTGGGTCTCAACCGGCTACATCGTCGCCAACGTGATCGTGTTGCCGATCACCGGCTGGCTGTCGGCCTACTTCGGCCGGCGCCGCTATTTCGCCGGCTCGATTGCGCTCTTCACGGTCGCGTCGTTCATGTGCGGTAATGCCGGTTCGCTCGAGGCGCTGGTCTTCTGGCGGATCATCCAGGGACTGGGCGGCGGGGCGCTCCTCTCAACCTCGCAAGCCATTCTCTACGAGGAGTTTCCGCGCGAAGAGTACGGCACCGCGATGGCGATCTTCGGCGTCGGCGTGATGGTCGGGCCCACGCTGGGACCGACGGTGGGCGGCTGGATCACCGACATGTACGGCTGGCCGTGGATCTTCTACATCAACATCCCCTTCGGCATGATCGCGTTGGCGCTGACGATGTCGTTCATCAACGACTCACGGCACCAGGAGCGCTCCGCCAGCGTGGACTTCATCGGCCTCGGCTTGCTGGCCGTCGGGATCGGGGCCCTGCAGACGATGCTCGAGCGCGGTGAGCGGCTCGACTGGTTTGCGTCGGGACAGGTGCGCCTGCTCGCCATCACGAGCGCGTTGTCGTTGATCACGTTCATCTGGCACGAGCTGCGGACGCCCGATCCGGTTGTAGATCTGCGCATCCTCAAAAGCCGGCAGCTGGCGGTCGGCGTGGTCTTTGGGCTGGTGCTCGGCGTGTGTCTGTACGCCACCGTCTTCGTCCTCCCCGTCTATCTCCAGAACGTGCGGAACTTTACCGCGAATCAGACGGGTCTGGTGATTCTGCCCGGGGCGCTCGCCAGCGCGTTCACGATGGCGTTCATGGGCCGGCTGCAGGGAAAATTCGACGCACGATTATCGATCGCGGCGGGAGTCGGCATCTTTGCGCTCTCGATGTGGAAGCACGCGCATTTCACGACGGATAATGCGGCAGCTGGGCGGCAGCGTGGGGATCGCGCTCTCGGCGACCTTGCTACAGCGCTTCACCGCGATTCATCGCGCCGATCTCGCCGCGAATGTGACGCCCTACGCCGAAGCGACCCGGGAGCGGCTCGCGGCGATCACGCAGACGCTGATCGGCCGGGGTGAGATCCCCGCGCTGGCGCAAACCAAAGCGATCGGGTTCTTGAACGGGATCGTCACGCGGCAGGCGATGATGCTGTCGTTCGAGCAGCTGTTCCTGCTGTTCGGGGCGGCGTTCGTGCTGTCCCTGCCGTTATTGCTCCTGATGCATCGCAGCCGAGGCATGCCAGGAGCCGGAGCGGCGCATTGACCAAGAACCAGCTCGTTGTCCGGTTGGGGGTCGTGGGCGGGCTCTGGACGCTGCTCCATCTCTACGTCGGCGCGCACCTGCTCGGTCCCGCCCCGATCGCCGGGGTGGCGCGGGTGCTTGCCTGGGCGGCCGTGTTGCTGGTGGCCTGGCTGCCGCTCGTCGCGCTCGTCACGGCGCGTCGCGAGCTGGGCGAGGGCGTTAACCGCGGCCCGCTGGCACGCGTCCTGGACTGGGCGGCGTATTCGTCGATGGGACTGTCGTCGCTGCTGATCGTGTCCTTCATTGCCACCGATCTGCTGCGGCTCCCCGCAACCGCGACGCTGGTGCTCGCCGTGCTGAGCGGAGCTGCGTTCCTCACCCTGGTGGGGATGATCCTCGCACGGCGGCCGCGTATCGTGCGCGTGACTGTGCCCATTGCCGATCTCCCCAAGGATCTCGCTGGATTTCGCATTCTTCAGCTCAGCGACCTTCATATCGGGCCCACAATCCGCCGCCGCTTCGTGGATGCCGTGGTGGATCGCGCCAACGCCTTGCGGCCCGACCTCGTCGCGGTCACAGGCGACGTCGCGGATGGGCTGGTTCCGGAGTTGCGCGAGCATGTCGCGCCGCTCGGGCGGCTCCGGGCACCGCACGGAGCGTACTTCGTGACGGGGAATCACGAGTACTACTGGGACGTCCGCGGCTGGACCAACGAGCTGGAGCGCCTGGGCATCGCCGTACTTTCGAACGAGCATCGCGTCGTCGTGCGCGGCACCGGCCGCCTGCTGGTTGCGGGTGTCAACGATCTCTCGGCGTCCTCCGATCCGGCTGCCGCGGTCGCCGGTGCCGCACCGAGCGACGTGCGCGTGCTGCTCGCCCACCAACCGCGCAGCGCGTTCGCCGCGCAGGCGGCCGGTTACGACCTCCAGCTTTCCGGACACACACACGGCGGCCAGTATTTCCCGTTCAATCTGCTCGTCCGGCTGTTTCAGCCGTTCGTCGCGGGGCTGCATCGGCTCGAGTCGATGTGGTTGTACGTCAGTCGCGGCACCGGCTATTGGGGCCCGCCGCTGCGACTCGGCGCGCCGCCCGAAATCACGCTGCTGGAGCTGGTGCCCGCTTAGGCGACCGCCTCGGCCATCGCCGCGGTGACGAGCAGGGCGCGCACGATGCCGAGCGCGCCCTTGTCGTTTTCATACCACTCGGTGGGGAGGTGGGCGTCGCCCGCACGCCCGCCGGCGCCCAGCGCCACAGCCGGTACGCCAAGCGCGATCGGCACGTTGGCGTCGGTCGACGCACACGCGAGCTGGTGCGCGTGGCCCACGGCACGGGTAGCGGCGACGGCCGTCTGCACCAGGGGATGCGCGCGCGGAGTCAGTCCGGACGGGCGATCACCCACCCGCCGGACGTCGACCGTGAGCGACTCGGTCCCCGGCAGCCGCCGGCGGTTCTCTTCATCCAGCGACTCGGTGAGCGCGTGGCGGACCGCTGCGTCGAGCCGCTCGAGTGCGCGCGGCTCTTCGCTACGGAGGTCCACATCGAACCATGCCTCTTGTGGGATGGAGTTGAGGCTGGTGCCGCCTCCTAAGCGAACGACTGAACAACTAGTGCGTGGTGCGTGGTGCGTGGGGATGTCGGCGATGCCATCGATTGCTCTCCCAACCGCATTCGCTGGATTCGCAACCCCAAACGCTGCCCAGGAATGGCCGCCCGGACCACGATAGGTGACGCGGTACCGCCGGGCGCCGAGCGCGCGGTGCACGATGCGCTCGATGCCGGCGCCATCCAGCGCGATGAATGCATGCGGGCGAATGGGATCCTTCAGCAGATATCGCACCCCACGCAAATCGCCGGATCCCTCTTCGCCGACGGTCGCGGCAAACAGCACCGGCCGCCGGGTCGCGACCCGCGCGCGTACGAGCGCCTCGGCGATGGTGACGAGCGCTGCGAGGCCGCGGGCATTGTCGGCGATTCCCGGGCCCTCCAACCGCGGGCCACGGCGCGAAACGGACACGTCGAGATCGGGGCCAAACACGGTGTCCAGATGGGCCGACAGGACGACGCACCCGTCATGTAGGGGCATGACATGTCGCTCCCCTACATGCCATCCCCGCACATTCCCGACATCATCGATTGTCACGTTTTCCAACCCCGCCGCACCGAACATTTCCGCGACGCGCGTGCCGCGTGCCCGCTCCGCCCCGGTGGGCGCGGGGATCGCCGACAGCGCCGCCTGGCGGGCGAGCGTCGCCTCGTCGGAGCGTTCGATGTGCGCGCGGGCGGTGCGCACGCGATCGTGCGACAGCAGCGCGTCCATGGTTCCCGGCATGGGGTCAAACTATGATGTCGTGTGGCGCGGTTGCAACTTGACCTGGACTAGCGCGTACGCGACACTAAACCCATGGAGGAGCGGCAGCTTATCTACGATTGGAACAGCGCGGGCGGTCCCAACGGTGGCTTCGACTGGACGCGCGCGCGTGTAGACCTCAACGACGAGACGTTGCGCGACGGGCTGCAGTCGCCCTCGGTCACGGATCCCGCCCTCGACGTCAAAAAGCGTCTGCTGCACCTGATGGCGGACCTCGGCATCGTCGCCGCCGACATCGGCTTACCGGGCGCCGGCCCGCGTGTCGTGGATCAGGTGCGCTCGCTCGCCCGCGAGATCCGCGACCAAAAGCTGCCGATTGCGCCTAACTGCGCCGCCCGCACCGTGGTTGCCGATGTCGAGCCCATCGTGCGTGTCTCCGACGAGGTGGGCATCAAGATCGAGGCGGCGACGTTCATCGGCTCGTCGCCGATTCGCCAGTACGCGGAAGACTGGACGCTCGATCGCATCCTCAAGGCATCCGAAGAGGCGGTGACGTACGCCGTGAAGCACGGGCTGCCGGTCATGTACGTGACGGAGGACACGACGCGAGCCCGCCCGGAGACGCTGAAAGCGCTGTACGGTGCGGCAATCGCCTGCGGGGCGGGACGAATCTGTCTGGCTGACACGGTGGGACATGCAACGCCGGACGGCGTGCGGGCGTTGGTGAAATTCGTCAAAGATGAAATCGTCCAAAAGAATCCCGTCAAAATCGACTGGCATGGACACCGCGATCGCGGCATGGGATTGATCAACTGCCTCGCCGCGATCGAGGCGGGCGTCGATCGAGTGCATGCGACGGCGCTGGGTGTCGGCGAGCGGGTCGGCAACGCCGAAATGGACCTCCTGATCGTGAACCTGAAACTGCTGGGCGCGCACAAGGCCGACATCCGCAAGCTGCCCGAGTACTGCCGGCTCGTCGCGGACGCCGTGGGCGTGCCGATTCCTGTGAACTACCCCGTCGTGGGAACCGATGCGTTTCGCACCGGCACCGGGGTGCATGCGGCTGCGATCATCAAGGCCAAGAAAAAGGGCCACAACTGGCTCGCCGATCGGGTGTACAGCTCGGTGCCCGCGGAGGAATTCGGCTTCGAGCAGCGGATCGAGATCTCGCCCGTGTCCGGGCTGTCCAACGTCAAGTATTGGCTCGAGCACCACGGCTACGACCCCAACGATGACGAGGCCTGCCGGACGCTGTTCGATGCGGCCAAGCGCACCGATCGCGTGCTGTCGGACGAAGAGTGCCACCGGTTGTTGAACGCATGAGCTTCCGCGACATCGAGAAGTCGTTTTTCGACCTCTACTGGCACATGGATCCCGTCGCCGCAACGCAGGCGGGAGTCCCGGGCCAGATTCGCGTCTCGCTGCGCCGCTTCGAGAAGCTGAAGCCGCAGGCGAAGAATCCGGAGTTCTGGCTGTCGCACCTGCTCGGCGGCCTCCATCACCTGTTGCTCTCAGCCGATCGCACGCCCGCCGAGAAAGCCGCCGCGGCCATCGGCCGGCTCGAGGACATCCCCGATTTTCTCGACGATCTCAAGGCGACGCTGGAAGAGCCGGTGCGTGTCTTCGTCGAGACGGCGCTGCGCATGTCGGAAGGCGGGCGCCTCCTGGTGAAAGAGCTGGCGGCCGCGCTCGGTGCCCAGGCCCCGATGCACGCCACCCGTCTCGCGGCCGCGGCGGAGCAGGCAAGCGCCGCGCTTTTCAAGTTCGATTCGAACCTCGAACGCTGGCTCGAGATGGGGACGGAGCAATTCGCCATCGGCGAAGAGGCGTTCAACTTCCTGCTGCACTATCAACACGCGCTGCGCGATACCGCGCCGGAGCTGTGGCGTTACGGGCTGCGGCTGAAGGAGGAGATCGAGGCCGATCTCGTGCGGTTCGCCACGCGGCTGGACGGGGGGGGCAAGCCATGGCCCGAGTTGGTCGACAAGCTCCGCGGCGATCACCCGACGCCGAACGAGCTCGTGGAGGCGTACGCGAAGGAGATGGCGCGCGCCCACGACTTCGTGGCCGAGCGGCGGCTCGCGCCCATCCCCAAGGCGCCGCTGGGCGTGATTCCGACGCCGGCGTTCATGCGGCCGGTGATCCCGTACGCCGCGTACGACAGCCCGGGCGCCTATAGCCGCGACCGGACCGGCTGGTTCTACGTCACCGTGCCGGACGCACGCCTGCCGTCGGCGCAGCAGGAGCGCATCCTCCGCGACCATTGCCGCTACGAGCTCGCGGCGACGGCGCTGCACGAGGGCTATCCCGGTCATCATCTGCAGCTCGTGATCGCCAAAGAGCTGCCGTCTCATGTTCGGAAGAACCTCTGGACGCCCCTCACCGTCGAAGGGTGGGCACTGTACTGCGAAGACATGATGGGTGAGCAAGGGTTCTACGCATCGGACGAAGAGCT
>QHUQ01000223.1 GCA_003221985.1 Gemmatimonadota bacterium | reverse complement strand
AACATTTTCGCCCGCTGGCGCTGCTGGAAGGAATACGGCACCGGTGTCGCCGGTGATCTCCTCGTCCACCTGATCAGCGGCATGCAGTTCATGCTCGGCATCAACGAGCCGCCGAAGCAGGCGGCCGCGGTGGGCGGGATCCGGCGCTGGAAGGATGGGCGCAACATGCCCGACGTGCACGCGACGATCTACTACTACGGCGAAACCGATCTGCCCGTGTACATGCGGCTGAATCTCGGGACGGAGATGCCCGAGCAGTATCGCATCCAGGGATCGAAAGGCGTGCTCGAGGTGTCGGGCAATACGCTGACGTTCTCCCCGCAGAGCGGCAAGGACAACTGGCCGAGTTATTACACCGGCAGCTATCCGCGCGCGCTGCGGGACGCGTACCAAGCGCAATGGCACAAGGACAACGATCTGAAGGTCGGCCAGCCGGTCCAGCTATCGGAGACGGTGACCTTCACGAGTCCCGACTTCGACGACACGCAGCCGCACCTGTGGAATTTCTTCGAGGCCGTGCGCACGCGGAAACCGGTCGTCGAGGATGTGGTGTTCGGGCACAACGCCGCGCTGGCGTGTCACATGGCGAACGAGGCGTATTTCCGGCGCACGACAGTGACGTGGGACGACGCGACGAAAACGATCAAGGGCTGACCGCGAAGCTCACCCAGGGGGTCCGCAGTGGTTCGGGCGCGTCGGAGGGCAGGATCCCCTGGGCGCGGTAGCGGCCTGGTTGCTGCGGCAGCCAGGTGTCGTGCCATTGCAGCGACTCACCAGGCTTGAGCGAGCGGATCTGGAGGATGCTCGGCCCCACACCGTGCTCCAGGCGCCGCCACACGATTGCCCCGTCCTCGCGCGCGACGACGATGTCGAACACGATCGTCCGGCCGAGAAAGTGTGCTTCGACGGGATCTTTCGAGGAATTGCGTAACCGCAGCGTGAAGGGCGCGCGCCTTCCGACGCGCGCCCCTGCACGCACTGCGATGGTGAATTCGAGCGGTTTCAGAAGGTCGTCAGCGGTCCCAGCTCCTGCTCGACGTTCGCGATCGGGCTGTACACGAATTGTGTGCCGGCCGAGTTGCCGCCCCACAGAACGCCCAGCAGCCGGGCACCGCCACCCGATTGCAGGAACACGTCAGAGCCGGAATCCCCGCCACCAACCCCCGCCGAGACGAAGTTCTGGCAGAGCTGCACGATGTTGGAGCCCGACACTCCGGTATTGACGCAGGTATTTGTGATCACGCCCTGTGTCCACCCGGTGGTGCGTCCAATCTTGTTGGCGACGTCGCCGACGACTTCACCTCCCTCGCCATTGATCGCGAACGTGCCGGCGATCGTGACCGAGCCATTGTTCGGTCCGGCGGTCGCGGCGATGCCGCCCAACGTGAACGGCACCCCGCTCGCGTAGGCCGCGCGCGAAGCATCACTGTAACGGCACTTCCTCCCATGCGGGCACACGCCGCCGTTGCGGAAGTATTTCGGGTCTGCGACCTCGGTACCGATGAAGCTGTTCGCGGTGCTCGCGAGAGGCTGGTAGTACAGCGTGCCCTCGACGCCGCCCTGGCGGTCCGTGCAGTGCGAGGCGGTCACGAACGAGGCCTGACCAGCGCTCGTCGCATTGAAGCCGATCGAGCAGATGAAGTTACTGAAGTTGATCTGCAGACCGGCGACGACGGGTCGGACTTGATCGCGCAATGTCGCGACGTAGTGGATCGGCTCGGCATCGCGAACGGTGAGCGCCTCGGCGGGGACTCCGAGACGAGCCGCCAACGCATGGATGTTGGCGTGGGACGCGCCTGGCTCGACGCCGACGAGCACGCGATTCGCCGCGTCGTCGAGATCGACGAACACCACGCTGCCCTGCGCAAACGCTTCGTTCGATACCTGCTGGAACCACTTGTCCAGATCACCATAAGCAAAGCGTCCCGCGAGAACACGGATGCCGGTGGCACCGCGCGCGCGAGCAAAGCCACCCAGCAGCTGTTCCGCCAGGCCCTGCTGCCGCAGGTCGGTGAGATAGACGGTGGGCACGCCGTGATCGATGAAGAGGCCGCCGAAGCCCGGCAGCGCGCGGGTCAGCGAGGCCATGTCGGGCGCCTGCTGCGGCCGGAGCAGCGATGTGGGCGCTGGTCCCGTCGTGGGGCCCGTGTCACTGCACGCCGCCACGGCGGCGAGAATGGCGAGTCCGGTGATGCGGACGGCTACGTGGTGCAATCGCATACACCCTCCAAAGAAAGGGTCAACCTTCTGCGGTCAACGTCACCTTGAAGCCCTTCGCCTTCAGACTGGCCGAGAGACCAGCCTTTTCGACCGAGCGCATGTACGCTTCGTCGGGCTCGATCACCTTCTTTTCGACGAGCTCGAGGAGCGCGTCGTTCAGCGTCAGCATCCCCAGCTTCTTGCTGGTTTGAATGATCGAGGGAATCTGGAACGTCTTGCCCTCGCGGATCAGGTTCGCGATGGCCGGTGTGGTGAGCAGGATCTCGCGTGCCGCCACGCGACCACCACCGGTCTTCTTGCACAGCGTCTGCGAAATCACGCCCTTCAGCGATTCCGATAGCATTACCCGGATCTGCGCCTGGCGATCCGCGGGAAACTGATCGATGATGCGGTCCACGGTCGACGCGGCCGTGGTGGTGTGGAGCGTGCCGAAAACGAGATGCCCGGTTTCGGCCGTCTCGATCGCGATGGCGATCGTCTCGAGGTCCCGCATCTCGCCGACCAGTACGATGTCGGGGTCCTCGCGCAGCGCGGCCCGCAACGCGGATCTGAAGCTCTCGGTGTGCACGTGCACCTGCCGCTGCGTGATCAGGCACTTCTTGTTCTCGTGCACAAACTCGATTGGGTCTTCGATCGTGATGATGTGATCGGTCCGGGTCCGATTGACGAGGTCGATGAGCGCACACAGCGTCGTCGATTTCCCGGAGCCCGTCGGACCGGTCACTAACACGAGGCCCTTCGTCAGGTAGCACAGCTTCTGCACCTCATCGGTCAACCCCATCTCTTCGACGGTCACCACCTTGGCCGGAATGACGCGGAACACGGCGACCGGCCCTTTGCGGTCGCGCGCCGCATTCACGCGGAAGCGGGCAAGGCCGGAGATCTCGTAGGCGAAATCGGTATCACCCGTCTCTTTCCATTCCCCGCGATTGCGCTCCGGCATGATCGAGAGCACGAGCAGCTCGAGATCGTTCACGCTGAGCGCCGCGCCCCCCCCGGGCTGGCGCTTGATCTCGCCGTGCGTGCGGAACAGCGGCGGCTCGCCCACCCGCAGGTGCAAGTCCGAGCTGCCTGAGCCGACGAGCGCCCGCAACAGCTTGCCGAGCTTCTGCTCGGCGGCCTCGTACTGCGACGACGCGAATTCGCCGGGGAGCGCGCTCGGCGCCGCCGGCATTCCTGGCGCGGGACTTTCGACCATCGGCGCGGCGGCGATGACGGATGCCCGAGGAGCCTTGGCTGGCGCGGCTGGTTTTGCTGCCGGCTGCACCGGACGCACCGTAGTAGTATCGGCCCGCGCGGCGGCGGAGGCCGGAACTGCAGGCGCCGCTTGCTCTTGCGAGGCGCGGCGGACGGCCGAGATCACGGCGGTCAGCCGCCCGCCCTCCGGCACTATCCTCACACGCACCAAGCCGTTCGCGCCCGCGTAATCGAACTCGGTCTCCGACTGCTGGTCGATCTTGTCCGCCGCTTCGGGCGGCGCGACTTCGACCATCAGCGCGTAGATGTGCTGGTCGGTGAGCGGCTGCTTGGAGACTTTGCGCGGCTTGCCGTCTTTGACCAGCGTGACCGGCTCGTCGGGCAGCAGGTACAGCTGGTCCGCGCGCTCGCGCAACATTACGTCGACGAAGGGATCAAGCCGTGCCGGCATGCATCAGTCCTCAGGGCGCGCGTACAGCACGTGCGCGCGGTTCACGAGGTGGACTTCATCGGCGGTCGCGATGGCAAAGAACGGCTCGGGCGACGCGTTGAGGTAGTCGAGCAGCCGCGAGTGATGCTGCGGCAGCTCGAGGGTCGCACGGCCGCTCAGCTTGGAGCCGTCCGCCAGCGTCACCTCCAGGCTGGCCTGTTTGGCCGCCGAGAGCCGCGTCGCATCGTCGGGTTCGGTTCGCGGCACGCTCAACGTTACCGTGCGCGCTTTGGCTACCAGCAGAAGCGACGCGTGGCATGGAAAAGCCGGTCACCGATTCCTGCATTGCACCGAGACCGGCGCCCGATTGCCGCACGCAATGGTCTCGTTCATGCCGCGCACGAGGGGGCCGCAGGCCGTGTTGTGCGCCGTCTCGGTGGCCTCGGCGGCCGTCCTGCCGGCGGCGGTGGCGCAGTTGGACCCGCCGTTGAATTCCACGCACACCCGGCATTCTTGGGTCGCGTGGGCGGTGGACATATAGAAGAAGAGCGCGATGACCAGCGCTACGATCGCCAGAGTGATCAAGGTTGACCGCTTCATGTCCCGCTTTCCCGGTGAGCCGACAAGCTGTCGCGGATGAGGAATTCGCGCCAGAGGCAGCCGGCCTGTAACGTGTAGGGAATGACTGGCATCGTCCGCATCTTCATGCTCACGTGCGCGCTGATGGCGCTGGTATTGATCTTCGTCGCGGCGTCCGCCTGGCGGCAACGCCGCCGCCTCGGCTCCCTGGTCGGCTTTCTCGCCGCCGCCCTGTGCCTCTCGGTCGGCGCGCTTTGCGCCACGATCTCGGTCGGGATTCGCGGCTATCGCGAGCTCACGGCGGAAGTCGTGGCGGCGACGATCGTCACGGAGCCGATCGCGCCCCAGCGATTCCGCGCCACGGTGACGCTGCCCGACCGCAGCGTCCACATGTTCGATCTCGCCGGCGACGCCATCTACGTCGATGCCCACATCCTGAAGTGGCGCCCGCTCGCGAATCTCGTCGGCCTGCACACCGCCTACGAGCTCGATCGCATCGCGGGCCGCTACCAGCAGCTGGCGGACGAGCAGGCGCGGGAGCGCACGGTGTACTCGCTCGCTACCGACAAGCCCTTCGACACGTTCGATCTCGCGCGCCGCTATTGGGTGCTGCGGCCGTTCGTCGACGCGCAGTACGGCTCGGCGACGTTCATCAACGCAACGGCGGCCGGCAGCCAGCGGGACGCCAGGCAGGTGACCTACGAAGTTCGCGTCTCGACCACCGGACTCCTGGTACGCGCGGCGCGGCCAAGGTAAGCTTCTCGCCGTGGCGGACAAGAAACCCAGACCCAATTACTCCAACGCGTGGCGCGAAGCGCGGGCGCTGATCTGGCAGCATCGCGGCCGGCTCGCCATCGGTCTCGGCTTGATGCTGGTCAGCCGGCTCGCGGGGCTCGTCTTGCCGTGGTCGTCCCGCTACATCATCGATCAGGTCGTCGGGCAGAGACGCGCGGACCTGCTGGGCATCATTGCGGCAGCGGTCGGCGCTGCGGCCGTCGTCCAGGCGGTGACCTCGTTCGGGTTGTCGCAGATTCTCGGCGTCGCGGCCCAACGCGCCATCACCGACATGCGCAAATCCATCCAGACATTCGTGTTGCACTTGCCGGTCTCGTATTTCGATTCGACCAAGACCGGCATCCTGATCTCGCGGATCATGACGGATGCGGAGGGCATTCGCAACCTGGTCGGCACGGGGCTGGTGCAGCTGCTCGGGGGGCTGGTCACGGCGAGTATCGCGCTGGGCGTGCTCTTCTGGCTGAATTGGAAGCTCACGGCGATCTCGATTCTCGTGCTGGCGCTGTTCGGTGGCGGGATGGCGTACGCGTTCGCCAAGCTGCGCCCCCTGTTCCGCGAGCGTGGCAAGCTCAACGCCGAGGTGACCGGTCGTCTCGCCGAGACGCTGGGTGGCATCCGGATCGTGAAGGCGTACCGGTCGGAGCGCGGCGAGCGGCTCGTCTTCGCGCGCGGCGCGCACAGCCTGTTCCGCAACATCGCCACGACCATGACGGGCGTCTCCGGCGTCGGCGCGTTTGCGCAGCTGGTCATCGGCGCGATTTCGCTCGTCATGATTCTCGTCGGCGGCCGGGCGGTCCTCTCGCAGGCGATGACGCTGGGCCAGTTCGTCCAGTACGTCTTCTTCGTCGGTCTCGTCGCGCTGCCGCTGATCAACATCGCGTCGATCGGCACGCAGATCACGGAAGCGTTCGCGGGTCTCGACCGCATCTACGAGTTGCGCCGCATGACGACCGAAGACGCCGACGATGCGCAGCGCGCGCCGCTCGGTCCCGTGCGCGGCGACGTCGCCTTCGAGCACGTGACGTTTGCGTACAAACCGGGCGTTCCCGTGCTCAAGGACGTGTCGTTTCGGGCGCGCGCCGGCTCGACGACGGCGCTGGTGGGCTCGTCGGGATCCGGCAAGAGCACGCTCATCGGGCTGGTCCTCGCGTTCAATCGGCCCGAGACGGGCAGGGTGCTGGTCGACGGGCGCGATCTCGGCACCGTGCCGCTGGCGGACTACCGCACGCAGCTGGGCGTGGTGCTGCAGGACAACTTCCTGTTCGACGGCACGATCGCCGAGAACATCGCCTTCGCGCGCCCGCACGCGACGCGGCAGGAGATCGAGGCCGTCGCCCGCATCGCGCACTGCGACGAGTTCGTCGAGCAGTTCGACGAGCAGTACGACACGGTGGTGGGCGAGCGCGGCGTGAAGCTCTCGGGCGGCCAGCGGCAGCGCATTTCGATCGCTCGGGCGATTCTCGCCGATCCCCGCATTCTGGTGCTCGATGAGGCGACGTCGAGCCTCGATTCGGAGAGCGAAGCCAAGATCCAGGACGGGTTGCGCGCGCTACGGCGCGGCCGGACGACGTTCGTGATCGCCCACCGGCTCTCGACGATCCGGAGCGCGGATCAGATTCTGGTGCTGGAGGGTGGGGAGATCGTGGAGCGGGGAACGCACGAGCAACTGCTGGCGGCGAGTGGGCGGTACCGGCAGCTGTATGACAAACAATACAATTTCGAGAGAGACCGGTTCATTAATCCTGGGGAGGACTTCACTCCCGAACCCGAAAACGGGCAGGTTTCGTTCCCGCCCCTCGCGCCACCAACACGCCTCTGAGCCTCAAGCCGTCAGACAAGTTGCGCAGACGGCAAAGTTGCGAAGTGGCCGCATGCTTCAAGCGTCAAGCTTCACGGTCACTGCTCGCCATCCCCAAGCCTCCGCATCAATCCAAACACCGTGCGAGCGCATTCATCCCGGACCGCGGAGATCTTCGTGACGTCTTCCTTTCGGAGGTAGTCGAGTCCGACCGCAAGATCGATGATCGCCTCGACCTCATCGAGCGACGCACGAGCGATCCCCAGGTGTTTCCGGAACTCTTTGTTACCACGCCGGCTCGCTCCTTCAGCAATGTTGAGCACAACACTCGACGCCGCACGCCGCCACTGATCAGCCAGCCCACTCCGTTCGGTTGATGGCAGGCGATCAATCAGTGGCTTCGAAATCACCGCGAGCGTCCTCGCATGCTCCCACGCTTTGAGTTTCTTGAAATGTCCCATGAACGAGAATGCCGGATGGTAGGTCGCCATCCGGCATCAAATCCTCGCAATACCCAGCTTTTCCTTGCGGGCTTGCGGCCTGCAGCTTGGAGCCACTTTGCAACTTTGCCGTCTGCGCAACTTTTCTGGCAGCCTGTGGCTAATCGCTTGAAGCTTTCAGTTTACGGTGACCTGGCCGCCCGTCATCGCCAGCAGCGGCAGATTCGGCTGCGCGGTGCACTGCACGGCGCGACCGATGAACGTAAAGCTGATCGCATCGGCTGGATCGTTCGCCGACGCGCCGAGATCCGCGACGCGCGTCAATGCCGGCAAGCCACTCAGGTCCACACCACCGACTCCGGTGCCGCCGGACCGGATGATGCCCCCGATCCAGGCCTGATTCCCCTGGACGACGAGGCAATTCACGTCCACGTGCACGCCGCCCTGTCCCTGCCCGAACTGATCCGTCCACTCGCCGGATACGCTGCCGTCGCCCTTCTCGAGCGCCACCAGCGAGAAGTTGGCATCGGTGTTCAGCGTCGCATCCTGATCGCTGCCGCCGACCGCGACGCGATGGATGACAGCGCTGTTGCTGGTCGCGCTGGCGCTGATACTGCCGATCGAGGAGGCGGGGGCGTTGGGGGCGTTGGGGGCGTTGGGTTCGTTACAGGCAACGGCGAAGGCCACGGCGGGGAGGGCAAACCATGCGGTTTTCATGACGGTCTCCTGTGAGGTGGAAGGGAGGCTGCTGTGAACGCGTTCAGCATTCGCCCGCTTCCCGGAGACCGCAATCAACGATCGAGAGGAACCACCAGTCTCTGACGATTCAGTAACACGACGTAGACGAGACTTACACGTGACGTGAACCCCACGTCGCAGTATGAAATTGCTCCGAACGCGGCGCCAGTTTACCTTTGCCCGCGGCGTACTGCTTCCAGCTCACCGCCGGATAATCGTTCGGCACCCGCTGCATCGTAATGCAATCCTGCACCGGGCAAACCGCCGCGCAGAGATTGCATCCCACACAGGCTTCCTCGATGATCTCCACCACTGGCCCACGTTTCCCGTTTCCCGTATCCCGTCTCTCGAGGCGCCGAATAGCTTGGTGGGCACCGTCCTCACAGGCGGTCCAACACAGCTCGCACTTGATGCATTTGTCCTGATCGATGTGGGCGAGCAGGTGATAGTTGAGATCGAGCTCTTCCCACTTCGTGACGCGCGGCAACGCCCGGCCGCGTACGTCGGCCAGCGTGCGGTGGCCGCGCTCATCCATCCAGTTCGACAGCCCGTCGATCAGGTCCTCCCCGATGCGGAAGCCGTAATGCATGACCGCGGTACAGACCTGCAGCGTGCCGGCCCCCAGCGCGATGAATTCGGCGGCATCCCGCCAGCTCGCGATCCCGCCGATGCCGGAGATGGGGATCTTCACGCTCGGATCTCCGGCCACCGCCGATACCAGATGGAGCGCGATCGGCTTGACCGCCGGGCCACAGTAGCCGCCGTGGCTCGACTTCCCGGCGACCGAGGGCTGCGGCTCGAAGGTCGACAGATCGACGCCGACGATCGAATTGATCGTGTTGATCAGCGATAGCGCATCGGCGCCGCCCTTCACCGCCGCCCGCGCGATGTAGCTGATGTCGGTGACGTTGGGCGTGAGCTTCACGATCACGGGAATCGTGGCGACTTCCTTCACCCATTCCACGATCTGGCAGGTGTAATCGGGCACCTGGCCCACCGCGCTGCCCATGCCCCGCTCGCTCATGCCGTGCGGGCAGCCGAAGTTCAGCTCGATGCCGTCGGCGCCGGTGTCTTCCGTCTGTCTGACGATGGCGTGCCAGGCTTCGCGCTTCGACTCGACCATCAGCGACGCGATCACCGCATGCTTCGGATAGTTGCGCTTGACCTCGGCGATTTCCTTGAGGTTGTCCGCGATGGGGCGGTCGCTGATCAGCTCGATGTTGTTGAAGCCCATCATGCGGTTCTGGCCGAGGTCGACCGAGCCGTAGCGCGAGAAGACGTTGATGATCGGCTCGCCGATCGTCTTCCACACGGCGCCGCCCCAGCCCTGATCGAATGCCTTGGCCACTTGGCCGTAGGTGTTCGTCGGCGGGCCGGAGGCCAGCCAGAATGGATTTGGGCTTTCGATGCCCGCGAAATTGGTTCTGAGATCAAGCCTCTCATGAATCTTCTTCGCCGCCGCTACTCCGTCAGCCGCCGCATTCACGATTTCGGCACCGCCGTTCGCGCAGTCCCCGCCGAGGAAGACTCTCGGATCGTTGCGCGGCACGACGAAGTCCCGCTCTCCCTGTCCGATCGCGACGATCACCATATCACAGGGAATGGTGTCGGTGCCGCTTGAGGTCCGGACTTCCACGGCGGCGACCCCACCCGAGCCATTGCCGATGATGCGCTGCGGCGCGGCGTTGAAGCGGAAGCCGCAGCCGTCGCGCTTGGCCAGCTCGTACTCGTAGTGATAGCACGGCATGTCCGCTTCCCCGCGCCGGTACACGATCGTGGCGGCCGCGGCGCCGAGCCGTTTGGCCTGCGTGACGGCGTCGATGGCGGTGTTGCCGGCGCCGATCACGACGACGTGCCGGCCGACCGTCGTTTCCCGGTAGGGGTGTGTCTTGAGATGCTCGATGAACGTCAGGGCATCAATCACGCCCGGCAGATCTTCGCCCGGGATGCCGAGCTGCTTCGTGCTTCCCAGGCCCACGCCGACGAACACCGCGTCGTATTGCGCCAGGAGCTGATCGATCGACTCCACGGTGACGCCCGTCTTGAGCTCGACACCGAGGTCGAGGATGTCCTGCACTTCCGCGAGCGCGACGTCGGACTTGAGCTTGTACTCGGCGATGCCGTAGGTATTCAGGCCCCCCGGCTGAGGCTTTGACTCGAACACCGTCACAGCGTGACCGTGGCGCCGCAGGTCGCGCGCGCAGGCGAGTCCCGCCGGTCCCGCCCCCACGATCGCGACGCGTTTTCCGGTTGGCTTCCCCGGCTCGAACAGCTTGAGCTTCTTCTCTAGGACGTAATCGGTCGCGTGGCGCTGGAGCAGTGCGATCTTGATCGGCTGCTCGTCACGGTCGTTCAGGACGCACGCCCCCTCGCACAGCACTTCGACGGGACATGCCCGCGCGCAAGAATGCCCGAACGGGTTCGCGTCGAGAATCACGCGTGCCGAGCCGCGCAGATTGCCGCTGGCGATCTTCTTGATGAAGGCCGGGACGTCGATGTGCGTGGGGCAGGCGATCGTGCAGGGTGCGTCGTGACAGTAGAGGCACTTGGTAGCCTCGAGCAACGCGGCGTCAATGGTCAGCGGTGGCGCGATGTCGGCGAAGTTCCTCGCAAGTTGCTCGTCAGTGAGCAGCCCTTCAGGCGCCGACACGTACTGCTCCTTGCTCCGTGCTCCCAGATCTCAACCGCATTCCGACCACGTAGATCACGGCGGACAGGATGAAGCCCACGAACCAGGCCCAGTTGTAGATCCCCCCAAAGATCCCTGCTGCCGGCGTGCCGCGCAGCGCCGCGCTGAAGCCGGGAAGACTGGGCGCGACGCCGGCGGCGAGCGCGGCCATGGCGATCCAGTTCACGCCGCGCGAGTACTCGTAGATCCCGTGCCGGCGGTACAGATCGTTGACGAGTACCACGCCACGCCGCAGCAGGAAATAGTCGGCGATCATGATCCCGGCGACCGGGCCAAGCAGCGCGCCGTAGCCGATGAGCCAGGTGAAGATGTAGGCCGCGGCATCGTTGTAGAGCCGCCACGGCATCATCACGATGCCGATCACGGCGGTGATCATGGCGCCCTGTTTGAACGTGATCTTGTGCGGCGCGATGTTCGAAAACGCGTTCGCCGGCGCGACGATGTTGGCGGCGATATTGGTCGTGAGCGTGGCGACGATGAGCCCCGCCATCGAGAGCATGATCATCAGCGGCCCACCGATCCGCGCCAGCAGCGCGACCGGATCGGCGATGCGCGTGCCGAAGATGACCAGAGTGGCGTTCGTGACGGCGGCGCCGATGAATGCGAACAACGCCATCGTCGCCGGCAGTCCAACGGCCTGGCCGATGACCTGGTCGCGTTGCGACCGTGCGTAGCGCGAGAAGTCGGGAATCGACAGGGCCATCGTGCCCCAGAACGCGACGGCGGATGTTAGACCTGCACCGAAGACGGAGGCGACGGCCGGGCGGCCGGACGGCCCGACGGCCGGCGGATTCGCCAGCATGGCTCCCAGACTTCCCGAGCGAACCCAGGCCCAGATGAACAGCGCCGCCCCGACCACGAGCAAGAATGGAGATCCCCACGTCTCGAGGAACTTGATCGAGTCCATGCCGCGCAAGACGATCCACACGTTCATGGCCCAGAACACCATGAAGCACAGGAATTCGCCGGTATTCAGACCGACGAACGCGGGCAGGATCTGCGGTAGCGTGGCGATGCCGGGCCACATGACCCCGATCAACTTGTAGATCGCCCACCCGCCGATCCAGGTCTGAATGCCGAACCAGCCGCAGGCGACGAGGCCCCGCAGAATCGCAGGAACGTTGGCGCCGAGTACGCCGAACGAGGTGCGCGCCAGCACGGGGAAAGGAATTCCATAGCGCGTGCCGGCGTGCGAATTGAGTGCGATCGGCAGCAGCACGACGACATTGCCCAGCACGACCGCACCGACGGCCGCTTGCCAGGTCCATCCCTGATCGACGAGTCCCGAGGCGAGCGTGTAGGTGGGGATGCAGATCGCCATGCCGATCCACAGCGACGCGATGTGCCACCAGTTCCACGTGCGCCGGTCAGGGGCGACCGGCAGCAGATCTTCGTTGGCGAGCGACGTCCGCGCCGGCAGCGTCATTTCACCTCGGCCAGT
>QHUQ01000222.1 GCA_003221985.1 Gemmatimonadota bacterium | reverse complement strand
CGACGGTGACGGTCGCCGGGGTGTGGAGCGCCCTGACCTCGTGGAAGCGGCGGCTTGGCATTGCGCACGCGCTGTCGATCATCTTGATCATCTGGGGTCTCGCGTTGGCCGGTCGCCAGCTGTTGCCGCGCGTGTACGGTAAAACCCCCGTGCCCTTCTTCTGGCCTTAACGCTGAGATCCATGGCTTCCGAATTCAAGAATTTCATCGCCGGTGATTGGGTCGCCCCCTCGACCGGCGAGTACTTCGAGAACCGCAATCCCGCCGATTGGAACGACGTCATCGGCAGGTTTCCGCGCTCGGGTCCCGATGACCTGAAGCGCGCAATCGCCTCGGCCAAGCGCGGTTTCGCCCAGTGGTCGAAGACGCCGGCGCCGATCCGTGGCCAGGTGCTGCAACGGGTCGCGCAATTGCTCGTCGAGCGCAAGGACGCGATCGCGCGTGCGATGACGCGCGAGATGGGGAAGGTCGTCGCCGAGACGGGAGGCGACGTCCAGGAAGGGATCGACACCGCGTTCTACGCGGCGACCGAAGGCCGGCGCCTGTTCGGGCGGGTCGTGCCGTCGGAGCTGCGCAGTAAATGGGCGATGAGCTATCGCCGGCCCATCGGGGTCGCCGGGCTGATCACGCCGTTCAACTTCCCGCTCGCGATACCCACCTGGAAGATGTTTCCCGCGCTGCTGTGCGGAAACGCGGTCGTCTTCAAGCCTGCGGAGGATGTGCCGCACACCGCGCATCTCCTGGTCGAGGTGCTGCTAGAGGCGGGGTTGCCGCCCGAAGTCGTGCAGCTCGTTCATGGGCAGGGCTCCGTCGTGGGACGCGCCCTGGTCGAGCATCCTGAGGTTCCGGTGATCTCGTTCACCGGATCGACCGAGACCGGCTCGGCAATCGGCGCCACGTGCGGCAAGATGCACAAGCGGTTGTCGCTCGAGATGGGCGGGAAGAACGCGATGATCGTGATGGATGATGCCGATCTCGATCTGGCGTTCGACGGCGTGCTGTGGGGCGCGTTCGGGACGACGGGACAGCGCTGCACGGCGACGAGCCGGCTCATCCTGCACGACAAGATCCACGACACGTTCGTGAAGATGCTCACCGATCGCGCCGCGAAGCTCCGGCTCGGCCCGGGCCTGGACGACAAGACCGAGGTCGGCCCGCTGATCCACGAAGAGGCGCGTCAGAAGGTCGCCGAGTACGTCGAGATCGCCAAGAAAGAGGGTGCCAACGTGGCACTGGGCGGCAAGATCCCCCAGGGCGACAAGCGGCTCGAGTGCGGGTGGTTCTACGAGCCGACGGTGCTCACCGGGGTGAAGCCGGGGATGCGCGTCGAGCAGGAGGAGATCTTCGGCCCCGTGCTCGCCGTTCTGAAGGCCAAGGACCTCCCGGAGGCCATTCGCATCAACAACGACGTGAAGTACGGGCTTTCCAGCTCGCTGTACACGCGCGACGTCAACGGCGCATTTCAGGCGATGACCGACCTCGACACCGGCATCACGTACGTGAATGCGCCGACGATCGGCGCCGAGGCCCATCTGCCCTTCGGTGGCGTGAAGCAGACGGGCAACGGCCACCGCGAAGGAGGATGGGAGGTCTACGACTTCTACTCCGAGACCAAGACGATCTACGTCGACTACTCGGGGACGCTGCAACGAGCGCAGATCGATACGGAATTCAGCCCTTGACGGGGCAGGAACCGGAGGGGTAGACTACCGTAACAACTGAAGACCCGTGGTGATTTGCCGCGTATTGCCGCCACGTTAAACAAGGTGCTAAAAAGCGACTCGCCCGCGGCTTTATTAGTCCGGGCGATGGTGTTTCTAGGGAGTCGCTTCCCGCGGCCGCTCAGTTGAGCGGCCGTTTTCGTCTCCAGGGAGTCCGAGGGTTTTATGCCCACTCGCAAGGTCACGGTCGCTACGCTGGCGGGGTTGAAAGCCCGCAGCGAAAAGGCGGTGTTCGTCACCGCCTACGATTATCCCACTGCGACATTCGCCGATCGCGCCGGCGTCGACATGATTCTGGTGGGCGATTCCGCGGCCATGACGATGCTCGGGCTGCCGAGCACGCTGCAGATCGGACTGGACGAGATGCTGGTGTTCATCCGGGCCGTGACGCGCGCGGCGCAGCGGGCGTTCGTGATCGGAGACCTGCCGTTCCTGTCGTACCAGCCATCCGACGAAACCGCGATCCGCAGCGCCGGGGCATTCGTCGCCGCGGGGTGCGACGCGGTGAAATGCGAAGGCGGCGCGCGAGTCGCGAGCCGTGTGCGCGCGATGGTCGATGCCGGCATTGCCGTGATGGGCCACCTCGGCCTCACGCCCCAGAACCTCGGCCAGCTCGGCGGCTACCGTGTGCAGGGGAAATCGCTAGCCGCGGCGGAGCAGCTGCTGCGCGACGCAGAGTCGCTGGAGCGAGCCGGCGTGTTCTCGATTCTACTCGAGGCTGTCCCCGCGGAGACGGCGGCGTTTGTGCGCGAGCGCGTCGGCGTATTTGTTTACGGGATCGGCGCCGGACCGCACGTGGACGGGCAGCTCGTCATTTCGCACGACATGCTCGGCAACTTCGTGGGGGAGATCTCGCCCCGGTTCGTAAAGCGCTATGCGGAAGTCGGCACTGCCGTCGAAGCGGCATTCCGCGATTACGCGCGCGACGTGCGTAGCGGGGTGTTTCCGGGTCCCGAGCATTGCTACCAAATCGATCCCGCTGACGAGGCGCTGATTCGCGCGGCCCGCTCGACCCGCAAAGTCCGACCGGCGCAACGTTCGGCTCCGACAGCAGAGGCCCGGCCGTGACGACGAGCGTTGCTCCGCCGGTGGCGTTGCGGCCACGGCCTCAGGTGTGCCGTGCCTGCGGAGCGTTACACGAGCCGGCCCCCGTCGCGATCTGCGAGCAGTGCCTCGGCCCGCTCGACCCCGTCCTCGATCCCGCGCGTGTGCTGCCGGGGCGCGACGCGATCGCGACGCGCCCGTGGTCGTTGTGGCGCTACCGCGAGTGGCTGCCGTTCGATGGGGAGCCCGTGCTTTCCCTCGATACTGGCGGCACGCCGCTGGTCGAGGCACCACGAATCGCCGCGCGGCTCGGCGTGGCCCGCGCCTGGGTGAAGAATGACGCGGTCTCGCATCCGTCGTTGTCCTTCAAGGATCGCGTCGTCGCGACGGCCATCAACGCGGCCGCCGCGTTCGGGCTCGACACGATCGGGTGCGCGTCGACGGGCAACCTCGCCAACGCCGTCGCGGCCCAGGCGGCTCGCGCCGGTCTCAAAGCGTGGATCTTCATTCCGGAAGATCTGGAGCTCGCCAAGATCGTCGGGACTGCGGTCTATGCTGCGCGACTGGTCCGAGTCCGCGGACACTACGACGACGTGAATCGTCTGTGCGCGCAGGTGGCCGATCACTTCGGCTGGGGCATCGTGAACGTCAACCTGCGCGGCTACTACGGCGAGGGATCCAAGACCTTCGCGTTCGAGATCGCCGAGCAGCTGGGGTGGCGGCTGCCGACGGCGGTCGTCGCGCCGATGGCGGGCGGCTCGCTCGTGACGAAGCTGCGCAAAGGATTCCGGGAGTTCAGCGCGGCCGGGCTGGTCGGTGGAGCTGCGCCCCGCATCTTCGGCGCGCAGGCGTCGGGATGCGCGCCGATCGTGCGATTGGTGCGCGAGAATGCCGATGCCGTGGTACCGGTGGTGCCGCACACGATTGCCCGGTCCATCGCGATCGGCAATCCTGCGGACGGGCTCTTCGCCAAGCGCGCGATTCTCGAATCGGGCGGCTGGGCCGCCGCGGTGTCGGATGCCGAGCTGGTCGCGGCGATCCGGTTGTTGGCGGAGGAGGCAGGGATTTTCACTGAAACGGCGGGCGGCGTCACCGTCGCCGCGGCGCTGGCCCTGGCCGCCGAAGGCCGGTTCTCCCCGGATGACGAAGTCGTGCTGTGCATTACGGGGAACGGCCTGAAGACGATCGACGCGGTTGCGCCCGCATTGCCGGCCGCCCCTCTCATCGCGCCACGTGTTGCCGAGGTACGCGCGCTGGTGAAGGACGACCAGTCATGACCGTGCGTGTTCGCGTGCCGGCGAGCTCGAGCAACCTGGGGTCAGGCTTCGATTGCATCGGTATCGCGATCGATCGCTGGCTGAGCGCGTCGGTGACGCTCCACAACGCGCTGAGCGGCTTCTCGATCAATCGCCGCGGAAAACTGAGCGCTGTCAGAGTACGGGCCGATCAAGACCTCTTCACCCGTGGCTTCCGCGCCGCGTGCGCGGCCGCTGGCGCCGTCCTCCCCGCCGGAGTGACGATCGACGCCACCTCGGACATTCCGGTCGGCTGTGGGTTGGGCTCGTCCGCCGCCGCGATTGTGGCGGGCGCCTTGCTGGCTGATACCGCGCTCGGGTTGGGGCTGTCGCGCGCGCAGATTCTCGAGATCGGCACGACGATCGAAGGTCATCCCGACAACGTGGCACCGGCTGTTTACGGGGGAGCCGTATTGAGCGTCCACACGCCCACCGGGTTAGTCGCGTCGCCGCTCGCCGTCGCGGCCGGCATCGAGCTGCTGATCGCCGTGCCGCCATTTCCGAATGACACGAAAGCCGCGCGCGCCGCGTTGCCGCAGACCCTGCCACATAGTGACGCAGTGGTCGCCGCAGGCCGCGCCGCGGCGCTAGTGCAGGGGCTCGCGACCGGTGATGGCGCGCTGCTGACCGCCGCGCTCGATGACGTGCTCCACGTCCCATTCCGTCGCGGGCGCATTCCCGGTTACGATGCTGTCGTGCATGCGGCGCGAGCCGCCGGCGCCTTCGGCGCAACATTGTCGGGCGCCGGGTCCGCCGTTCTCGCGATTGCCCCGCGCGAGCGGTCCACTGGGGTGGGTGCCGCGATGATCGCGGCATGGCGCGAAATCGGCATCGCGGCCGAATTGATCAAATGCTCGAGTGCCGTCGCGGGTGCTTCCGTGACTACGGTCCCAGACACCACGCACCACGCACGACGCACGACGCACGACTCATCTGTGACAAAGGAGACATCATGAGCGTCACATTGCAATTGCCTACAGTGCTCGCGAAGCTCGCCGAAGGCCGGCGTTCGCTCGAAGCGGAAGGCGCCACGTTAGGCGACGTCGTAGCCGACGTCGCGGCACGATTTCCGGGACTGGCCCCGCGTCTGCGCGACGCGGCCGGCAAGCCGTATCCCTTCGTGACGTTTTACGTGAACGACGACGACGCCAGACTGCAGGGCGGGTTTGCGGCGAGCGTGCGCGACGGTGATGAGATCATCATCGTTCCCGCCATCGCGGGAGGTTGAACGATGACGACTCTCGCCCAGGCCGAGCTGCTGCGCTACAGCCGGCACCTGATCCTGCCCGACGTGGGCGTTCCGGGTCAGGAGAAATTGAAGGCCGCCCGGGTCCTGCTCATCGGCGCCGGCGGGCTGGGATCGCCCGCGGCGCTCTATCTGGCCGCGGCCGGCGTCGGCACGCTCGGCCTCGTGGACTTCGACAACGTCGACGTCACGAATCTGCAGCGACAGATCTTGCACGGCACCAAGGACGTCGGGCGGCCCAAACTGCTGTCGGCGCGTGAGCGGATCGCGGACGTGAACCCGCATGTGCGGCTGGAGACGTACGAGACGGCGCTCACGTCCAAGAACGCGCTCGACATCCTGAGTGGCTACGACATCGTCGTGGACGGCACCGACAACTTCGCGACGCGCTACCTCGTCAATGACGCGTGCGTCCTGCTCGGCAAGCCAAACGTGTACGGCAGCATTTT
>QHUQ01000221.1 GCA_003221985.1 Gemmatimonadota bacterium | reverse complement strand
ACGCTGAAGCGGTATCCCGACGCGCTGATAAGTCACAACGCCGCTGATCCGCGCGTCGGCCTCAAGTACCGGCGGGTGCTCGGCGCGACCGGGACCTGGGGCATCGGCGGGCGCTACGACTACAATCAAGCTGACAGCTCGCGCCACACCTACCGCGGGTGGACCGCGACGACCGACGTCACGGTGCCGATGGGCTCGGCGGGCCGGATCTCCGCGAGCTTCCGCTACAACATTCGGCAATACCCGTCCCGTGTGGTCAAGCTCAACAGTGGAGACGTGTTGCGGCGCGACGCCGATCACGTGGCGACGCTCGCGTGGGGCCACGGGATCGCGCGAGTCTGGGACGTCGCCGCCAGCTACCGCTACGAGTACTACCGGTCGAACGACCCGGGCAAGACGTTCCGCGACGATCTGGTCGCGGTGACGCTCACGCGCTACTGGTAGCATGACCCCACGCTCCGCCGCCCTGCTGGTTGTGCTTGCGTCCGCCGTGTCGGTGTGCCGCCCCGCCCCCGAGTCGCGAGCACCGCGCGAACATGCGAGCGCCGTCGCGCAGCAGGACACAGCGTTCGCGGGCACGCTGGCGCCCGTGCAACGCGTCCGATCGTTCCCGCCCGGCGTCGCGCGTCCCGTGCTCCGACACGTCGAGACTAGGGCGGGGGCGAGCCCGGGGGGGGGCTACGATCGCGTCGTGTTCGAGTTCACGGGTGACAGCGTGCCCGGCTACCACGTGGAGTATGCAACGAAGCCGGTCCAGCGCTGCGGCTCAGGCGATCCCGTCACGGTCGCCGGAATGGGGCGCCTCATCGTGCGCTTCGAGCCCGCCCAGGCGCACGACGAACGCGGCAGTCTCGCGCCCGCCCAACGCCACCGCGTGCCCGGACTGCCAGCCGTCCGGGAGCTGACACTGATCTGCGATTTCGAGGGACAGGTCGCGTGGGTCCTCGGCATCGCGGCGCCGTCCGAGTATCGCGTGTCGGAGCTCACCGGACCGGCGCGCCTGGTGCTGGACGTACGACACGCGCCGTGAGAACTCGAGTCGCGGGGCTGGTGGTCTTGGCGCTCGCCGCCGGCTGCCACGAATCTCCCGTGCAACCGTGTCCCACGGCGGGACTCGCGCGCATCGCTTCGAATCCCCAGGCCCCAGGCCCTAGCCCCCAGTTTGACTCCATTTTCCGCGCCGCCGGGGCCGAGTTTCACGTGTCGCCTTCGCTGCTCGCAGGGGTAGGCTGGGTGGAGACGCGCTGGCAGATGGTGCGAGGCGCGGCGCTGCTCGCTGCTTACGCCGCAGATGCGGGAGGCGACTGGGACGCGGCCGCCGCGCGGTTCAGCGGGATCGACCTGACCGCCGGGCGTGCCGCTTACCTCGCGGCCGTCGCGCGGGCACAGGGCGTCGCGGGACCGGCAATGGCGGCGACCGCGTGCCCGCCTCCGGACTCGACCGGTGCGCCCCCGCCCGATTTTCCATCCGCCGTCTGGCGGCCGTCGCCCAACTTCGACCAGCGCGCCGCGGATTCGACCGGCGTGCCGCACATGGTGATCATCCACACCTGCGAGAGCAACTACGCGAGCTGCTGGAGCTGGCTCGACAATCCCGCCTCGCAGGTGAGCGCTCACTACGTGGTGAACGAAGACGGCAGCGAGATCTCACAGCTGGTGCGCGAGCCGAATCGCGCCTGGCACATCGCGGCGCTGTACGACTGCACCCTGAACCGCCGGCATGAGTGCTGGCGGAACGGGGTGCAAAGCAACCACTTCACCGTCGGGGTCGAGCATGCCGGCTTTGTGTCGCAGGATTCCTTCCCTCGGGCGCAGCTCGACCGCTCGGCCGCGCTGGTGTGCGACATCACGCGTGACCGCGCGATCCCGCGCGACTGGCAGCACATCGTCGGCCACGGGCAGCTGCAGCCCGCGGACCGCACGGACCCGGGGCCCAACTGGCCGTGGATCGCCTACGTCCACCGGGTGCAGGCGTTGTGTGGGGAGCTGGTCGTGGACGACTCGGCGCAGTTCAACGATTCCGCGCTCGCTCGCGGCCAAGTGCCGGCCGGCTGGCAAGCCGCGGACACCACGCCCGACTACTACGGCGGCGGCTACCACTGGGCGTCCACGAATCCCACTGCGACGGACGGCGTCGAGTTCTCATTCTACGTCGCGGCGTCCGGTACCCGCACGGTCGACGCCCGCTGGACGAGCGGCACCAACCGCGCGCCCCAGGCGGCGTACGCCGTGATCACGTCCGCGGGTGACACGCTGGAGATCGTGTCCGCGGATCAGCGGACGGGTGGTGGCTCCTGGCACACGCTGGGGACGTGGGCGTTTCCCGCCGGGTGGAATCGGGTCGTGCTGCTGCGGCGCGCGCCGGCGGGCGTCGTGGTTGTAGCGGATGCGGTGCGAGCAAGGTCGTCGAGTCTCGGGACGGTTAACCCGCCTTGAGAGGGCGGGCTCGGCCTTGCGTGCGCCCTCTAAGGGCGCACTCGAATGTGAGTTGGAGCGTATCAAAGGAACGCGAGAGGAATCACTTGGACGCGAGATTCATCCGTCGGCTGAAGCCGCGGCTCGGCAACTACACGAGCCCTTAAAGGGCTCACGCCTTCGCCGAGCCGGCGTTTCAACGCACGGAAAATGGCGCACCCTTCTTGAGTGGCAGGCGCGCCGCTGGCTCCTCGATTTCGGCACCCGCTTCGGCCAGACCGGCAAGTTCTTCGAAGAGTTCGTCAAACCCCGCGGCGCCACGCTCGGCCTGCGCGACTACCTGCGCATGGGGCTCCTCCCGCCGCTCGATGGCCTCTACCGCTCCGACCTCTGCGCCAACGATCCCGCGATCTTCGGCCGCTACAAGGGCCACCCGATGTACCGTCAGGTCGAGCACGTGGACGGTGTGCTGCTGTCGCACGGCCACATCGACCACCTCGGCTGCATCGGCTTTCTCAAGGAAGACATCCCGGTCTACACCGGCCTCATGACCGCGCTGATCGGCAAATGCCTCCAGGATCCGAACCCCACCCGCGTAGACCGCGAGTTCAACTACATGGTCCCGCGCGACTGCAAGGAAAGCGGCGAGATCCTCGAGACGCGCAAAGGCCCGCGCGTCCAGCGGCAGTACTATGTCGCCGAGACCGACCCCGCGCTCGCCGCGGCGATGGAGCAGCTGCGGGAGTTCTGGAGCTGAGTGCCGGGCGAGCGCTCGAGCATCACGGCGAAACCGCACTCGGGCGACCTGCGCACCCACGGCTACTCGGCGTATCGCACGGAGAAGTTTGCGAAAGACGCAGCCGCCCTCAAGCCAGCGCTCCTTATTGTAGAAGGGACCCGGGTCGGCCCTGGCGAACAATCAGTGACCGAGCCGACCGTTCACCAGGCGACGGATCAAGTTGTTACGAAAGAGAACGGCCTCGTGATCGCGGACTTCACCGCCCGCAACATCGAGCGGCTGCGCACCTTCCGTGACATCGCCAAAGCCCGCGGCCGCCGGCTTGTGATCACGACCAAAGACGCGTACACGCTCGAGCGAATGCACGTGATCGATCCCAAGATCCCCGATCCCGGCGAAGCGGGGCTCGCGATCCTGAAGGAGCCGCAAGGCACGACGCCGGGCTGGGAGAAAGACGTTTGCGCGAAGTTCGCATCGTCCTTCGTAAGCGCCACCGAGATCCGCAAGGAGCCCGGCGCGTTCATCCTCTGTCTCTCCTACTGGGACATCAGCAACCTGATCGACATCGAGCCCGACGGCGGTACCTACATCTACTCCGCATCGGAGGCCTACAACGAGGAGCAGGAGATCGACGCGGAGCGGCTGTGCAACTGGCTCGATCACTTTGGACTGAAACGCGTGGGCGGTTTGCCCGGCGCCGAGAAGGGGCCGTACCACGCGTCGGGACACGCGGATGGGCCGGCGCTGGAGAAGGTCATCGAAGAGATTGGCGCCAATCGGATCATGCCGGTACACACAGGGCATCCAGAGTGGTTTGAGCAGCGGTGGGAAGACCGGTTGATCAAGGTGAAGGAAGGTCAAGCCGCCCAGGTCGGGTGAGAAGCCGACGCCAAGCAAACGCACCGAGTCGTTAGTTTTCGAAATGCGGATCTTGCTGATGGTGGCGGCCTCGGTGGGCGTGACCGCGTCGGTGGCGCAAGCGCAATCGGATACGCTGCGGCTGTATTCGAGCCGCGATACCGTGCCGCTCGATGCGAATGGATTCTTGTTCAACCCGCGCTGGCTCAACGCGCCACCCAAACCGCCGAACATCGAACGGCTGTGCCGGTTTCGCGTGATCAGCGGCCATCTCGACGACCGGCGCCTCGTCACGACCGGGCCGGATCGGTGCCTGTCGGCAGACGAGCGTCGCGTCGTCACGCTCAACGAAACACCGGAGACCCTCGCGTTCGGTTTCGTCTGTTCGTCGAACACGCAAACCGGGGACATCCAGGGCCACATCAACTGGTTTCCGGTGACCGTGACCGGCCAGCTCCATTGGCACGGCTACGCCGGTGGTATAGGCGAGGATTACGACCTGACATTCGACCTCGCACCGCCCGTTCCCAACGCGACCACGTCGGGCAACTCCAGGCCGAAGGAGCTCGGCCACCAACCGTCGTACCATCTCGAGATGTATAGGCAGGAGTCGCTCGATTCCCTGCCCAGCGTCGCGGACTCGGTCCCGGTGAGCGAGCTGAGCTGGTGGCACCTCTTGAAGCGATCGCTACAAGACGACAAGCAAATGCGGCGTCTGGTCGATGGCCGTTTCGCCATCGTGACGGGCGTGTTTGGTCTCGACGGGGTCCATGCGTTTCAGGCCGAGCTGCACCCGGTGCTGGCGATGGCGGTGCTGCTGTCGGCGGGACGCCCGGGCGGGGGCGGGAGGGTTCGGGAGGAGTGGGCGGTGATGGTGCGGAACCGGGGCAATGAGGGCGAGTGTGCGATCGGCCGCCTCCGCCTCAACCCCGGTCGGGATAGCCTGCAGACATTCGTCTTCGATCTGGGCGTCTGGGACGGCGCCGGCACGCCGCAGGTCCGGCTCGGCCCGAGTTGGGCATGGGGTACCCGCCCACCGCGCGTGAAGCGAGACCGGCGGCACCTGTATCTCGCGTTCACCCAGGCGCGCGCCGAGCCCGCGAGCCCGCCATCCTTGTTTCTCGGCACGGTGATCGTCGAATGGGCGGTCGAGGGGTCTGGAGATCCTTTGGCACGCCTCGAGCCCTGGCGGCCTCCGGGGGCGTCGCGGTTGACGCTCGAGCGTATCAAACCGGACTCATTGGTGGCCAACATCGGCCAGACCGCGATGAAGCTGCTGCCGGGGCTGTCGGGAAGCCGGATCCTCGGGGACACCGGTGTCCGCGATCCGCTGGCGGTGCGCAGGAGCCGTCTCGCCTCCGGGCAACTGGAGCCACTCGATTCGGTGTGGGAGGTGACGCGCCGAACGGAAGCGACGCTGGCGCACCTGGTGTCTCCACCGGTGGCCAATTTTTGCGAGCTCGACGCGGACTTCGACAACCCGGCGTGCACCTCGAAGTTCCGATTGATCGGCGGTGTCACGACGACGCCGTCGACGACCCGGTCGTGGGGCCTGTTCGCCTCGGGCTACTGGCTGCCGCGGGGTCTCGGGTTCTTCAAGCACATCCCCGGGGCTGGAGAATTCCTGTACGGGTTAGGTTATCGTGTGGACGTTCGGCCGGATCGATTCGCGCTCCGGTGTACGACGACGTGCGGCGGATCCGTCGACGGCATCAGCGTTCGCGCGTCCGGCCAGTTCGCTCCGAATCACTTGGCACTCTGGGGCATCGGCACGCTCACGCCGTACTTCAATTTCGGCGCCGGGGCCTTCTGGCCCGAGCAGCGTCGTGTGAACGCGACGTGGAACGTCGGCTTTGGCGGCGAGTTCCAGACGTTCGTCCCGAGGGCGTTCCCGGTGTTTCGGACCATTTTCGCCGAGCTGCAGAACTACCTGAGCGGCGGTGGTTTGCAGAGCCACTGGAGTTTCAACGTCGGCAGCGTCATCTCGCTGCGACACTATTTCAACCCACGGCCGCGGGTGCCGGCCCGGCGTCGACGAGCTGCTTGGTGACGGGTTCGACTCGAAAGTTGAGGCCTTCCAGCGTGCGGGAGCCCAGTAGCGTAAGGTCGCCCGGTTCGCCGAACACGACTTCGTCGCCCGCCCGCTTTCCTGCGACGTATACCGACACCGTGCCGGTCCAGCGCTCGAGCACCGTCCCATTCGCCCGGCGGAACCGCCACTGATTGTTGCGCTCGACGCCTAACGATTCGAGCAGCTCGGTCGGTACCCAACTCAACTCAGCACCCGTGTCGACCAGGACAGACCGGAGCGTGCGTTTTTCGCCCGGCCTGGCCGGGTTCTCAACCTCGATGTCAACGCGAAACGTCCCCATGTCGTTTGGCATAGTAGCTCCTGAAGGCACGCCGAGTAGTAGCCTATCGTTGCGCGTCGTGTCAATATGTCGCTTCGAAACGCAGCGAGGCTCCGCTCGTAGGACGAGACAGCCATGACCGCCCCGATGAGCGCCGAATTCCTCGCCCTCCAAGAGCTGCTCGCCGGCCGCTATTCGATCGAGCGCGAGCTCGGCCGAGGCGGAATGGGCATCGTGCTGCTCGCCCGTGATGTGGCGCTCGACCGCCCGGTCGCCATCAAGCTGCTCCCGCCGCACCTCGCGACTCGGGCCCACGAACGGGACCGCTTCCTGCAGGAGGCGCGCACCGCCGCGGGCCTAGCGCATCCCAACATCGTGCCGATTCACCTCGTCGAGGCACGCGGCGAGCTCGTGTTCTTCGTGATGGGCTTCGTGGACGGCGAGACGCTGCGCGACCGGGTGGAGCGGGCCGGCCCACTCTCGCCGCGCCTGGCGACGAAGCTGCTGCAGGAAGTGGCATGGGCGCTGGGAGCCGCGCATCAGCGCGGCGTGATTCACCGGGATGTGAAGCCCGACAACATCATGATCGAGCGCGCGACCGAGCGCGCAGTCGTCACCGACTTCGGAATCGCGCTCGGCAAACGGGCGACCGAAAGCGGGGGCGGCGCCGTCACCGGGACCGCGCGCTACATGAGCCCCGAGCAGGCATGCGGCGAGCCGGTGGACGCGCGCAGCGACCTCTACTCCCTGGGCGCGACGTTCTTCTACGCCCTCACCGGCCGGGCGCCATTCGAGGCCGCAAACGTGCCCGCGATCCTGACGAAACACGTCTACGAGCCCGCCCCCCTGGTCCAGGCGGTCCGGCCCGAGGTGCCCGCCAAACTTGCGGCGGTAGTCGACCGCCTGCTCCGCAAAGCGCCGGCCGAACGATTTCAGACGGCGGACGATCTCGCGCGGGTCGCGGGCGAGCTGCGGGGCCGGGACTTTCGCGCCCCACCGTTGGTCCGCGCCTTCGTGCGGAACGCGCAAGTCTCGACCATGGTGCTGCTGTCGCTGGCGGTCGCTGGGCAGGGGGCGGGAATCATCGGGGCGATCCTCCTCATCCAACTGGTCGTCGTGGCTCGCCGGCTCTTGAGAGACGGCTTCGCGTTCGGCGACATCCGGGCCGCCTTGCTCGCCGAATCGCAGGTGCAGCAGGAGGAGGCCGAAGTCACCAAGCAGCGCAGCTGGTTCCGGAAGCTGGACTCGCTGTGGTACCGGATCTGGGCCGGAAAAGCCGGACGCGCGTTCTTCCGCCTAGCGGGGATCGGTCTCAAGGCAACCGCACGCTCGGCCCTGCCGTCGGTCGAGCGGACCGAACTGGTGCTGGGACGCTCAGCGCTCTCCGCCTATAAAGCGCTGCCGGACGCCGAGCGGCGCCAGGCGCGAGACCTTCCGGCCGTGCTCGAGCGATTGGAGACCGGGGCGGAGGCACTGCGGGCACGGGGCGACACAGGTGAATCGCTCACCGAAGCCGTGGCCGCGCTCGAACACCTGCGCCTTGCCCTCGTTAAGCGGCAGTCCGGCATGGGGTCGCCCTCCGATCTTACGCTCGAGCTCGAGCGCGCCAGGGCTATCGGGGACCACGTCGACCGGCGGCTTGCGGCGGCGGCTGAAGTGCAGGCACTCCTCGAGTAGCTGCTAGGTCCCGAAGGCTCGCCGAGTAGTACCCTTACACCGCGAACGTTTTCCGCACCCCCGCCGCGTACACCTTCCACGGCACGACATTCCTGAGCCGCGGCAACCACGTCGCCTGCGCGCCCACACGGTACCGCAACCCCGGGGCCTTTTGCTCGATGATCTGGAGCACCCGTCGCGCCACCTGCTCCGGCGGGATCCCACCCTCCAGGGCGTGACCAAAGGCCGCGAGCATCCGCCTACGAGGCGCATCGTACGCGGGAAGCGGCCGTGCGGCGGCCGGCGACGCCTCAACGATCGGCGTGTTGACGAATCCGGGCTCGACCAGGCTCACACTGATGCCAAACGGGCGAACCTCGTACCATAGCGACTCGGAATATCCCTCGAGCGCGAACTTGCTCGCCGAGTAG
>QHUQ01000011.1 GCA_003221985.1 Gemmatimonadota bacterium | reverse complement strand
TCGCCGCGGCGAACCAGGCGCAGGGCGAGGCGATGGACGCGGTCATCGGCGCGACCGAAAAGGCGCTGCGGCTGTTCACGGCGACTGATCGGCACTGATTCTCGTCCTTCCCCACCAAAGTCGCCGCCGTGCGCGAAAACGGGAAACTCGGCGGCCGGCCGCGCAAGAGGAAGGCGCGGGCATGATCGACCCGGACATTCGCAAACGACTCCAAGCGATTCTCACGGCGCACGATGACGCCTTCCGCGCCCTGCGCGCTGCGGATGATGCCGTGGGCGACGGCAACGGCGCCCTGCGTCTCCTCATCGACGCCCAGGCGCGGGCGATTGACGCCCACCGGGTCGCGATCGACGCGGCGCTCGCGGCGAATCGCGCCGCGTTGGAATTGCTGAATCAACTGGAATAAGGGCCGACCATGACACTGGATGAGATCCTCGACTGGCAGGAGCAGATGGGGACACGACTCCGGCGCTACGGCGGCACCCTGATCACCGTGGCCGGCTGCGACACGGTGCAACCCGTCGACGCGAACGACAACGCCCGCCGTCGCTTCCAGTATCGCGGCGGCGGCGGCGGCCTCCGTCAAAGCGATCGAAGGCGCGGTGGTCACCGCGAACACCGCCAGCACGAGGCGCGCGAAACGTGGCGTTCGACGGTTGAGAGGCACGAGCGGAGTAGATTACATAATTAGCACAATAGCTAATTATCGGAGTGCGTGGCGGCGGGCGGCGTCAGCCCACGGCCGATCGTAGTTGAGGCGAAACAGGTCGATGACGGCGGGAACATCCGTCGCGTCGCGGATGTAGTAGCTCACCCAGCCGGACTCGGCGTGGATGTGATGCGGCTCGGCCCTGCCAGCCCGGACCAGCTCCTCTCTCACCCGCACGGGGAACGGCAGATCGGCAAGGCGATTGCCATGCAGATGCCCGAGCTCGCGGCGGCCCACCCTGAACTCAATCCCGCCGAAACGATGGAGGTTGACGGTGACGCCTTCCCACGCGGCGACCGCGTGCTCGATTTGTGCGGCAATTGCATCGTCCATGGTGGTTTCGGCGACAATCGGCCCGGTCATGACCACTCCGCCGGAGCGTCACGAGGCGTCGCCCGAACGTGCAGGACTCTGCGGATCGTGCAAGCTGGCCGAGGTCGTCACCTCGTCACGGGGATCCACGTTCTATCTCTGCTCGCTGTCGGTAAAGGATCCCACATTCCCGCGATATCCGGCGTTGCCCGTAAGATTCTGTCGTGGGTACGAGCCGGCTAGCAGCCCGTAGTGGAAGTCCGCCTGCATTCGGGGCCCCCAGCGCGGCAGCCGCGCTGGGGTGGTCGACCGGGCGCATCGCCGCCCTCGGTGCGACGGCGGACTTCCACCACGGACTGCTAACCGAACGGCCATGGGCGTAGCGGCGCATCTCGGCATCAGACTCGCGGAATACGACCGGCGGATCCGCACGTTCATCCCCGACTACGACGAGATGCTCGACGTAGCGGCCGCAGCCGTTCCAGCGCGGGCGCGCATGCTCGTGGACCTCGGCATCGGCACCGGCGCGCTGGCGGCGCGGTGTCTGAAGATCGCTCCGCGCGCGCGGATCGTCGGCATCGACGTCGACCCCGAGATCCTGACCATGGCTGCGCGGCGCTTTCGCGACCGTGCCACGCTCGCCGCCGGGACATTCCTGCGCACGCCGCTGCCGTCGTGCGACGCGGTGGTCGCGTCGTTTGCGCTGCATCACGTCCGGACGCGAGCCGCGAAGGCGGCGCTCTACCGGCGCGTCCGTGCGGCCTTGCGACCCCGGGGCCTCTTCGTGAGCGTCGATTGCCAACCGGCCCGTGATCCGGCCGTGCGCCGGGTGCAGCGAGATGCCTGGCTCGCTCACCTTCGCCGCTCCTACACGGCCACGCAGGCGACGAAACTGCTGGCGGCCTGGTCCCGCGAGGACGTATACGTCCCGCTCGACTCCGAATTCGCGTTGATGCGACGCTGCGGCTTCCGCGTCGAAGTGCTGTGGCGGCGCGGATCCTTCGCGGTTCTCAGAGGAGCTCGTTAGGGCCCTTAGTGTCATTCCATTCGGCCGAGCCGCCCTGAGCCGAAGTTGACAGTGCGCGTACGGCGCGATCACAATACACAGCCGTGCCGGTTCCTCGTATCAGCAAGGAAGAACTGAAGCAGCGTCTCGAGAGCGGCGCGCCGCCGGTCCTCATCGACGCACGGCTCAAATATCCATACGAACACAGCACGGTGAAGCTGCCCGGGGCGATCCGGATCGGCCATGGCGCGTCCGCGGGGCCCTTTCCGCGCGATCGGGAAATCGTCGTGTACGACTCGGACCCGAACGAGCTGGCCAGCTCGAACGTCGCGGCGGCCCTGATCCGCCAGGGGTACCGGGCCGTCACGCTCAAGGGCGGCATCAGCGACTGGCTCGCGGCGAACCTGCCCACTGAAACCAAAGAGGCGCCCAGGCAGGCGCCCATTGAGCCTGGCGCACTGAAAGGCTAGCCCGTCGATTCCTGGCGAATCTCGCCCGGCAGCCGTCGCGTCCCTGCACCGAACGCTCGATCAGCTCGCTTCGCTGGCCATGATCCGAGGCGATGCCGGCGAAGCGTCGTTGTGCCAGCGCGCCTCGGAGCTGGTCCGTGCCCGTCGCATCGAGTCGGACGCCGACCTGGGCCCGCTCTTCGAGACGACTCTGCCCGACTGCGACCCGGAAATGCTCAAGCGACTCCGGCAGATGTACGAAGCCGGAGGATGGGTTCTCGTCGAATCGGCGCTCGCCGATCTGCCCGCCGATTTGCGGTGGCTGCTCGAATCCGGCGCCGTCACCATCGAGCAACTGGACGCGATTCACCGCTCGCTCGCGGTCACCTCGGCCGCCGATTTGGCCGCCGCCGTCCGCGAACACACGCTGCGCGCACTCCCCGGTTTCGACGCCGACACCGAGGCCGCTGTTGGAGCGGCACTGCCAACACTTCGCACGCTGATCCCGCGGATTCCTCTCGGCCGGGCGACCGCCACCGCGGAGGTCCTGCTGCAACGCCTGCGCACGGTTCCCGGCGTCGCCTGGGCGCTGCCGGCCGGGTCGCTTCGGCGCGGGCAGGATATGGTGGGCGACATCGAGATCGTCGCGCCAACCGATCGTCCCTCTGACGCAATCGAGGCGTTGCTCGGCCTGTCGGAGGACGCTCACCTGCTGCATCGAAGTCAACGGCGCCTGTACATGGTGACCGATCGCACGCAAGCGGGGGTGCGACTGCCGGAGCCGTCCAATGCCGGCGCCACGCTGCTCTACTTGACCGGATCCGCCGCGCACTTCGAGGTGCTGCGGGCCCAGGCCGCCGCTGCCGGATGGAGGCTGACCGCCGGCGGCCTCCATCAGGCCGACGGCACGCTCGTGCCGGCGGCGACCGAGGACGTCATCTACGCCGCGCTGGGTCTGCCGTGCATTCCGGCCGAAATCAGAAACGGTGACGAGGAAGTCGCCGCGGCGATCCGTGGGGAACTGCCCACCCTGGTGTCGCGCGGGGACATCCGCGGCGATCTGCACATGCACTCGACGTGGAGCGACGGGCGCGACACGGTCGCGGCCATGGTGCAGGGCTGCCGGGCGCTCGGCTACGAATACATGGCAATGACGGACCACTCGCCGCATTCCGCGGCGGTGCGCAACCTCACGGCCGACGGCGTCACGAGGCAGGCGGAGGAAATCGCGCAGCTGCGGGAGCAGCATCCGGATATCGCGATCCTCCACGGCTGCGAGGTCGATATCCTCCCCGATGGCCGTCTCGATTTCCCTCAGAAGATTCTCGAGCGGTTCGACATCGTGCTCGCCTCGCTCCATGAGCGGGCCGGCCATTCGCCCGAGCAGCTCATGCAGCGGTACGTGTCGGCGATGAAGCATCCGCTGGTGACGCTCGTCACGCATCCGACCAACCGCGTCGTACCGACCCGCCCCGGCTACGATCTCGATTACGACCGGCTGTTTGAAATCGCCGCGACGACGGGCACCATCGTCGAGATCGACGGCGCGCCGTCGCATCTCGATCTCGACGGCGCGCTGGCCCGGCGCGCGTGCGCCGCCGGCGTCTCGCTGGCGATCAGCAGCGACTGTCATCGCGCCGAGATGCTGGCCCGCCAGATGGATCTCGGGATCGCCACCGCGCGGCGCGGCTGGGTCGAGGCGCGGCACGTGCTCAATACGCGATCGCTGGCGGACGTGCGCGCGGTGATCGCGCGCAAGCGCGGCTCGGACTGATCGCTCCAGACCGCATGTCTGGTCACGAAGATTCGCGGACCGACCGCCCGTCGTCACTCGGCGGTTTGAGGCGAAGCCTCGTTGCCGGCCGCGGCTTGCTGTGCGCGCCCGCCGTCGCGATCACG
The DNA here is from genome assembly GCA_003221985.1 of Gemmatimonadota bacterium. The sequence continues at coordinate 1,352 of QHUQ01000011.1, read as the reverse complement.
GCGTTCACGCTGTACCGCGCCACGCTTCTTCCGGGTTTCGACTTCGGCGACACCGGTTCATTTCAAACCAAGGTGGGATCGCCGTTCATCACGCCTCGCGACGGCTATCCGCTCTACTTCGCGATCGGGAACATCTTTCTGTGGCTCACGCGCGCTGAACCGGCACACGCGCTGAACCTGGCGTCGGCCGTCACCGCGGCCGTGGCGTGCGGGCTCATCGTGCTCGTTGCCGCGGAACTGTCCGGATCGATGAGCGCGGCGGTCGGCGCGGCGCTGCTCTTCGCGGCGTCGTACACGTTCTGGAGCCAGGCGGTGATCGCCGAGGTCTATGCGCTCCACCTGGTGTTCGTCACGCTGACGCTGCTGGCCGGGCTCCGGTGGGCCAACCAGCCGACCAGGAGACGGCTGCTGCTGCTGTTCGCCGTCTACGCGCTGGGCTTCGGCAATCACCTGTCCATGATTCTGCTGGCGCCCGGGTTGACGCTGTTTCTGGTCCTTGCGGCGCCGCGCGGATGGCGCTCGCTGTTGACGCCACCGAACGTGGCGCTGGCGGTGGCCTGTGCCTCGGTCGGGGCTTCCCAGTACGCCTGGAATCTTCGGACGCTGTGGTTTCTCCCCGATCCGCCCCACGGCCTGATCGACGCGCTGCACCGGTTCTGGTTCGACGTCACGAAGTCCGACTGGCGCGACACATTGGTGATGAACGTGCCACGCTCGATGCTGCGCGATCACGCGGCGATGTACTGGTTCGATCTCCGGCAGCAGTTCGGCGTGGTGGGGCCGATGCTCGCGGTGGCTGGTCTCGCCCGGCTCGCCGTCACCGATATCAGGCGCGCGGTCCTCATGTTCACGCTCTACGCGACGAACGTGGTCTTCGCGTACGGCTACAACGTCGGCGACTCGCACGTCTTCTACCTGCCATCGCATCTCATCGTGGCCCTCCTGGCGGCGCCGGCGATAGCAGTCCGTGGTGGAAGTCCGGTCGGCGGCCGGTTCAACGCGCGCGTGGCGCCGATCGCCGGCGCATTCCTCGCGCTCTATGCCGGCGGACGCGCCTACCATGACTATCCGGCGCTCGATCGCAGCCATGACGACAGGCCGGCGGCCGTCGTCGGCGCGCTCACCGCCGGCCTCGACGATCGGCATGCGATTCTCCTCGCCGACCTGAACTGGCAGCTGGCCAATGGTCTGTCGTACTTCACCAAAGTGAAGCGACCCGAAGTGGCTCATGCGCGCATGCCCGACGTGCTGCTCTACGCGCCGGCGCTGGTGGCCGACAACCGGGCCATCGGCCGCGAGGTGGCGCTGACCGAGCGCGCGCGGGCGGCGGCGGCCGCCGCGTATGGTCCGCT
>QHUQ01000010.1 GCA_003221985.1 Gemmatimonadota bacterium | reverse complement strand
GCAGCGTTCCGCTTCGCGCCGGTGTTGATGCAACAACGCGCCGAAGATCAGAGGCCACTTCAATTCGGTGGGATCGGTTGTGGCCCTGGCCAGCGCGAACGAATCCTGGAGGCTGCGCAGGGCGCGATCGGGATACCCCAGCAACCACAACACCCGCAGCCACTCGCCGTGGGCATAGACCGGGAGGTACTGCTTGTACAACGCAACGTAGGTGGCCTGCTGCCGCGGATCGTGCGCCGCCATCGCCCGCTCGAAGTGCGCCGACGAACGTGCCAGCTCGGCCGTGTGGTGGAGGCTCGAGCCCATCGCCGTATGGGCACCACAGACGAGCAGCGGATCCCGAACGCCCTCGCTCATCCGGACGAGATCCTCCGCTACCTCCCGCGCCGCGCGCATCTCCGCGCTGACGAGGTAGTACGCCCAGACGCCGAACACCGCGGCAAAAATCTGGACCGAGTCGCCCAGCAGCTGGCAGATCTCCCGCGCGCGCGTCATCGCCGCGCCGGACTCCGGAAGTGTGTAGCCTCGGGAGAACATCAGTGAGTACCCGAGTCGGAGCTGAAGCCCAAGCTCCCGGCCCGCGCGCTCCGGTGTTTCCGGCAAATTCTGCAGCAATCCGAGACCGCGTTGGGCGAGCGTGACCGCTTCACCGTGCGCGAACACTTGGGCGGCACGCTCTGCGGCGATCGCGAAGTATTCGACGGCGCGGGGCATGTCCCTGGCCGCCTCGAGCAATAGCGCGAGCTCCGCCGCCACCTCCGCACTGCGGTCGCCATAATGCGCGAGCAACGCCTCGGCGACGTCGCGGCTCAGCGTCGCTCGGCGGGTCGGCGCGAGCCGCGCGTACAACGCATTCTGGTACAACGCATGAACGAAACGATAGCGCACCGCCGGCGTGCCATCCGGAAGGGTCAACTCACGGAGCGGCCGGACGAGTCCGTGGACGCGGTCCAGCGTATCGAGCCGCTCCTCGATCCGCCCCGCGTCAGTCTTGAGAACCTGTGTGACGATCGGAGTATCGAACTCGTAGCCTTGGACGCCCGCTGCCATCAGCAGTTGCCGGTCATTCTCGTTGAGCTGCTCGATTTTCCGTTCGATCATGCTGCGCGCGGATTCGGGCAGCTCGCGCTCCAAGTCCGGCAGCGACCCCGCCAACTTCCACCCGCCATTGTCCGGCACGATGACCTGCTTCGCGCGCAGATAGCGCACCAGGTCCACCATGAACAGCGGACTGCCTTCGGTTTTTGCGTGCATGAACCGCGCGAACCTGGACGGGAAGTGGTGGTGGGGAAACTCGAGCTCCAGAAACTCCGCGACATCCTCTGGCGTCAGCAACTCGAGCTTCAGCTCCTGACACACTCCTTCGCCTTGTAAGTGGAGCTTCAGGGCGCCAAACGGATGCTTTGTGAGCTGCAGCTCCGACGGCCGGTACGTCGCGAGGATCAGCATCTGCGCCGTGTTCATCTGATTCGCGACGTAGCTCAAAATGTCGACAGTGGACGCGTCGACCCAGTGAACGTCGTCGAGGAAAACGACGAGCGGCCGCAGCCGGCAGACTTCCCGGAAAAATGCGTTGAGCTCTCGCTTGAGACGCTCCTGGGAGGCCGCTTGCACCTGAGGGGCCTTCCCCTGCGCGTCGGTTTGCAATGCCGGCGCCACCTGGGCATACCAATTCGGGGCGTGCTGTTGCATCAGATGTGCGATGGCGCCCCGAGCATCCGCCCGCAGCAAACTCTCGAGTGCATCGAGCAGCGGTAGATAGGCGCCGCTTCCCGCCAGGCGCTCCGAGCAGCGACCGCGGGTGACGTGCGAAATCCGTCCACTCGCGACGACCTCGCCCAACAGGTCTTCGATCAGGGTCGTCTTGCCGCTGCCCGGCTCGCCGGCGATGCACATCATCAGACCGCGCCCGGCGACGGCAGCGCGGAATCCTTCACGCAACGACGCCCGCTGTTTCTCGTAGCCGACGGTGCGCCGGCGCCCGCCCGACGTGACGGCCAGACGGAGGTCATCGCCGCTCACACCCTCCGCTGCCGCAGGCTCGTGTTGCAACCGATTCAACACAGCTGCGACGGCGGGTTCCGGTGGCGCGCCAAGTTCCTCGCGCACGAGCGCCTCGTAGGCTTTGCCGTGGCGCAGCGCTTCGGGGATTTCGCCGCGCTCGGCCAGAGCCGTCATCAGTCCGAGTGCCGCCCGGGAGCTCAACGGCTCGAGCGCAGCGAGCCTGCGCCACCACCGCTGCGCTGCCTGGTGATCCCCCGCAGCCGCGGAGCGTGTGGCCAGCTGCGCGAACACGTCGCACACCTCTTTCGCCAGCCGGCCCCGCTCAAGCTCGACCCAACCCTCGAATTCCGTCGCTTCGCGGAGATAGAACCCGTCCAAGAAAGCACCGGCGTAGAGATTGGCGGCTTTCGTCAGGTCGCCCGCATGCATCGCGTCCTCAAACGTCTGGACGTCGCTCGTGACGAAGGCCGGGTTCAGTCGCAACTCGCTCGCGCCGAGGAAGAGGCGGTCTGCTTGGAGATCGTGGCGTAGGGCGTAGCAGGCTTGCTTGAGCAAGCCGCGGCTGTGTTTGGTGTCGCTGTCAGGCCAGAGGTAGGCGGCGATCTTGTCGCGGCTCAGCCCGCGCGGGTGCACGGCAAGCAGCGCGAGCAGGGCGAGAGTCTTCCGCTGCGCGCCAGCCCCGGCAACAGGAGCGCCGTCCTGCTGCTGCACCGATAATCCGCCGAACGTCCTGAGCTCCAGCATCCGAACCCCGTCTGACCCGTTTCTGACCGGGTCCTCACCGCTCGACCCTACGTTAGCCCGCGTACCACGCGACCGCCACCAACCATGCACGAGGAGGCATCCATGAAAGGCACGATCTTCAACACCGTTCCGCTGCTCGCACTTACCGGCGCGCTCGCGTGTGATCACACCAGCAACGTCGCGGGACCAGGCACCGTCCGCGCCGAGCTGGTGGCTCCCGCAGCGGGATCGTTGCGCGAGCCGGTCTATTACGAAGGTCGGGTCCTGTTCGCACAGCTGGCGGCCGCGACCAGCTCCGACCCGAACCAGCTCCGGTTCCTGTGCTACAACTTCGGCCACGATTTCAATGCGAGCGACCAAAATGCGCTCGCGAGCCCGGTCTACGTGATCATCGCTCCGGGTGCGACGCAGCACGCCGGCTGCCCAGACGGCAGCGCTCCGACGCACGACCACGTGGTGGGCGTGATCCCGGGCGACGGTGGGTACACCGGTTTCTATCATATCACCGCAGTTGTGGCGCTCCCGAATTTCAATGCGAGCCGCATGCCGATTCCATCCGTCGCCGCCATGCAGGCGGCGGTGGATGCCGGCGAGATGGTCGTGCTTCCCCCGCTGTTCGTGATCCACGCGCCGATCATCGGCGTGAATTGAGGTCCAGACCGGACCACGGATCTAAAGGAGTGATCTATGAAAGGCTCGATCTTCACCACCATTCCGCTCCTCGCACTGGCTGGCGCGCTCGTAGGCTGCGGCGAGCGCGGGGCGATGACGGCTCCTGCGCCAGCCGGTGTGGCAGTCGCATCAGCTGCTCTCGTCGTCGATCAGCCGTACCAGTGGGACGTCACGTGTGTTGGCGATGAGGCCGCCTATGTGGGCCTGCACTGGTTCAGCGGCGGCGTCCGCCTCGACAGCTACAGCCAGTACGTCGTTTGTCCAAGCAAAGGCAAGCTGACTGGCAGCGGCGTGCGGCCGGCCGGAGCGGACGCTTTCATGATCGCGGTTGGCACAGGCGGCATACCTGTGAGTCACGAGGATCAGACGTGGACCGTCGATCCCAGCGCGCCGTTCTCGGCACAGCTGAACTACAACTTTCAGGACGTCTACTACGTCTGCGACTTCTTCTTTAAGAAAGCAAACCGCAAGGTCTCGGGTCAGGTGAAAGTCTCGAGCTAGGCTCTAAGGAGGCGTTATGAAATGGAATCGATCGCAACTTACTATCGCAGGCGTGCTGCTGGGTTTTCTCGCAGGCTGCACGGATCGCCATACTCCGACGTCGCCCAACCAGCCGACGCTCGCTTTCGACGCGTCAGCGTCGCTGACCAGTGGCGTCACCGATCCCGCCGGCGATGCGGCTTGGAACCGCAACACGGGTCCGGGGGCTGAGGCCAAGGTTCCTGACTACCTAGACATCGTCACTGCTGCAGTCTCCAAGAAGGGCGGAACGTTCGCGTTCACGATGAGCCTGGCGGATGTTCTGCCTGCGAGTCCCCAGCCGGCGTCCGGGGGTCTCGGGACGTACGACTGGTTCTTCGAGCTCGACACTGATCCGGCGACGTTTCCCTCCGGCAAGGACGGCGTGTTTCCTCAGAACCAGGCCCTACCGATTGAATTCTTCGTGGCCGTCGAGTGGGACGGATCACAGTTCACGGGAGTCTTGTTCGATCTCCGACCGCTCCTGACCGGCAGCCCAATGATCCTGACGCCCGTCGCGTTCTCCATCGGGGGCACGCAGATCCAGCTGTCCGTCGATGCGAGCGCACTGGGTGATCCGTCCAATTTCGGATGGGCTGCGGCGACGTGCGCCCGGCACGCGCATTACCCGTCAGACGGAGTTCAATGCCTCGACCGCGCGCCCGACGGGGGCTTCGCCGCCTGGCCGCAGTAGGGACGCAGCGGTAGTCCGGCGCGTCACGCCGCGAACGGCGGCTGCACGATCCCACGATCGGTAATGAAGCCGGTCACGTAGCGCGCCGGTGTGACGTCAAACGCAAGATTCAGCGCGGCCGCCCCATCAGGCGCGATGGGGCGGCCCGCCATCACGGTGACTTCAGCGGCCGCGCGTTGCTCGATTGGAATGAGATCTCCTCCGGCAAGCGCGGCATCCACGGTGGACCACGGCGCGGCGCAGTAAAACGGCACCCCGTGATGGCGCGCCAGCACCGCGAGCCCATACGTGCCGATCTTGTTCGCAAAGTCGCCGTTAGCGCAGATGCGGTCGGCTCCGACGAGAATAGCGTCCACTTTCGCCTGCCGCATGAGGTTCGCCGCCGCAGCGTCCGTTATCAAGGTGCACGAAATGCCCGCGTGCATCAGCTCCCACATCGTGAGCCGCGAACCCTGGAGCAGGGGTCGGGTCTCGCCGACGTAGACATGCACCTTGCGTCCCTGCTCGTGCGCGAGGTAGATGGGCGCGAGCCCCGTGCCGATGCCGCCGGTCGCCAGCGCTCCAGTGTTGCAGTGCGTCAGTACCTTGGCGCCGTCGGCGAGAATGGTAAGGCCGTGCTCGCCGATCTGGCGGCACATGGCGCGGTCCTCTTCCCAAATGGCCGTCGCCTCGACACGGAGCCGCTCCCAGAGGTCGGCTCCCTCGCCGGGCGTGCCCTCGGCGACGCGCACCATGCGGTCGAGCGCCCAGCGCAAGTTGACCGCGGTCGGGCGGGTGGCGCCGAGCAGCGCCGCAAATTCCTTTGCCCGTGCCAAGAAGTCGGCGCGCGGAGCCGTGCGTGATCGATGATGCGCACCGCTCCTGAAGGGGACCATGAGATGGCCTGGATAGCCATTGCGCAGAACCTACTGCGCGGAAATGCAAATACTAGGCAACAGACATCTAGCTTTTGCATGTCCCCGCTTTAGGATTGTCGCCATGACCTACCAGACACTCCTGTTCGAAAACCGCGATGGCATCGCATTCGTAACGATCAATCGTCCCGATAAGCTCAATGCGTTGAACGATCAGGTGATGGCGGAGCTCGGTGACGCAGCCGAGCGCATCGCCGCCGACTTCGCTATCAAGGGCGCCATCGTCACCGGCGCGGGCCCGAAATCGTTCGTCGCCGGCGCCGACATCGGCGACCTCGCGCGCCAGGGACCATTCGACGGCAAGGCGCGCGCGCAGCGCGGCCAGGGCGTCCTGCGGCGTCTCGAGACGTGCGGCAAACCCGTCATCGCCGCGATCAACGGGTTCGCCCTCGGCGGCGGCTGCGAGCTGGCGATGGCGTGCCACGTCCGCATCGCGAGCGAGAACGCGAAGTTCGGGCAGCCCGAAGTAAAGCTCGGTATCGCGCCCGGCTACGGCGGCACGCAACGGCTGCCACGGCTGGTGGGGAAAGGCGTTGCGATGCAGCTGATTCTGACCGGGGAGATGATCGACGCGCAGGAGGCCTACCGGATCGGGCTCGTCAATAAGGTCGTCCCGGCCGCCGACCTGCTCGCCGAATCCGAGAAGATGATGCGGGGTATCCTCGCGATGGGCCCGCTGGCCGTGCGTCTCGCGCTGGAAGCCGTCGATCAGGGTCTGGAGATGACGCTCGATGAGGGCCTGCTGCTCGAGGCGAATCACTTCGGCCTGCTGGCCGCGACGCAGGACATGAAAGAGGGAACGACCGCATTTCTCGAAAAGCGCGCGGCAAAATTCCAGGGGCGCTAGCCCTGCTGTTCGCCGCGGCCTGTCTCGGCGAACGCGAGCGGCCCGGCCCCCCGCAGGTTTCGTTCACGATCGACGATACGACGGTGGTCTCCAGCCGCGTGGACACCATTGCCGGGACGGTACGCGCCCAGGACGGCGACGGCATCGATTCGGTGTGGATCACGGCCGGATCCCAGCAGTGGTCCGACGACGGGGGCTTCAACCAAGTCATCACCACGGGTTACCGCCTCATCATCCCCTCCGGCACGCAGGCGGGCACCCAGATTCCGATGTCGTTCCGGGCACGCGACGCCGCCGGTTTTGAGGCCCAACGCGACACCTACGTTGTGGCTGTACCGTAACTTCCGCCACACCCTTAACTGTTGACAGGACAATGACTTCCGTGTATTTTAGGGGCTTGTGACTGACCGCTCCAATCGCCCCCCAAAGAGCCGTCCTGTGGCAGTCGCCGAGGCGCTCGAAGGCTACCTGAAGCGGACCGGTTTGGCGCGCCGGGTGGGTCAGGCGCAGATGATTCCCGATTGGCCGCGGCTGGTGGGTCCTCAGATCGCGGCCGTAGCCACGCCCGAGAGCATCACCCCCGATGGGGTGCTGTTCGTACGGGTGGCGACGAGCTCGTGGATGAACGAGCTGCAGCTCATGACCCCCGACATCATGGCCCGCGTCAATGCGGGCCGCGGTGCCGGTCGCATCACCACGATACGCTGGCTTCTTTCACGCTAGGAACTTGATGCCTAAGAAGAAATCCGCTCCCAACACCTCGAAAGAAAAAGGCAACGGGGGCTATCAGGCCGATTCGATCCAGGTCCTCAAGGGTCTGGAAGCCGTCCGGCGCCGGCCGGCGATGTACATCGGCTCGGTGTCAGCCCGCGGTCTGCACCATCTCGTCTACGAAGTGGTGGACAACTCGGTGGACGAGGCGCTCGCAGGCTTCGCGACCGACATCTCCGTCACGATCCATGCCGACAATGCCATCACCGTCGTCGACAACGGCCGCGGCATTCCCGTCGACATTCACAAGACGGAGAAGAAGCCCGGGGTCGAGGTCGCGCTCACGATGCTCCATGCCGGCGGCAAGTTCGACAAGAGCAGCTACAAGGTGTCGGGCGGCTTGCACGGCGTCGGCGTGTCGGTCGTAAACGCGCTTTCCGAGAAGCTCGAGGTGTGGGTGGACCGCGACGGCAAGCGCCACCACATGGCGTTCGAGCGCGGGGACACCAAGAAGAAGCTCGAGTTCGTCGGCAAGGCGAAAGGCACGGGCACGACGGTGTGGTTCAAGCCCGACACGGGCATCTTCACCGAGACGCGCTTCGATTACGCCACCATCGCGAACCGGCTGCGCGAGCTCGCCTTCCTGAACAAGGCGCTCACGATCGTCCTCAAAGACGAGCGCAAGGGGAGCACGAAGGAAGAGACCTTCTACTATAAAGGCGGCCTGTCCGAGTTCGTGAAGTGGGTGATCGGCAACCGCCGCCCCCTGCATCCCAAACCGATCACGTTCGAAGCGACCCGCGAGGACGTCGAGGTCGAGGGCGCAGTTCAGTACGACGATCAGTACAGTGAAAACACGTTCACCTTCGTGAACAATATCAACACGCACGAAGGCGGCACGCATCTAACCGGCTTCAAGTCGGCGCTGACCCGCACCATCAACGAGTGGGCAAAGCAGGACGGCGCCCTGAAGAAGGAAGAGTTCACACTCTCGGGTGACGATGTCCGCGAGGGGCTCAACTGCGTCCTCAGCGTCAAGGTCAAGCAGCCGCAGTTCGAGGGTCAGACGAAGACCAAGCTGGGGAACTCCGAAGTCGAAGGCATCGTCAAGACGGTCGTCAACGAGGCGTTGGGCGCATTTTTCGACAAGAACCCGAGCGTTGCGCGGTCGATCATCGCCAAAGCCGTCAGCGCCGCGCGCGCCCGCGAGGCGGCCCGGAAGGCGCGCGAGCTGGTGCGCAAAAAGAGCGGGCTCGATGCCGGCATCCTGCCCGGCAAGCTCGCCGATTGCTCGCTCACCGATCCCAAACTGTGCGAGATCTATCTCGTCGAGGGCGACTCGGCGGGCGGGTCCGCCAAAATGGGCCGGGATCGCAGCTACCAGGCGATCCTGCCGCTGCGCGGCAAGATCCTGAACGTGCAGAAGGCGCGCATCGACAAGATTCTGTCCAACGAAGAGATCCGGACGATGATCACGGCGATCGGCACAGGCGTGGGCGAGGACTTCAAAGTGGAGGAGGCGCGCTACCACAAGATCATCATCATGACGGACGCAGACGTGGACGGCGCCCACATTCGCACCCTGCTGCTCACGTTCTTCTATAAGGAAATGAAGCAGCTCATCGACGCGGGCTACATCTATATCGCGCAGCCGCCGCTCTATCGCGTGTCGAAGGGCAAAGAGGAGTTCTACGCCTACGACGAAAAAGAGCGCGATACCTACGTCAAACGCCTGACCAATGGCGCCGAGAGCAAGACCACGATCAACGTGAGCCGCTACAAGGGTCTGGGCGAGATGAACCCGGATCAGCTGCGCGATACCACCATG
>QHUQ01000009.1 GCA_003221985.1 Gemmatimonadota bacterium | reverse complement strand
GCAGAAGATAGACCGGTGCGCCGAGGGCGACGATGCCGACGCCCAGCGCGGCCTGCAGCGGATTATGGCCGGCGAGCAGCAGAAGCAAAACAGCCACCAGGGCGAGAAACAGCAGCGGCGTGAACGGATAGCCCCAGGTGCGATACGGCGCGTCGGTGGCACGGCGGCGGATGCGAAACAGCCCGGCCACGGTGAGGCCGACAAAGAGCACCGTCACGAAGACGAAGTAGGCGATGATCTGATTGAAGGTGCCCAGCGCCACGAGGATGGAAGCGAGCACCGCCTGGATCGCGATCGCCCGGGCCGGCGTGCCGAAACGCGGATCTACCGCGGCCACCGATTTGAAGAACACGCCGTCGCGCGCCATGGCGTAATAGAGGCGCGGCAACGCCATGAGTAGACCGAGCAGGCTGCCGAGCACCGCGACAATCACGATCCACGCGAACACGCGTCCGCCGGCCGGTCCGAACAACAGCTCGCCCGCCTGGGCCGCGAACGTCTCGCCGGACGTCACGCGTTCGAGCGGCACGAGATAGAGAAATACCGCGCTCGTCACGATGTAGATGCCGGTCACGATCGTCACGCCAAGTGCGAGCGCCCGCGGCAGTGTGCGCACCGGATCTCGCGCCTCGCCCGCGAGCTTGCTGATTTCCCACCAACCGCCGAACGCGAAAAACGCACCCACGAGCGCCGGAGCCAACGCGCCGGGGAGCGGATCGGAGCCGGCGTGCTGCGCGACGAAGGGGATGAAGTGCGACCAGCTGCCCGCGTGCAGCGCGAACGCGAGGACGGCGATGAGGGCCAGCGCGCCGAGCTTCAGGGCGGTCAGTCCCTGCATGAGCCCGGAACCGAGCCGCAGGCCCGCGATATTGACCGCCGCGATCGCGAGGATGGACGCAATGGCGATGAGCTTGAGCCACACGCCGGAAGTGCCGAGCGCGTAGCCCACATAGCTCGCGAGCCCCGCCGCGAGGGCCGCCGTGATGCCGGGATCCATGACGAGCAGGCACTTCCAGCCGTACAGGAACGCCACCGCTGGACCGTACGCCTCGCGCAGGTAGACGTAGCCACCGCCCGCCTCGGGTGCCCGCGCCGCCAGCTCGCCGTAGCACAGCGCGCCGCTGAGCGCCATGACGCCCATCAGCAGCCAGACCAGCAGCAGCCAAAACGGCGAGCCGAGGGAGCGAGCCATGCCGGCGGGGGTGAGAAAGATCCCGATGGCGACGACTTCGCCGACGACGAGCGCCGTGACCGCGAGCAAACCGAGTTGGCGACGAAGCATGACGCGCTAAGCTAGGCGCGAGGCTTCTTGCGCGCCATCAGAGATGCGTCATCTTCAACGCACCAACGCGCGCCGCCGTCACGCGCAACCACGCACTCCTCATCTCAGCGAGGTGCCATGTTGCGCTCCAAGATGTCGCTCACGGTACTCCTGCCACTGGCGCTCAGCGCTTGCGGCGCTTCCCGCTCGCCCGTGCCGCTCGTCGGCGCAGCGACCGACGTCTCCGCCCTGACCGGCCAATGGTCCGGCGATTACAGCAGCTCCGAATCGGGACGCAGTGGCAGCATCGAGTTCACGCTGCGGGCCGCCGGTGATACGGCATTCGGCGACGTCGTCATGGTCCCGACGATGTTAGGACGCCCGCTCGCCCCGTGGCGCGGCGATAACGCTGCCGGCGCCAATCAAGCGCCGGCCGCCACGGTGCTCACGATCCGCTTTGTCCGGGTGCAGCAGGGCCACGTCAGCGGCACGCTCGATCCCTATGCCGATCCCCAAACCGGCGCACGGTTGCTCACGACGTTTGTGGGCGAGATGAACGGCAATACGATTGCGGGGACCTACACGACGCTTCTGCCGTCAGGCGGGACGCAGTCGGGCCGCTGGTCAGTCCAGCGCCGTTAGCGCCCCCGATTCGCGGGCGACCGTGGGTGTTGCGAAACCAGGCCGCGGCTCGGCCGGCAAACCGAGGTGAGCCCGGGCGCGGTTGAGCGCGTCGTCGATGTTGCCGTGGATGTTGTCTTCGGTCAGCTCGTCGTACAGTCCCGACCGTTCCAGCGCGACGACCGGCTGAGCGTGCACATCGGACAGGATCACGAGCGTCCCTTCCCGTTGGCTCCGCCGCGCGAGGTCTCGCAGCGCGTGCAAGCCCGTCGAGTCGATCGCCGGCACGTGCCGCAGCCGCACGATCAACACCTTCGGCTTGCCGGCGATGCGCCCCACCCGATCCTTGAACATCTCGGCGGCGCCGAAGAAGAACGGGCCGGTGATCTCGTAAACCTGGACGCCCTCGGGGATCACGCGATTGCGGACGGCGTTCGGGTCGTGCTCGAAATCGTCCACCGGGTCGGTGAACTCGTGCGTCAGCACGCTGATGTTCGTCACTTCCGCCATGCGGCGCATAAAGAGGAAGGCGGCGAGCACCATGCCGACCTCGATGGCGACCGTGAGGTCCACGAGGACCGTGAGCAAGAACGTCGTCAGCAGCACGGCGACGTCGCTCTTCGGCGCGCGAAACTCGGACACGAACGTCCGCCACTCGCTCATGTGGAAGGCGACGACCACGAGGATTGCCGCCAGCGTCGCCAGGGGGATGAGGCCGGCCCAGCGGCCGAAGAACAGCGTGATGAGCAGCAACGTGAGCGCATGCACCATGCCCGCCACCGGCGTCCGGCCGCCGTTCTTCACGTTCGTCGCCGTGCGTGCGATCGCCCCGGTCGCCGGCATCCCACCGAACAGCGGCGAGGCGATGTTGGCGACTCCCTGGGCGACCAGCTCCATGTTGGATCGGTGTCGGCCGCCGATCATGCCGTCGGCCACGACCGCCGAAAGCAGCGACTCGATCGCCGCGAGCAGCGCAATCGTGAACGCAGGCCCCGCCAGGGGGCCGACAATTGCGAGCGACAGATGAGGGATCGCCGGACGCGGTAGCCCCGCATGGATCGCCCCGAATCGCTGCCCGATCGTTTCGACCGGCAGGTGTAGCAGCTGTGCGAGCAGCGTCGTGGCGATCAACGCTACGAACGGGCCCGGAATTCTGGTGGAGATCTTTGGCCAGACCACGATGATCGTGAGCGCGGCGACGGCGATGACCAGTGCCCAGGGATTTACCGTGTCGAAGGCGTGGACGTAGGCATCCCATTTCGGTAGGAACGCGGATGGCACCGACTGCATGTCGAGACCGAGCAGGTCGCGGATCTGGCTCGAGAAGATGATGAGCGCGATGCCGCTGGTGAACCCGATCGTCACGGGGTACGGGATGAACTTGATCGCCCCACCGAGCCGGAATAAGCCGAACGCCACCAGAATGCAGCCGGCCATGAGCGTCGCAACGACGAGTCCGTCGACGCCGTGCTGTTGCACGATCCCCGACACGATCACGACGAACGCTCCCGTCGGGCCGCCGATCTGGACGCGCGAGCCACCGAGCAGCGAGATGAGGAAGCCGGCGACGATCGCGGTGTAGAGCCCGCGCTCCGGGCTGAGCCCGCTGGCAATGGCGAAGGCGATCGCGAGCGGCAGCGCCACGATGCCGACGATGACGCCGGCGATGACGTCACGGGAGAATTGCTCCCGCGTGTAATCCTTCAGCGTGGTGACGAGTTTGGGGACGAGCACGGCGGCGAGAAGATACTAAATTCGGGCATGCATTTCATCACCGCCTTTGCGCTGAGCGTCGCGTGCGCCACGCAGCAGGCGCTGCCATCCGACTCCGCGGTCCGGGCGATGCTGGCGCCGCGGGTCAGTCAGGAGAGCGGGATCGTGGTCGGCCTGCGCGATGCCGGCGGCAAACGCGTCGTCGCCGTCGGGGTGGCGGCGGACCGCGTGTTCGAGATCGGGTCCATCACGAAGGTCTTCACCGCATCGCTGCTGGCCGACATGGTCGCGCGCGGTGAGGTGAAGCTCGACGACCCCGTCGCGAAATTCCTGCCCAGATCGGTCCACATGCCGGCGCGGAACGGCAGGCAGATCACGCTGCTCGACCTGGCAACGCAAGTCTCCGGGCTTCCCCGCATGCCGTCCAACTTTGCCCCGCACGATTCGATGAACCCGTACGCCGACTACAGCGTGCCGCAGATGTACGCGTTCCTGTCGGGCTATCAACTGCCGCGCGACGTGGGCGCCGAATACGAGTACTCGAACCTCGGCGTGGGTCTGTTGGGGCACGTGCTCGCCCTGAAGGCGAGGATGAGCTATGAGGACCTCGTGACCCGCCGAGTGCTTACGCCGCTCGGCATGCGCGAAACGGCGATCACGCTGACGCCGGAATTGCGCGCGCGGCTCGCGCCCGGCCATGACGCCGAGGGGCACGTGGTGCCCAACTGGGACCTCCCCACGCTCGCGGGGGCCGGCGCGCTGCGATCGACCGTGGGCGACATGCTCACGTTTCTCGCGGCGAATCTCGATTCGACGGCGACGCCGCTTTCGCGCACGCTGTGGCAGACCCACAGCGAGCGCCACGCGACTGGTGATTCCCATCTCAAGATTGGGCTGGCGTGGCACATTCTGCAGCGCCCGGTCGGCAACATCGTGTGGCACAACGGTGGGACCGGCGGCTACCGCACCTTCATCGGATTCGATCCGGTGCGCCACATCGGCGTCGTCGCGCTGTCAAACAAGAATGAGAGCGTGGACGACATCGGATTTCATCTGCTGGATGAAACGTTCCCGCTGCGGCCCCTGCCGCAGCCGCATACCGAAGTGGCGGTGGATTCCACGGTGCTGCAGCGCTACATCGGCGAGTATGAGCTGACGCCCGCATTCCACATCGTCGTCACGCGCGAAGCCGCGCACCTGTTCCTGCAGGCAACCGCGCAGCCGCGGTTCGCCATTTTTGCCGAATCGGACTCGACGTTTTTTCTGAAGGTGGTCGACGCCCAGCTGACGTTCAGACCGGACGGGCTGGTACTCCATCAGAACGGCCAGCACATACCGGGAAGGAGAGTGCATTAATATGAGCGGCTGGGGTATCGCGCCCTACTTCATGGTCGATGACGTCGTGGTCACGGCCAACTATTATCGCGACAAGCTCGGCTTCAACTACGAGCGCCTGTGGAACGATCCTCCCTCTTTCTGTATGGTGAAACGAAGCGGCATCATCATCATGCTGTCGCAGTTCGAACGGTCCGGTCCCATCCGGCCCAATCGGTCCGTCGATCCCGACGGCGGGGCGTGGGACGCGTATATCTGGATCGACAATGCTGATGAGCTACACAAGGAATTCAAATCGAAGGGCGTCAAGATCGTGCGAGCCCCGCGTGACCAGCACTACGGCTGCCGCGACTTCGAGATCGATGATTGCAACGGCTATCGGCTTTGTTTCGGTCAGGTTATCTAGCAGATTCGCTAGGATGCAACGCGCCCGTGGAGACCCACGAGCCCACCAGGATCAGCAGCAATCCCAGGATCGACATCGCCCCGAGATGTTCGCCGAGCGCCACGACGCCGACGACGACGGCCACGAGCGGATTCAGGTAAGTAATCACGCTCGCCCGACTCGGTCCGGCCTCGGCGATCAAGCGGAAGAACACGATCAGCCCAGCTGCCGTGCAGACCACGCCGAGCACGGCGATCGCCCACAGAGAGCCGGCGCCGGCATGCCAGCGGGGAATGTGCGCGCTAGTTACCGCCGAAGAAGCTCTTGGGAGTCTCGCCCCTGAGGAACTGCTCGATGATCGGGTGCAGCAGCCCCACCTGGGTGATGACGGCGGTGTGCGAAGTCGCCGGCAAAACGGCGAGGCGCGAGGCAGCCAGCGGCTTGCCCAGGTCGCCCATGGCGCCCCCGCCGAGCAGGCGGAACAGCGATACGTTGTGCTCGAGCGTCGAGACGTCGGCGTCGCCGGCGATAATCAGCACGGGGGTCTTCATGCTCTTCACGTCGGCCTCCCACGCCATCGGCTCGCTCTCGAGCGCGATCAGCTTGCGGGCCAGCTCGCGAAAACCGCTCGGGTTGACGGCGAGCTTCCGGTATTCCTGCTCGAGCATCGGAGGGAACATGTCCACGTTCATCTGCGGGATCATCGCTTTGAACTCCGGCTGCCAGCCCTGCGCGTCGTACGCGGCTGACGCCGCGACCAGGCGGTTGATCTTCTCCGGATGCCGGATCGCGAACTGCAGCCCCGCCGCCGCGCCCATCGAGTAGCCAAACACGTCCGCCTTCTTGAGTCCCACCGCGTCCATGAACGCCGCCACATCGTCCGCCAGGTTGGGATAGGTGATGGGCCGATCGATATCGGTGGTCCGTCCGTGCCCTTGCAGTTCGAGCGCGTAGACCCGATGCGTCTTCGCGAGCTCCGGGATGATCGCGCCCATGGTCGGGATGTTCATGTAGGCGCCGTGCAGGACGATCAGCGGCTCACCCGCGCCGGACACTTCGTAATACATCCGCATGCCGTTGACCTGGACGCGGTGACCGGTCGCCTGGGCAGCCGCAACAGTGGCGGCGCCGAGCATGATAACCGCGATGAGCGTGCTGCGAACCATCGGTTCCTCCTGGTTGGGTGTACCTCTGCGTCGAACAACGAGGCTTCAAATCGACAGGTGGAAGAGCAAGCAGAAGAAGGTTGGAGAGGCGCCGGTCGGAATCGAACCGACGAATCGAGGTTTTGCAGACCTCTGCCTTACCACTTGGCTACGGCGCCAGGCCGTCAAAAGTCACCAAAAGGGCCTTTTCCATCAAGTCCGCGGCGCGAGCCAGCACGCGCTGATCGTCCGTTGACAACCTCGCGACGCCCCGCGCGAGTCGCTCGACGCGACGCGCGCGCCCCTTCTGCAGCAGTCGCTTCCCCGCTGCCGTCGCTTCGACCAACTGGACTCGGCCGTCGTCGCGATCGCCGACTCGCCGCACGAGGCCGCGCCGCTCCAATCCATCCACGAGGCGGGTGATGGTGGGCGGCCGCACCTGCTCTGCTTCCGCGAGGGCGCTCATGGTCACGGGTCCCCTGAACACGAGCACCGACAATACCGATGCCCGCGGGGCGGTTAGGCCCATGGCCTTGTCCTCGACCCGAAGCCGCCGCAGCAGGTGGATCGCCGCGGAGTGCACCCGGTCCGCGACGGCCCGCGCTGGAGCTTGACGGGAGAGTGTTTCCATAATTACTTAGCTAAAGCTAACTACTTCCCGCGGAGGAGCAATGGAGCTCGCCCAAGTCACCAACGTCGTCCACGACCTCGATCGCGCCGTGAAGTTCCACCGCGACACCCTGGGCCTGCCGCTCTTGTTTCAGGCGCCGCCGTCACTGGCGTTCTTCCAGGTCGGCCCGGTGCGGCTCATGCTGTCGCCGCCCGAGAATGCCGAGCAGGATCACCCCGGCTCGTTTCTCTATTTTCGCGTAAAGGACATCGAGCAGCAGCATCGCACGCTCACGCAGCGCGGCGTCAAATTCGTGGACCAGCCGCACCGCGTGCACGAAGCGGCCGACTACGATCTATGGATGGCGTTCTTTCACGACCCCGACAACAACCCGATGGCGCTCATGGAGGAGAAGCCAAAGCCGAAGGCTTCCTGAACGACGAGATGACGGCGACGCTCGCAACCAGAATGTTCGCCACGATAACCGGCAGCGAGTGAATCAGCACGCCATACAACGCCCACAACCCCGCGGCGACGCCTTGCACGCGCCGCAACGTCGTGGGCCGTTTCGCGAAGTACGAAACGAGAAACACTCCCGTCGCCAGCCAGCCGATCCAGTCGATCCTCGTCATCATGCCCATTAGAAGGAGAATCCTTTCCGTAACGTGATCGCCCAACGCTTGCCCCGCACGCCCTGCCCGAATCGGTAACCAAACGCCAGCTCAGCCGCTTCGCCACGCACGGCGCGCGTCGGCCCAAAGCGCAGCGATACCCCGGCGTCACCTCCCTGGCGCGCGCCTTCGTCGCCGTACCAGGCACCGCCGTAGTCGACAAACGGCGCGAGACCCAGCGCCATCAAACCCAGCATGCCGTCAGCGACGAGAATCCGGTCCTCGAGCACAAACCACGTGGTTCGCGTGCCCGTAAAGTCGTGCACGCCGAACAACCGCGGCCCGCGCTGTACGATCCACGGATCGAACTCGGCGCCCGGTTTCGGATGCGTCACGACGCCGCCCTCGGCGTGAGCGATCAGCGTATGGCCGCCGACGTTCTGACTCACAACGGTCAGCTGCGCCTGCGTCCGCGTCGAGTCCAGGCCGTTGGCCGCGACTCGCAACACCGCAAAGCCGCGGTTCCAGACGGCCGACGTCTGCCCGCTCACCTCGTAACCCACACCTCCCCCCGCACCCGGCTGCAGCACGATGCCGGCCCGAAACGTGGGCGACAGATCCACGTCCTCTCGCCGGGAGTACGAGTTGAAGTGCTCCAGGACGCGAAATCGCCCCGAACCGACGTCGATGCCCGCCCGCGCCGTCGTGAACACGGAGTACGGAACGTGCCCGGTCGTGCTGTCCGCAAAGTCCTCGCGGCGCCACTCCCAGCCGCCCCACACCCGGGTGTAGCGGTGGGTCGTCGCGGACGCGGCGATGCCCCCGATTACGCCGATGCGCAACAAATGATGGCGCGTGCTGTCCTGCAGCACGTCGTCCCGAAAGCGCAGCACGCGCTCTTGCGCGTATTCGCCGTACGTCTCCAGAGAATGCGGCGCCGCGGTCTCGTGAAACGGCAACCCCAGCGTCCATTCGCCGTGACGCCCGTCGGACAAGTCGGAGTGACGCAGGATGAGCAGCGTGCGTCGTCCGAAGAATTGCGAATTGATGAATTCGAAATCGAGACGACGGCGATCGGGGTTCTTGCCGTAGATGAGCGAAAGCTCCGTTGCCGTCCCGAGGAAATTGCGCTCCACGAGACCGACACCCCAGGTCTTGTCGCCGCCGACGCTGGAAAAGCTCGCCTGCGGCTGCGTGCTCCAACCATCGGCCGTGACGGCACGCAGCGCGAGTCTGCCGCCCGGCGCGGCACGCACGGTATCCACGCGCACCGCGCGAAACACCCCCAGGGTCCGCAGCGCGCGTTCGCTCTCCGCCATCCGCGCCGAATCGAACGGGTCACCGCGATTCAGCAGCAGCCGCCGCTTGATCACCCACGGGCGGGTCCGCATGTGCAGCCGATTCGCCAGGTGCGACACCCAATCCGGGGCGACGTCTTCATGATCGAAAATGTTGCGATTCTCGATGATGATGGTGTCGATCGTCTGGGGCGGCGGAGAATCGGTCTGGGCGGTTAGGCGGTTGAGCGGTTGGGCGGTTAGCAACGCAACCAGCCCAACCGCCAAACCGCCGAACCGCCCAACCGCCATCAGGGACGGACTCCGTGGATTCGTTGCCGCAACCGATAGGTGGCGTGCCTGGTTGAGTCGTTCCACGCGGTGAAATAAAGCGTCGCGTCGATGCGCCCGGCGAGCTGCCGTAATCCCCGCGTCTGCATCACGTAGCTCCCCCGCACCGAGTCCGGCCGGAGCGGCCGGCACAGGCACGTCACCGTCGCGTAGGCGGGAATCGAGTCGCCGAGGGAGTACGGACGATTTGCCGACAGGCGACGCGCGTCGCCGAGATCCAGGGCGACAGTCAGGGAGTACTCGTCGCCCTCG
>QHUQ01000008.1 GCA_003221985.1 Gemmatimonadota bacterium | reverse complement strand
CCGATCGCCTGGTGTCGGCCGGTCCTCTGGCGGCCGCGTGCGCCAGGAAGGAGCGATAAACGGCCCCATGCCCACGGTTATCCGCGCCCGGCCGTCCTGGGATATGAGCTAGTCGCGCCCGGAGGCCGGACGCGCTCCAACAGCCGCGGGCCGAGCCACTCGGCAATGAGTCGGTTGGCGCTCGGTGAGTAGTGACCCCCAGGCATGAACCAGCCGTCCGGGGGCTGGCGGGCCTCGCGCGCGAGGAACGCCTCCGTGAGGTCGAGATAGTCAATCCCCTTCGCTCGCAGGTCATCAACCAGCGGCGCAAAGATCGGCGCGTGGCCGTCCCGACGGCGGACGATAGACTCGCGGTCGGGGAGGATGATGACAAGCGGGACAATTCCGGCTGCTCGTGCCTTCGCCGCGAAGCTTTGAAAGAGTGTGGTCTGCAGGGCGAACGCGGTCGAGGCACGATTGAAAACGCCGTCCCGCACCAGCCGATCGCCATCGACGTAGCGGCGGCGCACCTTGATCCACAGCCCGGTGAGCAGGCGTACCGTTGCCGAGATGTCGTACAACGGGTCTTCGTAGATCGCCGGTTCGTACCAGGCGTCGCCGCGCCCCAGCGTCGTGACGGCTTCGGGGTGCTCGAGATACCTGGCGTAATCCGCCGGAGCTCGCACGGGGCTGGGCACCAGCTCGAGCTGGCCGCCGGCGCGCAGCACGAACCGCGGTTTGAAGAGGGGTAGCTCCCGGTTCGAGAGAAATCGGCGGTAGACGTTCACCACCCGGCCGAAATCGGTCGGCGTGAAGCCGAGAATCGCGATGCGCGGGGAGAGGCTTCGGCCATCGGCGAGAAAGCGCAGGTACGCCTGATCGTTCCCGTATCCGCCGACACCGTAGTTGAGGACCTCGAGCCGCGGATAGATGTGCTCGGCCAGCACCGGCCAGCAGCTCGCGTTGTCGACCTCGTTCCCGTACACGAACGAGTCGCCGAACGCCGCAACGCGCACGACGGAGTCCGCGGGCACGGCGCTGTATTCCCGCGCGCTGCGCAAGCCGCGCGAGTTCGTCTGATCACGCGCGGTCGCAATATCCGAGCGGTAGCGCCACCCCAGCGCGGAGTCCACGGCGAGCAGCCCGCGCCCTTGCAGGAGCTGGCGCATCAGGACGCTCTGCTCCCGCCAGATGTCGCGCGTGGTTCTGATCTCCTCGGTCAGCAGCGGGCGGCTGAGGTGAAGGACCGCCAAGGAGAGGCCCTCCAGCGTCGCGACGACCAGGAGGCCGAGGACGATGGGGGGCCACAGCTTCGAATGCCGCAGGTTCAAAAGATCGTGTAGATGAAAGGCGCCAGCACCGACCCATGCGCGAAGACCATGAGCGTGCCGACGACGAGCATCACCAGCACGATTGGCAACAGCCACCACTTCTTGCGCACGCGCATGAATGCCCACAACTCCCCAGCCAAGGTCATCCGGCCCATGTTTCAGCCCTCCCTAGAATTGGCGTTCCATTCCCGTCCGGCGATGGGCGTCGGCAGCGCGAGAGACCCAGAAACTCCCGGCCGTGCGGGGGCGCAGCAGCGAGTTCTTGCCCGCGAGTCGTCGAAGCAGTCCGGTGGGTGTCACGACGGCGAAGTAGACGACGCCCATGAAGATCGGCGTCGTGATCTTGGACATCGCGGCGGCGAGTCCCATCCAGGCCCGGTGGATCGGCCCGAGCCGCGCCGGCACGACGAGCGCCGCGATGAGCAGGACGAGCCCGACCCCAAGGGCGACCTCGGCCACGAGCACACGGCCGCGCCACCACGCCACGCCTCCGAGCACGGCGAAGGCGATACCAAGCGTGAGGCCGAAGCGGCGGCCTTCCGCCGCGCTCAGTCGAGCTGGAACTCGCGCTGCCAATCCGCGCTCTCCTTCCATGCCGGTTGCTGGCTCTTGTCGAGGAGAAACGGTCCCAGCACGAGGTAGTCGATGTGCGTGCGCATGAAGCATTGGTAGGCGTCCGCCGGTGTGCACACGATCGGCTCGCCCCGCACGTTGAACGACGTGTTGACGAGGACGGCGCAGCCGGTCAGGCGCTCGAACTCCTTGATCAGGTCGTAATAGTTGGGGTTGGTGTCCCGGCTCACCGTCTGGATGCGCGCCGAGTAGTCGATATGGGTCACGGCCGGAATGTCGGAGCGCAGCACATTGAGCTGGTCGATGCCCCACAGCCCCCGCTGCTCGGTGGTCATCGGGATCTGGCGCTCCTGCTTCACCGGCGCCACCAGCAGCATGTACGGGGACTCGCAGTCCAACTCGAAGTAGTCGTGCACGCGCTCGCGCAGCACGCTCGGCGCGAACGGGCGAAAGCCTTCCCGGAACTTGATCTTCAGGTTCATCTGCGCCTGCATGCGCGGGCTCCGCGGGTCGCCGAGGATGCTGCGCGCGCCGAGCGCACGTGGTCCGAACTCCATGCGGCCATCGAACCAGCCGACCACCTTCTCTTCGGCGAGCAGCCGGGCCACGCGCTCGAGGAGGCAGTGACGCTCCAGTCGCTCGTAGGTGGCCCCCTGCGCGTCCAGGTACTCTCGGATCTCGTCCGGCGAATACTCGGGTCCGAGATAGGCCCCGCGCATGGCGTCGTTCCCGTTGGTGACGGTGCGTGGTTGCCGGCAATGGCGATGCCAAATGAGCTGGGCTACGCCAAGCGCACCACCCGCGTCGCCGGCAGCAGGTTGGATCCAGATTTGCTTGAACGGACCTTCGCGCAGCAAGCGCCCGTTGGCGACGCAGTTCAGCGCCACGCCGCCGGCGAGACAGAGATTCTCCATGCCGGTTTCCCGGTGCACCGTCCGCGCCATGCGCATCATGATTTCTTCGCACACGACCTGGATCGAGCGGGCGAGATCCATCTCGCGCTGGGTGAGCCTCGACTCCGGCACCCGGGGTGGGCCGCCAAGCAGCTTGTCGAAGGCCCCGTCCGTCATCGTGAGGCCGGTGAGGTAGTTGAAGTACTTCTGGTTGAGTGTGAACGAGCCGTCTTCGCGCAGGTCGATGAGCTCGCGGTAGATCGCATCGACATACTTGGGTTCACCGTAGGGCGCGAGTCCCATCACCTTGTACTCGCCCGAGTTCACCTTGAAGCCGGTGAAGTACGTAAACGCCGAGTAGAGCATGCCCAAGGAGTCGGGCCAGCGCAGATCCTTGAGCAGCTCTAGATCATTGCCGCGCCCGGTGCCGAACGAGGCCGTGGCCCACTCTCCGACGCCATCGACGGTCAGGATCGCCGCCTCCTCGAAGGGCGACGGGAAGAAGGCGCTAGCCGCGTGCGATTCGTGATGCTCGGCATAGAGCACCTCGCCGTCGTAGCTCAGGGCGTCGCGGATGTCGCGATCCTGGAAGAGTTTCTCTTTCATCCATGCGGGTCCCGCGAGACGGAATTGCGTGAACCCGCGGGGGGCGACGCCCAGGTAGGTCTCCAAGATCCGCTCGAACTTGAGCAACGGCTTATCGTAAAATCCGACGTATGCCAGCTCAGGAGCGCCGATCCCGGCGGCGTTGAGGCAGTATTGCGCGGCGTGCTGCGGGAACCCGGCGTCGCCTTTCTTCCGCGTGAAGCGCTCCTCCTGCGCCGCTGCGACGATCACGACGTCGCGCAGCAGGCAAGCGGCGCTGTCGTGATAAAAAGCGGAGATGACGAGAATGTAGGTGGCCGGCACGTGGGCGTCCGATCTCATCTGCAACTAGAGGAGCAAGCCCCATACCGCCGAGCGTGAAAACGCCGCGCCGAACAACCGCGCGCTCCGAACCCCGGACGAGTGACGGGCATCACGCGGCGGGTGCGGCGATCATGCGTGTACATGACGCCTTGAAGTGCGGTGTTTCGCCCCACTGGATTCCCCCTATTGTCGCACAGGGCACCCGTTGCTACCGTGCATCAGTTGTTGTGAGGTCGCGACGGTTGTAGGCCGTGCCCACGCTCAGTCGGTAAACCCGGAGCGCCCCGGAAAAAATTGAAGCCGCTGCTCAGAGCAAACCCGCCGAAAGGCGGTGACGCAGAGCTACGGGGACTTCGGCGACAACGGTCGCCATGTCAGCCCGGCCGCCAGCGACTCGAGATGCCATCGAGTTTTCTGGCGGCCGTTTTTGTTTTTTGGTGATGTCGGCAGGATCGCCCCCCCTCGAGGGGAGCGCGACAAAGGCAAACCCGGCGAAAGCCGGGGACGCAAAGCCACGAGGCTACCGCACGCCGTTCAGGTGCCACGCTAGTCGGGTCGCCGAGCTCTTTGAGGGGGGGCTTATGCGTTCTCCCCCCGCACAACAACCAGGCTCCGTGCTGTATCGCTCCCAGGGGAGCACAGGTCCGGAGCTCCAATGAGGGAGAAGGCTTCTTATGACGTTCAAGCACAAGTTGTCTTGCCGCCTGGCTCTGCTCAGGAATGTCGTGCTGCTCGGCGCCGTCTGCGCCGCGGCGGCGTGCGACCTGCGGGCGCTGCTCGGCCTGTTGGCTCCAGTCGCGTCGGTGGCCGTCGCACCGGCGACGGCGAGCGTACCGGTGGGACAGACGGTGCAGTTCTCGGCGACGCCCAGGGACTCGATTGGTAATGCGCTGATCGCGCGGGTGGTGACGTGGGCGAGCAGTGCACCGACGGTCGCCACCGTGGATATCAACGGCACGGTGACGGGCGTGGCGACCGGAACGTCCACGATCACGGCCATGAGTGAAGGAAAGAGCGGTGCAGCGCTGGTGGAGGTGCCTGCGCCGCTGAGCGTGCCTGTGGCCTCCGTCACGGTGAGTCCGGCGACGGCGAGCGTGCCGGCGGGGCAGCTGGTGTCGCTCACGGCGACGCCAAAGGACTCGGTCGGCCGCGCGCTGATCGGGCGCCTGGTGACGTGGGTGAGCAGTGCGCCGGTGGTCGTCACGGTCAATGGCAGCGGCGTGGTGACGGGCGTGGCGGCCGGTACGGGCACGATCACCGCGACAAGCGAAGGAAAGGACGGGGCGGCGGCGCTCACGGTGACCGCTTCCGTCGTCGTGACGAACCCTGCGAAGGTGACCGATCTCGTGGTCGCAGGCGCGACAGACACTTCAGTGACGCTCTCCTTTCTCCAAGTAGACGATGGCACGGGTCAGCCAGCGAGCTACATCGTCAAGTACGCGGTGGGCACGCTCGCGTGGAGCACGGGACTTCCAGTGACGCGCGGTACGTGCGTCACGCCGGTCGTCGGCACCGCCATCGGTACGACCAGGAGCTGTACCGTGTTGGGCTTGACGCCCGCGACCGCCTATCAGTTCGGGATCGTCGCCTTCCGTGGCAATCTGAACACGAACGCGGTGTTCGGCCCCCTCTCGAACCTTACAAGCGGGACGACCAACGCCGGCTCCACGGCGCCAGTGGCGGTGGTCACGGTAAGTCCGGCGACCGCCGGTGTTATCGTCGGGGCGGTCCAGCAGTTCGCGGCCACCCTCCAGGATGCCACCGGCCGGACGCTTACCGGTCGCACCGTCACCTGGTCGAGCAATGCACTAGCCGTGGCGAC
Organism: Gemmatimonadota bacterium; assembly: GCA_003221985.1. The sequence continues at coordinate 233 of QHUQ01000008.1, read as the reverse complement.
GGTGAGTGGCGCTGGGCTCGTCGCGGGTATCGCGGCAGGCCCGGCGACGATCACCGCCACGAGCGAGGGCCAGAGCGGCACCGCCGCGCTCACCGTGTCGGTGGCGCCCGCAGGCGGAGTGCTGTTCGAGAGCGATTGGAGCACGGCGCTGGGAAACGATCCCGTGAGCGCGCTGCGGGATGGCGGCCGCTGGTCGTGGGAGGCTGATTGGGGCGGCGGGAAGATCATGAGCG
>QHUQ01000025.1 GCA_003221985.1 Gemmatimonadota bacterium | reverse complement strand
CGGCCCGAGTCCGCCTCGATCTCCGCCCACTTTCGCCACGGATGACGGTGCAACGCGTCCTTGCGCAGCGGTGCCAGCTCTTTCACCACCTGCTTGCGCATCGCCATCGTAAATGCCGAGGTGACGCCGACGTGCTGGAGCGTGCCCGCGTCGTCGTACAGCCCCAGGAGCAGGGAGCCGAGAGTATCCTTGCCGCTCTTGTGCCAGCGGAATCCGGCGACGACGCAATCGGCGGTGCGCGCGTGCTTGATCTTGAACATTGCGCGCTTGCCAGGCTGATACGGCGCGGTGGCAGGCTTCGCGACCACGCCGTCGAGTCCCGCGCCTTCGAAGCGCTTCAGCCAATCGACCGCGACCGCGCGATCGCGCGTCATCGGCGTGAGGTAGAGGGGTTTGCGAATCTTCTTGAAGAGCTTCTCGAGCTTCGCGCGGCGGTCCGCCTGCGGCTCGCTCAGCAGACTCTTCCCATCCACCGCCAGGAGATCGAAAGCGACGAACGCGGTTGGCATCGCCTTCGCGAGCTTCTCGACCCGGGACGCCGCCGGATGCAGCCGCATCTGCAACCCGCCGAAATCGAGACCGTGGGAGGTGGGCATCACGATCTCGCCGTCCAGGACGACGCCGCCCGGCAGCTGCTCGAGCAACACGGCGTGGAGCTCGGGGAAGTAGCGATCGAGGGGCCGCAGCTCTCGGCTCTGGATGAAGACGCCATCGCGGTCGCGAAACACGATCGCGCGAAAGCCGTCCCACTTGGGCTCGAACAGGAAGTCGCCGTCCTGCGGAACCTCCTCAGTGAGCTTGGCGAGCATGGGTTCGATGGGTGGGGTCAGCATGCTGTAAAGTACGCTGGGGACGGATGTGTTTCATTTGTCAACCTGCGCGCGGGTGCTCGTCAGCCCGGTGATTCTGGGTAGTTTATTAGGGATGATGAGACGAGTTGCCTTGCTCCTGGCGGCCGCCGCCCCGGTGGCGCTGGCCGGCCAGGCCCCCAAGAAAAACTACACCGACGCAGACGTGCATTTCGTAGCCGGAATGATCGGCCACCACGCGCAGGCGATCCAGATGGCGGGGTGGTGCGGCTCGCATGGAGCGAGTGCTTCGCTCCAGGTGTTGTGCGAGCGCATCGTCGTCGCGCAGAACGATGAGATCGCATTCGCGCAGCGCTGGCTGCGCGAGCATGGCGAGTACGTTCCCCCGGCCGATCCGCGCGGCCACATCATGCAGGGGATGGATCACCCGATGCTGATGCCGGGCATGCTGACGCCCGAGCAGATGCAGCAGCTCGACGCGGCGCGCGGCCCCGAGTTCGACCGGCTGTTTCTCACGTTCATGATCCAGCACCATCAAGGCGCGATCACGATGGTGCAGCAGCTGCTCGCGGTCCCCGGCGCGGCGCAGGATGGGCCCATCTTCCGGTTTGCCTCCGACGTGAACGCCGATCAAACGACCGAAATCAATCGCATGACTCTGATGCTGGACGCCCTCAAACGGAGCTCTCAGTGAACTCGCGAATTCTGTATGTGTTTCCACTCGCTGCGTCCGCCATCGTTGCCTCGACGGGCCGGGCACAGTCGAATACACCAGTGGCGTCCGCTACGCCACGCACCACGGCGCCGGCGCCCGATCCACGCATCGGCCTGCGCGCCGGGTGGTTCAATGCGGGCGAGGCCGGCTGGAACATGCGGCTCGTGTCGAACACGCCCCCCTCGCCCGAGTTCATCAACCGCGACACGCCCGGCGACTTCCGTTTTATCAATTCGGACCTGACGTTCCGCGGCAATTTCGTCATCCAGGGCAACTTCAACGGCCTGCAGGTGTGGGACATCACCAACCCCAAGGTGCCGAAGCTGTTCAAGGCGTTCGTCTGTCCCGGGTCGCAGAGCGACGTGTCGGTCTATCGCAACTTCCTCTTCGTCTCCGGTGAAGCGCTGAATGGGCGGACCGATTGCGGCACGCAGGGCGTGTCCGACACCGTGAGCCATGACCGGCTGCGCGGCATCCGGATCTTCGACGGCACCGATCTCTCCAATCCGCGGCACATCACCGACGTGCAGACGTGCCGCGGGTCGCATACCCATACCGTCGTGACGTCACCCACCGACACGGACAACGTCTACATCTATGTGTCGGGCTCGGCTCCCGTGCGCTCGCCGAATGAGCTGGCCGGCTGCTCGGCCGCACAGCCCGATTCGAATCCCCAGACCGCGCTCTTCCGGATCGAGGTCATTCAGGTTCCGCTGGCGCATCCCGAGCAGGCGCACATCGTCAGCTCGCCCCGCATCTTCCAGGATTTGACCGAGGCGCCGACCCATGCGGCCGCACCCCAGGATCTCGCCGAAGCGAAACGCGTGGCGGATTCGGCCCGGGCAGCGGGCGGGTATACCGCCCAAATCAAAGAGCAGCGAGATACCGTCGACATCGTCCTCGGCCCGAACTTCGTGAGGTTCCGGCTCGACAGCATCGTCAAGGCGCGCGGGGGCACAGGCGCGCCGACGGCCGCCGACACGGCGACGTTCCGCGCCAATGTGCAACAGATCGTCGATCTCATCGTCCAGGGGCCGCCGCGCACGGGTCCCCGGCCCGGCCCGACGCAGTGCCACGACATCACCGTGTATCCGGCGATCGGCCTGGCGGGCGGGGCATGCGGGGGCTACGGGCTGCTGCTCGACATTCGCGACGTCGCGAATCCCACGCGGATCGGCGCCGTCGCCGATTCGAACTTCTCGTTCTGGCACTCCGCCACGTTCAACAACGACGGCACCAAGGTCCTGTTCACCGACGAGTGGGGTGGCGGCTTGCAGCCGCGCTGCCGCGTGACCGACAAACCCGAGTGGGGTGCGGACGCTGTTTTCACCCTCGCCGCGGGCACCATGACGTTCCAGAGCTACTACAAGCTCCCCGTCGCGCAGACCCCGAACGAGAACTGCGTCGCGCACAACGGCACGCTGATCCCGGTTCCTGGCCGGGACATCATGGCGCAGGGCTGGTATCAGGGCGGCGTTTCGGTGTTCGACTGGACCGATCCGTCGCACCCCCGGGAGATCGCCTACTTCGATCGCGGACCGATGGATTCCACGAAGCTCGTGGGCGCAGGGTCGTGGTCGGCGTACTGGTACAACGGCTACATCGTCAGCTCCGAGATCGCGCGCGGACTCGACATCTTCGAGCTGACGCCGAACACGCTGCTCACGCAGAACGAGATCGACGCGGCGAAGCTGGTGCATTTCGATTACTTAAACGCACAGGACCAGCAGCAGCTGGTCTGGCCGGCGAGCTTCGTGGTGGCGCGCGCGTACCTGGATCAGTTGGCACGCTCCAACGGACTCCCCCGGCAACGGATCAACGCCACCCGTGACGCGCTCACCCGGGCCGAGCGGGCTTCGGGGCAGGCGCGTCGGGATCAGCTGAGTCAGGTGGCGACGCAGCTCAACGCCGACGTGCAGCGATCGACCGATCAGCCGAAACTCCGAGCGCTGATCGCGGTAGTGGCCGATCTCGGCAAGTAAGATATTGACTCCGGCGAATGGCGGGGTTCACGTTCCCTCGTGAGCCCCGCTCGTTCGTCCAGGAAGCGCTACCAGGAGTTCGTCGAGGACTATAAACAGCGGCGCCTCGACGCCAAGTCCGACGATGATGGAGGTCCTCCCCCGGCAACCCCCGCGCGCCCGGGCGCTCGACGCGCGTACATGCGCGAATACCTGCGTTGGTTAAAGCCGCACCGCAACGCGCTCGGTGCGGTGTTCCTGCTCGCCCTGGTCGTGGCCGGCCTGCAGATGATCGAGCCGCTGTTCATCCGGTTCATCGTCGACCACGTCATCCTGAACAAGGGCCTCGACAACGCCGCCCGGTTGACCCGGCTGAACCTCACCGGCCTCGTGTTCCTGTCGGTGGTCGTCCTCTCGCACGTGGGCGGCGGGTTCAAGGACTACCGCCAGCGGCTGCTCAATGTGCGCGTCATGCTGTCGCTGCGCCGCTCGCTGTACGAGCGCCTGCTGCACCTGCCACTGCCGCGCCTGTGGGAGATGAAGACGGGGGGCATTCTGTCCCGTCTCACCGGGGACGTCGAGACGACGACGGGCCTGCTCCAGATGGCGATCGTGTCGCCCGCCATTTCGGTCATCCGGTTGGTCATCGCGATCGTCATCCTGATCGCCCTCAACTGGCAGCTCGCGTTGACGGCCATGGCGATCATTCCGGGCGTGATGGTGCTGAGTCTCATTTTCACGCGGCGCATTCGCCCCATCTACCGCTCCGTGCGGAAAGATGTGGAAGTGGTCGACGGCCGCGTCGGCGAGACGTTCGCGGGCATCCGGGTGGTGCGGGCGTTCCGCCAGGAGATCCAGGAGCTGCTCAGCTACATGCTCGGCCGCCACACCGTGCTGCGCAAAGAGCTGTTCGCGCACCGCCGCGAGCTGCTGTTGTGGACGTCGTGGGGGCTGCTGGAGGCGGGCATCAGCGTGGTCATCGTATGGTTCGGCGGCTACCTGAACATCGTCGGCCGGGCGAGCGTCGGTGACATCATGGCGTTTCAGTGGTACATGTTCCTGCTGCTCAATCCGGTGTGGAACATCGTCAACTCGTTTTCGGAGATGCAGCGCTCGCTCGCCGCGATGGAGCGCGTGTTCGAAGTGCTCGCGATGGAGGACGACAAGCCGGATCGGCCGCATGCTCGCCCGGCCCCGGCGCTGGTGCGCGAGCTGCGCTTCGACGACGTCGCCTTCGAGTACCGCGCCGGGCAGCCGGTGGTGCGTGACTTCAACGTCGCCGTGCCGGGCGGCTCCGTGGTGGCGCTGGTGGGGCGCAGCGGAGCGGGGAAGACGACCGTGACGGATCTGGTCGCCCGCTTCCACGATCCGACGCGCGGCCGGATCCTGCTGAATGACACCGACATACGCGATCTGCAGCTGCGGAGCTACCGCGACCTGCTCGCGATCGTGCAGCAGGAGGTGTTCCTGTTCGACGGCTCGGTGCGCGACAACCTTGCGTATGGCCGGCACGATGCGACCGACGCCGAGGTCGAGGATGCCGCGCAGCGGGCTAACGCGCACGAATTCATCGTGCGCCTGCCGCAAGGCTACGAGACGTGGATCGGGGAACGGGGCGTGAAGCTGTCGGGCGGCCAGCAGCAGCGGCTCGCCATCGCGCGCGCGATCCTCGCGTCGCCGCAGATCCTCATTCTCGACGAGGCGACCAGCAATTTGGACACCGAAAGCGAGCAGCTGATACAGGCCTCGATGGCGGATCTGCTCGCCGGCCGTACCACGTTCGTGATCGCGCACCGGCTCTCCACAATTCGGCGCGCCGACCTCATTCTGCTCATGGAGAACGGCGCCGTCATCGAACGTGGCCCGCACGAAGATCTCATGCGGGCGCGCGGAACCTACTACGAGATGGTGAAACGGCAGATGGAGTCGCACGCGCGGGACGGCGACGCGGTGCTACGCTAGCGCGAGGTTGTGAAGGATGGTGGAGGTGTGTGAAGGTTGGTGAGGAGGTATTCTTTAGGTAGGAGGAAAGGAGATCTCTATGGTTCTGTCGCCCGGCACCAAAGCTCCCGATTTCACGCTCAAGAAAAGTGCCGACGCAACGCTCAGCCTCTCCGAGCTGCGCGGGCGACCCGTGATTCTCGCGTTCTATCCTGCCGACTGGAGTCCCGTCTGCGGCGATGAGCTCGCGTTGTTCAACGAGGTTCTGCCCGAGTTCCAGCGCTACGGCGCGCAGTTGATCGGCGTTTCCGTCGACGGCGCGTGGTGCCACAAAGCATACGCCAGCGCCCGCAATCTCGACTTCCCGCTGCTCGCGGATTTCGAGCCCAAGGGCGAGGTGTCGCGCAAGTACGGCTCGTATCGCGCCCAGGACGGCTTTTCCGAACGGGCGCTGTTCGTGATCGATGCCGATGGCGTGATTCGCTGGAGCTACCTGTCGGACGTCGCACAGAATCCGGGCGCGGACGGCATTCTCGCTGCTCTGGAGGAGCTATCGCAACCCGCCGGGGCGGGGGCCGGCGCGGGACGGAGGTCCTAAGCGGCGCGGACACATTGCTCGAGACGGTGCCGGAGGCTACGATAGACGCCCCCCCTAATCAGGAGACTGGATGACCGCGTTGTCCGCCCTGTGGCTGCCGATCCTCGTCTCCGCGGTCGCGGTATTCGTCGTCAGCTCCATCATCCACATGACGCCGCTGTGGCATAAGTCCGATTATCCCCGCTATCAGAACGAAGACCGCGTGCTGGATGCGCTGCGTCCCCTCGGCATGCCGCCCGGTGATTACCTGATGCCGCGTCCCGCGAACCCCGCTGAAATGCGCTCGCCGGAGTTCAAGGCGAAAATGCAGCGCGGTCCCGCGGTGCTCCTGACGGTGATGCCGCCGTGGAGCGGGTCCATGGTCTCGAATTTGTCGCAGTGGTTCGCGTACTGCCTCGTGGTCAGCGTGTTCGCCGGCTACATCGCCGGCGCCGCCCTGCCGCCGGGTGCGACGTTCACGCAGCTCTGCCGCTTCGCGGGCACCACCGCCTTTCTCGGATACTCACTGGCGCTGTGGCAGATGTCGATCTGGTACCGGCGGGCGTGGGCGATGACGCTCAAGGGCACGTTTGACGGCCTGATCTTCGCGCTGGTTACCTGCGCCGTCTTCGGATGGCTCTGGCCGCGCTAGCGCCCCGATGCTGCCCTATGTGCTGATCGCCGCGGGCGTCTTCGTCGTTCTGATCGCAGGGTACGAGATCCGCGCTCGGCTGATCAATCGGGGCGTGGTGCGAGCGCTCGTGCCGCACGTGCTGAAAATGCGGGAGATGGCGCACCAAATCGTCGGGTACCGGCCCCCGCGCGCGGACGAGCCGATTGCGGTCGACGCGCGCCCACTGTTCGATGCAGCCGAGAGTGAGATTCGCGCGGCGGGGTTGCTGGTCTTGGGCGACCTGATGGAGATCCACCCCAACGGTACGCCCTTCGCCCCCGCGCGGTGGTTCATCGATGAGAGCCGCACGATCTGCGGCTGGTTCGGCGTCGTCCGCAGCCGCGACACGGGCGTTTTGAATCCCGTGATGATGTTGTTTTCCGAATCGGCATCCGGTGAGTTCTTCATGACGGCGCGCGGCGCCAGTAGTACGGCGCTGGCCAAGCCGCCGGCGAATCACCGCCAGTTCTGCGACTGGGGTGATGGCCTCATGACGATCATCGGCCGCCATCGCGCCATGCTGGTGTCAGCCGCGGCGATGCCGGTGCAACAACCGACGACCCTGGATGCCGGGCCGGCGATCGTCCGTCGCTTGCGCGATAGCACCGCACGCTGGCGCGCCTCCCAGCCTGCGGGGGAGTTGTTGGACGAGGACGTGCGCAACCTGTTGGGCAGGACATATGCAGTGATTGGGCGGCAGGTCATTCGATCAGTGACATCGCTGGAAGCGGCGACATAGCCCCCCCCCCCCACGTTCCGGTCCTCTGCTACCACCGCATCGGCGGTCCACTCGAGCTCGGCGTCACGCGCGTGGGCCGCTCGGTCTTTGCGCGGCAAATGAATGCGTTGGCACGAGCTGGATGGCGGACGCTATCGCTGGCGGAATTCGCGCGGGGGTGGGATGAGGTAGGGGCGCAGCATGCTGCGCCCCTACCATCCCTGCCGCGCGAATTCCTGCTCACGTTCGACGACGGCTACGCATCGCTTGACGAGCACGCCTATCCGATCCTCGCGGACCTCGGCTTCACCGCCACGACGTTTGTGATCACCGACTACGTCGGCAAGATAAATACGTGGGATGTCCGCTACACTTGGGACCGGCTCGCGCATTTGAGCTGGCGGGATGTCGAGCATTGGCGCGCGCGGGGTTTCGAGTTCGCGTCTTATGGTGCCACACATCGGCGCCTGACCTGGCTCGACGACTCGGCGGTCGAGGCGGAGCTACATGGTTCGCGCGCCGTGCTGACGGCGCGACTGGGTCCGGAAGCGGGGCAGGCGGTTGCATACCCGTTCGGCGCACTCGACGACCGTATCGTCCGCCACGCGCGACAGGCGGGTTATGCGCTTGGCTTCGGTGGAGTGAAGGCAACCGGCGATCCGTTGCATCTACCGCGAGTCCCGGTGTATTGCTGGGACCTGGGCGATACGCCGTTCGGTTTGCGAGACGACCTGCTTGGAGCAGCCGGACGCACCGTGGCGCACGTCGCCAATCGCTGCGCCGTGGGGACTTCGATACTGCAGTCGGTTAGACGAAAAAGCGCGCCGCTACCGGAATCAGCTGTGGATGTTTGATCAACGCGTGCGCAAAGATCCTGCCGATGGAACGTCTCTCCTGCGGAATCTTATTCACGGTGCGCGCCAACTTGTTGAAGGACGCATCATCGACGTTCTCCAACGCCTGCTTGATCCGGTAGTACTTGAGGTGGTCCTCGCCCAGTAACTCCATCCATGCCTGATGGTAGCGCGCCAGCCGCCGCTCGCTCGTGTCACCTTCACGAATCGCGGCGGCTGCGCTGCATCCCGCCAGGCGCCCTGCCTTCATCGCGTTGGTGATGCCGCCCCCCGAGAGCGGATTGATCATGTGCGCGGCATCCCCCGCGATCATCACGCCGTCCGCGTACGTCTTCTTGATCGTCGTATGCACGATGACACCGCCGACCGTGTAGCCGGTGCGGGCGCCGTTGGGGAAACGTCGGGCGATCCACGCGTCGAGGTACTCGCGCGCATTGCGGCCATTGGTCTTCAACGCGACGAGCCCCAGACCGACGTTTGCCACGCCGACAGCCTTGGGGAAAATCCAGGCATATCCCCCGGGCGCAATCGCATTGCTGAACTGCAGGTAAATCGCGTCGGGATTGAAATCGATCCCCTGGAGCACGTACTGTGCGCACGACTCCATATCGCGCGCGGGAACCCGGGTTTCGAGCCCCGCCCAGCGACCGACCATCGTTTCGACGCCATCGGCCCCGATGACGATGCGCGCGCGGTAGATCTCGTCCCTCCCGCGCTCCTTCACGCGCACGTGCCAACGTGCATCACCATCGCGCGACATCCCGGTCGCTTCGGCGCCGACGAGCACCTGCGCGCCGGCCGCTGCTGCTTCTGCCGCAAGGTGTGCGTCGAACCGCGTCCGGTCGAGAATCCAGCCGAGACCGCAATCGGCGAGCACTACCTCGGTGTCATCAGGCGCCTGAAAAATGACGTCGGTGATCCGTCGGGATACCCAGTCGGCACCGTCCGGATTGGCGAATTCGCGCAGGCCGGCGTCGCCCACACCCTCGGCGCAGCGCACGGGTGAGCCCACCGCGCGGTCCCGTTCCAATAAGAGGACGTCGAGCTCGGGCGCCGCCTGCTTGGTCTGCCAGGCGGCGACGGCCCCGGCTGGTCCCGCGCCGACGACCAGGACGTCGATATCAGGCATGGACTAGGAGCCGGGAGCTGGGATTGAGGGGAGTCATCATCAGGGCGCCCACCGGGCAGGGAGCGATGCACTTCTCACAGCCTGTGCACGTGGCGTCGTCGACCGTAAGAATGTTCAGTTCGAGGTGGATCGCTTCGGGGGGGCAAAGTGGCAAACAAAGGCCACAACGGTCGCATACCGCGAGGTCAACGACGGCAATTGTGTCGGGCGTCACGCGACGCATGGGCGAAAGGCTAGCCGGACGTGATAGGGCCGTCAAGCTTCATCCTTGCTTGAGGTTACGCATTTCATTACACTTGAGCCGTTCGCATCAACCCGCCTCACCCTTTTACCGACGATCACGTGCCACCAAGCTGGCTGAATTTCAAAATGGGTGCATGGAGCCCGGCGAACGAAATCGCCGTGGACCTTGGCACAGCTAACACTCTCGTCTACGTCCGCGGCGAAGGGATCGTGTTGAACGAACCCTCCGTCGTCGCGATCGAAAAGGCGACCGGCAAGGTCAAGGGCATCGGCCTCGAAGCCAAGCGCATGCTCGGCCGCACACCCGATGGCGTGCTCGCCGTGCGGCCGCTCAAGGACGGCGTCATCGCCGACTTCGACGTGACCGAGAAGATGCTGCGCTTTTTCCTGAAGACGATCATCGACCGTCATCTCTTCCGCGTCCGTCCCAAGGTGATCGTGTGCGTGCCCAGCGGCATCACCGAAGTGGAGAAGCGCGCGGTGCGCGACTCGGCGCAGTCGGCGGGCGCGAAAGAGGTGTACATGGTCGCCGAGCCGATGGCGGCGGCGATCGGCGTCGGACTCCCGGTCGAGACGCCCACCGGCAACATGGTGATCGACATCGGTGGCGGCACCACGGAGATCGCGGTCATCGCGCTGTCGGGCATCGTGTCCGACACGTCGATCCGCACCGGCGGTGACGAGCTGGATCAGGCGATCGTGCAGTTCATGCGCAAGAATTACAACCTGCTGATCGGTGAGCCCACCGCGGAGCAGATCAAGATCCAGATCGGATCGGCGGCGCCGATCGGCGAAGAGCGCGAAATGGAAGTGAAGGGCCGCGACCTCGTGTCCGGCATCCCGAAGATCGTGCGCGTGCATTCGAGCGAGATCCGCGAGGCCGTGCAGGAGCCGATCCAGCAGATCGTCGACGCGGTGCGGCGCGCGCTCGAGATCACGCCGCCTGAGCTGGCCTCCGACATCGTGGATCGCGGCATCGTGATGACCGGTGGCGGCGCCTTGATCCGTGGACTCGATCTGCTGCTGCAACAGGAGACGGGATTGCCGATTCACCTGGACGAGGACCCCATGACCTGCGTGGTCCGGGGGGCGGGGCGGATCCTCGATTCTCCGGAGAAATACCGCAACGTCCTGACCACTTAGCCGAATGGCGATCGGCACGGATCGGTACGCGTCGCGCGCCGACACGCTGCTTTTCATCGCCTGCGTGGGGTTGTCGATTGCTGCTTTGAGCCTACCCGACCAATGGCGTGACCCGCTCGCTCAGGGACTGCGGCAGACCGTGCTCGCGCCGTTCCTGTTTCTCCAGCGCCAAACCGAGCTGCTCGCCGCCGCCCGCTACCGCTACGATGCCGTCGTGGCGCAGCGCGATTCCGTCGCGCTCGCCGCCACGTTCCTGCCCGAGCTGCGCAGCGAAAACACCCGGCTGCGGGGCCTGCTGGGGCTGAGCGCCCGGCTGGGCGGCGGCTACGTCGCCGCGGAAATCCTGCATCAACCCGAGCCCACCAATCCGCTCAGTTTTGTCGTTTCGGCCGGCAGGCGCGAAGGGGTGCGGCCCCTGTCGGCCGTCGTCAGTCCGGAGGGTTTGGTGGGATTGGTGGCGAGCGTGGACGAACATTCGAGCGTCGTGCTGAGCTGGGCGCACCCGGAGTTTCGCGCCAGTGCCATCGCGACGGATGGGAGCGTCGTCGGCATTGCGGCGCCCCACGGTGCCGAAGGGCCCGGCGTGTGGCTCCTCGAGCTGCAGGGCGTGCTGTACCGCCAGCAGGTCCAGGCAGGCACGGTCATCGTCACGTCGGGCCTGGGCGGTGTGTTCCCGCGCGGCATCCCGATCGGCGTCGTGATCGGCCCCGCCGGTGAGGAAAAGGGCTGGGGGCGCACATACCTCGTGCGGCCGGCGATTCATCCGGCCGAGCTGTCGCACGTCATGATTCTGACGTCCTCGCGTCCCGCGGGATCCGATCTGCGTAACGCGTTTACCGTACCGCAGGACAGTGCCCTTCCGGGCGAGGCGCCGCCGCCATGAGACGCACCGATCGCTACCGCTATCCCTTCATGATGACGCTCCTGGTGCTGCTGCAATTCACGGTGCGCAGCCGGCTAGGATCTCTGGTGAGCGGTGAGCACGCCGACCAGGTCGCGCCCGATTTTCTGCTGCTGGCGTTGCTCATCTACACGATTCGCGCCGAGCCGGGGAAGAGCGCCGCGGCGGGATTCGTGCTCGGCCTGCTGCGCGACGCGTTGACGCCGGCGAGCTTCGGCGCCGGCGCACTGGCGCACACGCTGGTCGGATTCTCCTCATCGTGGGCCAAGGCCGTCTTCTTTGCCGAGCACGTGTTCGTGAAAGGCTGCCTGTTCTTCGCCGGGACGTGGGTCCGCAACTTCATCGTGCTGCTCGTGTCGGGGCGGCTGCAGGGCTCGCAGGTCGCGTGGGAGCTGCTGGTGTGGTCGCCGCTCCAGGGCCTCAGCACGGCGCTGGTGGGTGTCGTCGTATTGTGGTTCTTCCGCGGCTGGCTGTCGCCCCGGCGGCCCGGAGCCCTCGGAGTGCCGGCGTGAACGCGTTCCATCCACACCTGCTCGATCGCCGCCTGGGCGTGGCGCGCACGGGCGTGTGGATCGTCCTCGGCATCCTCGTGCTGTCGTTCTTCCGCACGCAGATCCTCGGGCACGGCAAGTACCAGCTGCAATCGGAGACGAACCGGCTGCGGCCGATTCCGCTGCCCGCGCCGCGCGGCGTCATCTACGACCGCAACGGGCACGTGCTGGCGGAGAACGTGCCGGGGTACACGGTCTCACTGCTGCCCGGCCCCGAAGCGAATTTGCGCTCGACGCTGGCCCGCATCGCGTCGATCGCGAACATCGACAGCGCGGAAATCGAGCGCGTGTTGCAACGCGCCCGAAAGGCGCCGTATCAGCCGGCGCTGGTCCTCGGCGACGCTCCGTTCCGGGTCGTCTCGGCGCTCGAAGAGCGGCGCGTCGCGATCCCCGGCCTACTGATTCAGGCGGAGCCCAAGCGGTACTATCCCGACACGGCGGTCGTCGCGCATCTCGTCGGCTACGTCGGCGAGGTCACGGAAAGCGAGCGGGGGACGAAGCGATTCGCCACCGTGCGACTCGGCGGGCTGGTGGGCAAGTATGGGCTCGAGCGCGAATACGACGACACGCTGCGCGGCTCCGAGGGGGTGCGCTTCGTCGAGGTGAGCGCACGCGGCCAGATGGTGCGCGAGGCGGAGGCGGCGGCGAACCTCGCGCCGGTGCCGGGCACCGACCTGCACACGACGATCGACCTCGATCTGCAGCGCTACGTCTCGCACACCTTTCCCGCGGGCCAGCGCGGCGCGGTGCTCGCGCTGAATCCGAATACCGGCGAAGTCCTGGCGCTGTACAGCGCGCCCGGGTTCGATCCCAACGCCTTCGTGGGCGGCATCTCCGCGCCGTACTGGCGCTCCCTCAACGAGAGCGCGGCGCGCCCGCTGCTCGACCGCGCGATCCAGGCGCGCTACCCACCCGGCTCGACGTGGAAGCTGGCGGTCGCCGCTATGGCGCTGAAGCGCGGCATCGTGGGACCGCGCAGCCACATGCCGATCCCCTGCCGGGGCGGGCTGCAATACGGCAATCGCTACTTCCGCTGCTGGAATGCGCGCGGCCACGGCGATCTGACGCTGACCGAGGCGATTGCGCAGAGCTGCGACGTCTACTTCTACCAACTCGGCATCAAGCTCACCGTCACCTCGCTGCTCGAGGATGCGAACGAGTGGGGGTTCCGCGGGCGCACCGGCATCGATTTGCCCGATGAAATTCCCTCCGAATTCCCCACCGGTCCCGAGTATTACGACCGCCTGTACGGCGCGCGGCGCTGGACGTCGGCGGTCGCGTTGAACCTCGCGATCGGCCAGGGTGAGAATGCGCAGACGCTCGTGCAGATGGTGCGTCTCTATCAGCAGCTGGCGAGCGACGGCCGGGTGCGGACGCCGTTCCTGGTCCGGCAGGCGCAGACGGCGAGCGGCGACAACGCGTCGCTCGGGCTCAACCCCGATCAGCTCGCGACGCTGCGCCGCGCCATGATCGCCGTCGTGGAGGAGGGGACGGCGCGCGGCTCTCGCCTGGCCAACATAACCATCGCGGGGAAGACGGGGACGGCGCAAAACCCGCACGGACTCGACCACGGCTGGTTCATCGGCTTCGCCCCCGCCGATAAGCCCGAGATCGTGGTCGGCGCGATCATCGAGTTCTCGCAGCACGGCACCGCCGTGGCGCCGCTCGTGTCGCGGATGATCGCACACTACCTCGGCATCGACGAGCAGCGGGCGTCCACACTGCGGGTGACCGTGCCGAACGACTCCGCGCCGGCTCCCTTCCAGATTCCGGTGTTGCCGGACACGATCCCTACGATCCCGGTCGACAGTGCTATCGCGCGTCCGCCAACTCGATAAGGCGCTCGTCGTTTCGGTCGGCTTGCTGGCGTTGTACGGGCTCGCGACCCTGTACTCCGCCGGTCAGACCGACGTCCCGACGTTCGTCGCGACGATCTGGCAGCGGCAACTCGTCTGGCTGGGGCTGAGCCTGGCCGTCGCCGGGCTCACGTTCCGCACGTCGCCGCGCATGTTGGAGTGGGCCACGCCGTTCGTCTATGCGATCGCGGTGTTCCTGCTCGTGCTCACGCTGTTCATCGGCACCGGCGCCGGGACCGCCGCCGGCAGCAGATCGTGGTTGGCGATCGGCGGGCACCGGTTCGGCCAGCCCGCCGAGCTGGCGAAGCTGGCGGTGATCCTGTTGCTCGCCCGTTGGCTCGCGGCGCTGCGCGAGTCGCCGGCGACGCTGCGGGATCTGATCGTGCCGGGCTTGATCGCGGGCTTGCCCGCCGTGCTGGTGCTCAAGCAGCCGGACCTGGGCAGCGCGATCGTCTTCGTCGCGATTCTGTTCGTCATGTTGTTCTGGGCGGGTACGAAGCCATCGCTGCTCCTGCTCGCCGCCTCGCCCGTGATCGGGCTCGTACTCGCCGTCTCGACCGTCGCCTGGGGCGTCTGGATCGCCGTGCTGGCCGGTCTGCTGCTGTGGTGGCGGCCTTACCTGTGGGAAGGGCTCGCCGTCATGGGTCTGAACGTCCTCGGCGGGGTGCTGGCGCTGCCGTTCTGGAATCGGCTGGCACCGTATCAGCAGAACCGGCTGCTGGCGTTCCTGAATCCCGACGTCGACCCGCGGGCTGCGGGATGGCACGTCATTCAGTCGAGAGTGGCAGTCGGGTCGGGGGGCCTGTTGGGCAAGGGATTCACCGCAGGAACGCAGAAACGGTTGGCGTTCCTCCCGGCGCAGCATACCGACTTCATTTTCTCGATCGTCGGCGAGGAGCTCGGCTTCGTCGGCGTGTTGATTGCGCTCACTCTGTTTGCCTGGCTCCTGTTCGTCCTGCTGCGTATCGCCCGCCGGGCCACCGATCCGTTCTCGAGCCTCTGCGTATTCGGGGTCACCGGCCTGTTTTTCACCCACCTCGTCGAGAATGTGGGCATGACGATCAACCTGATGCCCATCACCGGGATCCCGCTGCCATTCTTCTCGTATGGCGGCTCGTTTCTGCTCGTGTGCTCGATTGGCGTGGGCGTTGCGCTGCGCGTTGCCTGGGAGGCGCGGCAGTCCGGTTATGCCGAATTAGGGCAATGACTTAGTCTCTCGGGGCTAGCGTGTCGGGAAGCGCCGACTCAAATTGTGCGCTTCGTCACTAATATGGCACGAATGGCCTGGTTCAAAAAGGAACGTAAGCCGCGCACGTCCGAGCGGGTAAAGCTCGAGATCCCGGCGGACGCGTGGGAGAAGTGCGATCAGTGCGGCCACGTCGACATTCGCGAACGCTTCGTTCGCGCACTCAACGTGTGCCCCAACTGCGGCTATCATCGCCGCATCAGTGCGCAGGAGTATATCGACCTCCTGGTCGACGAAGGCTCGTGGCACGAGCTGTTTTCCGCCCTGAAGTCCGCCGACCCCCTCAAGTTCGAGAACTACGCTGACCGCGTGCAGGCCGCAGTCAAAAAGGCCGGCCCGTTGGACGCGATTCGTACCGGCTACGCACGCTTGCACGGGATGGCGATCAGCCTCGGCGTCATGGACTTCAGCTTCATGGGCGGCTCGATGGGGTCGGTCGTGGGCGAGAAGATCGCGCGTCTCACCCGGCATGCCATCGACAAGCGCTCGCCGCTGATTCTGGTCTCCGCCTCGGGCGGCGCCCGCATGCAGGAGGGTGTGCTGTCGCTCATGCAGATGGCGAAGACGTCCGTCGTCATCGCCGAGCTGCAGGGGGCGAGCGTGCCGTTCGTGTCGGTGCTCACGAACCCGACGACCGGCGGTGTCTCGGCGTCGTATGCGATGCAGGGCGACGTGATTCTGGCGGAGCCCGGTGCCGTCATCGGATTTGCCGGACCTCGCGTGATCAAACAGACGATCGGCCAGGATCTGCCGGAGGGGTTCCAGACGGCGGAGTTCCTGTTGGACCATGGGATGATCGACGCCGTCGTTCCGCGCGGCGAACTGCGGGACACCGCCGCGCAGCTGCTGCGGCACATGACCGGCGCCTGGCCGGCTGAGGCCGCCGACTGACTTTCGAAGACGCCTGCCAGTTTCTTTTCGCCAGGCAAGCCGGCCGCATCAAGTGGAGTCTCGGTCCGACCGAGGGGCTGCTCGACGTGCTCGGTCGGCCGGAACGCCATTTTCCCGCGATCCACATCGGCGGCACCAACGGCAAAGGATCGACCTGCGCGTTCGTGGCGAATGAGCTGCGGGCGCAGGGTTGGCGCGTCGGCCTGTATACCTCGCCGCATCTCCTCTCGCCGTGCGAGCGGATCACTGTAGACGGTGTGCCGATCGGCGAAGATGCGTTCGCCGAATGGACCGCGCAGCTCAAGCCGCACATCGAGCGGCTGGACGCCAGCTTCTTCGAGGCCACGACCGCCATCGCCTTCGCCGATCTGGCCGCGCGGGGCATCGACATTGCGGTCATCGAGGTCGGCCTGGGTGGCCGCCTGGACGCCACCAACGTGCTCACACCGCTCGTCACCGCGGTGACGAAGATCGCCCTCGAGCACGCCGAGTACCTCGGACATGACTTAAGAGGAATCGCGCGTGAAAAGGCCGGCATTGCCAAGCCCAAGGTGCCGTTCGTGACAGGAGAGGCCGACCCCGAGATCCGTGCCGAACTCGTGAAGGAAGCGAAGCGGCGCGGCGCCGACCCGATCATCACCGTGGATGCGACGCTGCGGCCCAGAAGGGACACACGCCTGGGCCTGCGCGGGCGGCATCAGGTGGCCAATGCGCTGGTGGCGCACGCCGTCCTCAACGCCCTGCCCGCTCCGTTCGGGCCGGTGGGGAAGAATCTCCCCGCCAGCTTCGCCCACGCCTACATCCCCGGCCGCTTCGAGGTGCGGGGGAAGTGGATCTTCGACGTCGCACACAATCCGGACGGTATGAGGGTCGTTGCGGAGACCGTGCGATCCGCCGATCCGCCGATCCGGCGGCCCCTGCACGCGCTCGTGGGGATCCGCAACGACAAGGACTGGCGGGCGATGCTCGACATCCTGCGGCCGGTCGTGGACAAGCTGGTGCTGACCGTGCCGCCCTCGATTCCCGTCATGCAGCGCTGGTCGCTCGAGGACCTGGACGCGCTGTCGCACTTCGATCCGGACTTCACGCGGGCACTCGAAGACATTCAACAGGCCGCAGAGACGGTGCTCGTCACCGGATCATTTCACACGGTCGGGGACGCCCTGGAGCGGCTGCCCGGTTTTGCGCCGGTCGGATAACGCGCCTAAATTGTTGTGATGCAAGGGAAAGCGCTCCCCGGCTTCCGCGATTTCTACCCTGAAGACCTGACCCTCCGAAACCACATCTTTGCGACCTGGCGCAGCGTCGCCGGGCGCTACGGATTCGAGGAATACGACGGTCCGCCGCTGGAATCGCTCGAGATGTACACGAAGAAGAGCGGGGATGAGATCGTCGCCCAGCTCTATACTTTCAAGGACAAGGGGGACCGCGAGGTCGCGCTGCGGCCCGAGATGACGCCCACCCTGGCGCGGATGGTCGCGGCCCGCGTACAGGCGCTCAAGAAGCCGATCCGCTGGTTCTCGATGCCGCAGCTGTTCCGCTATGAACGCCAGCAGCGCGGGCGGCTGCGGGAGCATTTCCAGCTCAACATGGACATCATCGGGGAAGGGTCGCCGCTCGCCGATGCCGAGCTGATGGCGGCGGCGCTGGACATCATGCGGGCGTTTGGGTTGGGCCCCCAGGACGTGCGGTTACGCGTCTCGGATCGACGATTACTCAGGGCCCTGCTCGCCGCACGAGGGATTACGGACACGCAGCTCCCCGTCGCGTTCGCCGTCCTCGATCGCAGCGAGCGCGTTCCGAAGAACGTGCTGGAGGAGATGCTCAAGGACGCAGGATTTGGGAAACGGGAGTCAGGGACGGTCTTTGAGATTGCCGAGCTGCGAGGCCCCGAGGCTCTGAAAGCCGCCGGGGAGGCCGCCGAGCCGCTGACGCAAGCTGTGCAGTCGCTCCAGGCCATGGGTCTCGACGAGTTCGTGTCGGTCGACCTGACCATCGTGCGGGGGTTAGCCTACTACACGGGCATTGTGTGGGAGCTGTTCGACGCGCAGAAGGCACTGCGTGCAATCGCCGGCGGAGGGCGTTACGACGGTCTCCTCGATCTGCCCGCCCTGGGGTTCGGCATGGGCGACGTTGTCCTGGGGGAGCTCCTCAAGGAGCGCGGCGCGGCTCCCAAGGCGTCGACCGAGCTCGGCGCCTTTTTAGTGGCGGTCGGCGGGGACGACCTGCCGGTTGTACTGCAGCTCGCCCACGCGTT
>QHUQ01000007.1 GCA_003221985.1 Gemmatimonadota bacterium | reverse complement strand
CCCGGTCCGGGGAGCAGATTCAGCCCAACGCCCAACCGCACACCGCTCAACAGATTCATCGTCTCTTCAAACGACAGCTGGCGCGCGTGCTTCAACAGACCGTAGGCGCGCCATGTCTTGTCTTCCACCTCATCCGGCGCCGTCCGCAACAGGACGTCCCGTGCCTGTTCTTCGTATTCCACCACCTGGCGCACGATCTTCCCGAGGTGGTCGATCAGCTCGTCTTCTGTCTTCCCCAAGGTTGTTTGGTTGGACAACTGGAAGAAATTTCCGACGACTTCGCTGCCTTCCCCGTACAAGCCCCGAAAGGTCAATCCAACCTGCGTGAGGCCTTGCAGAACTTTGTTGATTTCCTTGGTCAAAACAAGGCCCGGCAAATGGATAAGTACGCTGGCCCGGAGCCCCGTTCCCGCATTCGTCGGACAGGACGTAAGATAGCCAAATTCCGGATGAAAGGCGAAAGGAACGAGCCGGCCGAGTTCGACGTCTACGGCTTCCACCGCCGCATATGCGTCTTCCAAATCGACTCCGGACCACATGCCGTGCAGCCGTAAGTGGTCCTCCTCATTCACCATCACGCCGACCTGGTCTTGCACCAGCAGCGCCGCACCCGGGCGGGGCCGCGACTCGCGCTCCAACCCTGCCAATTCCTTACTGACTAAATGGCGCTCATGGAGCAATTGCCGTTCGGGGCGCTCCATTTGATCGAGATGGAATGCCACGGCCGACGCCAGATGATCGGAGGACGCCGCCGCCTCGCTGACCCGCTCCAACACCGCCGTGCGGTCGCCGTCCTTCGCCCGCTGGCTGAAGGGAATCCCACGGACGTTGCGCGCCAGCCGGATTCGCGTGGACAGCACGATGGTCGACTTGGGGCCCGATGCGTCCAGCCAGCGCATGCCGCCATCGGGCAGGAGCGAGAGATCCATTACTCGAGCACCCGAATGCGGTCCCGCAGCTCGGCCGCGAGCTCGAAGTTTTCGCCTTCGACGGCCTGGCGCAGCTGCGCTTTTAACTCCAGCAGCCGGCTGCGGGGGTCCGATGCGTCGCTCCCGCCTTCCGTTTCGCCCGGCGCCACGTAGCGCTCGCCCACGTGCTGGCTGGAGCCGTGCAGCCGCCGCAGCAAATCGCGCAGATGCGCGTCGAACGACACATAGCATTGATCGCAGCCGAGCCGGCCGGAGTCACGGAAGTCGCGCAGCGTGCTGCCGCACGCCGGGCAGCGTACGCCGTCGGCCGCGGCCGGAACGAGCGCGCCCCCCGCCCCCGCTCCCCCGCCACCCTTCCCCAGTGCGGTCAAGAAGCCGCCGAGCGGGGTCTTGAGGACGGCGCCGCCGGTTTCCACGCCCTTCTGCTGCGCGCATTGTTCGCACAGATGCAGGGTCACTTTGGAGTCGTGCTCCACCTGCGTCAGGTTGATGATTGCGTCGCGCTCCTTGCAGTTATCGCAGAGCATCAGGGGATCGCATCGACCGAGCTCACGGTGGTGAGTCGGCCGTCCTCCAGTAAGAGCACCCGGTCCGCCCGGCCGGCGAGCTGGCGATTGTGCGTGACGACGACGACCGCCGTCTCGTATTCCCGCGCCAGGCGGAAGAAGATCTCGTGTAGCCGCTCGGCATTGGCGTGATCCAGGTTGCCGGACGGCTCATCGGCGAGGACCACGCTCGGATCGTGCACCAGCGCGCGCGCGACCGCGCAGCGTTGCTGCTCGCCGCCGGACAGCTCGGCGGGGCGATGGCTCATCCGTCCCGCCATACCGACCTCGGACAGCACCTCTTCGGCGCGCGAGCGCGCTTTGCGCGGCGAGGCGCCGCCGATCAGCAGCGGCATCATGACGTTTTCCAACGCCGAGAACTCGCGCAGCAAGTGATGAAACTGGAACACAAATCCAAGCTTGCGGTTCCGGAGCTCCGCCGCGCCGCGGGCGTCGAGATCGGCATAGCGCGAGCCGTCGAGCCAGATGTCCCCGGTCGTGGGGCTGTCCAGCGCGCCGAGCAAATGCAGCAGCGTGCTCTTGCCCGCGCCGGAAGCACCCACGATGGCGACGAACTCGCCGCGCCGGACCTCGACATCGACGCCGCGCAGGATCTCGAGCAGCTGCCCATCGCCGCCCGCGAAGACCCGGCGGATCGCCTTGGCTACGACGAGCGCGTTCATTCGTAGCGGATGGCGCTCACCGGATCGAGCCGGGCGGCCTGGGTGCTGGGGTACAGCGGCGCCAGCGTCGCGATCACCAGGCTCGCGGCAACGACCGCCAGCGCGTCGGATGCGGCCCCGCTGCATGCCCATGGCGAGCAGGATGCCGATCTCGCGGGTCTTGTCGCGCACCACCATCGTCAGCGTCCCCACGACGTTGAACGCCGCGACGACGCAGATGAGGAAAACGACCAGCCCCATCGCGAGCTTCTCGAGCTTCAATGCGGAGAACAGCGAGCGGTTTTGCAATTGCCAGTCGAGCGCGCGATATGGATAGCCGAGCATGTTCTCCAGCTGCTGGGCGTATTCGCTGGCGCGTTCCGGATGGGCGAGCCGCACCTCGAGCCCGGTCACCGCCCCGCCCAGCCCGGCGAAGTCCTGCGCCGCCTGGCGCCGCATCACCACATAGCTGTTGTCGTAGTCGTACATCCCCGTCTCGAACAGGCCGGTGACTTCGTAGCGCCGATATTTCGGGACGAACGCGCCGAGGCTGCGGTTGAACTGCGAGCCGGCCGGCGCGACCATCGTCACGATGTCCCCGGGATACGCCGACAGCTTACTCGCGAGCCGGGTCCCGATCGCAATGCCGCCTTCCACGCCCGGTTGCGTCGTCCGGAACGCCAGGTCGCCCTTGGTGAAGTAGTGCGGCAGGCTCGTCACCGCGCGCGACCCGGTGTCCGACTCGACGCCGACCACCGCCACGCCCTCGGCGTAGTCGTGCCCGGCGGAGATCAGTCCCTGCGTCAGGACGAACGGCGCCGCCGCGACGACACCGGGCGTCCGTCGTACCTTGGTGATCACCTCGGCCCAATCATCGAGACGCAGCCCTTCCCCGTAGGTGAGAATGCGCAGGTGCGGATTCACGACGAGGATTTTCTCGCGCAGGTCGTTTTGCATCCCGTTCATCACGCCGAGCACGATCACCAGCGCCATGACGCCGATGGTGACGCCGCCGACGGCGATGACCGTGATCAGCGACAGCAGCCGGGATGAGCGGCGGCTGCGCAGGTAGCGCATCGCGACGCGCAGATCGAGGCGCGACGGCCAATTGGTGGCGATCACGAAGACCGCCGTGGCCGCGGCTCCCAGGAGCAGGACCTGCAGCATCACGCTGAGGATCGGCATCATTCCGGCCGTAGCATCGGGAACAGAATGACGTCGCGAATGTTCGTCTGGTCGGCGAGGATCATCGTCAGCCGGTCCACGCCCATCCCCACGCCGCCGGCGGGCGGCATGCCGTACTCCAGCGCCCGCAGGAAATCCTCGTCCAGCTGCTGCGCCTCGTCGTCGCCCGCGGCGCGCAGGGCGGCCTGCTGCTCGAAGCGGCGCCGCTGCTCATCGGGGTCGTTCAGCTCGCTGAACGCGTTCGCCAGCTCGCGATGCTGCACGAACAACTCCCAGCGCTCGACCTTGTTCGGGTCGCCTCGCTTCGGCTTGGCGAGCGGCGACAACGCGAGCGGATAGTCGAAGACGAACGTCGGTTGCACGAGCTTGGGCTCGACGCAGGTCTTGAAGACCTCGTCGACCAGTTGCGGCCCGCTGAGCTTCTCCGCGTCCGGTGAGTTGTGCTGCTTGAGCACGGCGCGCAGCTCGGCGTCCTTCGCTTTCGTGAGATCGACACCGGCATGCTCGCGCACCAGCCCATAATAGTCTTGGCGCGCGAACGGGCGCTCGAACGACAGCGTCGCGCCGTGGCGCTCGAGCCTGGTGGTGCCGAACAGCTGCACCACGAGCCCCGCCAGCATCTCCTCGGTGAGGGCAGCCATGTCGTTGTAGTCCGCGTACGCCTGATACCACTCCGCCATCGTGAATTCCGGATTGTGAAACCGCGACAGCCCCTCGTTGCGAAAATCGTGACCGATCTCGTACACCCGCTCGAGCCCGCCGACGAGACAGCGCTTGAGGTACAGCTCGTCGGCGATGCGGAGATAGCACGTCGTGTCCAGCGCCGCGTAATGCGTCTCGAACGGTACCGCCGCGGCGCCGCCGTACAGCGGCTGCAGCACCGGCGTCTCCACTTCCAGATACCCCTTGCCATCGAGGAAAGCCCGTATTCCTTGCACAATCCGGCTGCGCAGCCGGAAGATTTCCCGCACCTCCGGATGCACGGCGAGATCGGCATACCGCTGCCGGGACCTGAGCTCGGGATCGGACAGCTCGCCGTGTTTGACGCCGCTCGCGTCCTCTTTGCCGAGCGGCAGCGGCCGCAGCGCCTTGGACAGCAGCGTGAACCGCGCCACGCGCAGCGTGATTTCGCCGGTGCGGGTCTTCATCAGGCGACCCTCGACGCCGAGGTGGTCGCCGAGATCGAGCAGCTCCAGCAACGCATACGTCGCGGTACCGAGCTCATCGCCCTTGAAGTAGAGCTGGATCTTTCCACTCGGGTCTTCGAGGTGGGCGAACGTCGTCTTGCCGTGCGGCCGCAGCGCGACCAGCCGGCCGGCGAGGGCATACTGCGCCGGATCGTCGTCCGTCTTGTAGGCGGCGCGCGCCTGCTGCGCCGTCGCGGTGCGCTCGAACCGGTACGCATACGGTTCGATCCCCCGCTCCACGAGCTCGGTGAGCTTCTCGCGCACTAGGCAGCCTTGTTGCCGAAGCGCTTCAGGAACGCTTCGATGAATGGATCGAGGTCGCCGTCCATCACCTTGTGCACGTCACTGACCTTCAGCTCGGTGCGGTGATCGTTCACCATGGTGTACGGCTGGAAGACGTAGGAGCGGATCTGGTTGCCCCACGCGATGTCGGTCTTCTGCTTGTCGACCTCCGCTTTCTTCGCGTCGCGCTCGGCGACCGCCCGTTCGTACAACCGCGCCTTCAACATCTTCATCGCCGTCGCCTTGTTCTTCCCCTGGCTGCGCTCCTGCTGGCAGGAAACGACGATGCCGGTCGGCAGATGCGTGATCCGCACCGCCGACGACGTCTTGTTGACGTGCTGGCCGCCCTTGCCGGACGCCCGGAACACGCGCCCTTCTCCGCCCGCAGCAGCCCGAACGCGTAGCGGCCGCGGATCTCGATCTCGGCCGACTTGATCCCCGCTTCTTCGCCCGGCAGGATGTCGAGCACCGCGACCGCGAACCCGTGCCGCTCGGCCCAGCGCGTGTACATGCGCACGAGCATCTCGGCCCAGTCCTGGGACTCGGTGCCACCCGCCCCCGGATGAATGGTGAGCAGCGCATCGCGCGCGTCGTCGGGCCCGCGCAGCATGTTCTGCATCTCGAGCGCCTCGAGGCGGCCGGCGATCTGCTCCGCCTCCGTCTCGAGGGACCGCTGCAGCGAGAGATCGATATGGGATTCGGCTTCGAGCAGCTCGTTCAGCTCACGGCCCTCATCCACCCGCTTGCGCAGCGCGTGGTAGGGCTCGAGCCACCCCTTCAGCGATTTGACTTCAGCGACGGTCTGGCGGGCGCGCTCGGAGTCGGCCCAGAGCGCGCCGTCGGCCATTTTCTGCTCGAGCTCCGCGAGGCGCGCGGTCTTTCCGTCGACGTCAAAGAAAGCTCCTGAGCTCGGTGAGCCGGCGATCGAAATCGGCGAAACGTTCTGAAAGGCTCATTAGAACAGCTTATGCCCCCCCGCTAGAATTTCGTTCAGAGCCTCGGTCCAGAACGGCGTGCTCTGCGCCATCTCGGCGCCGACTTGCTCCACGTACTCCTGCCAGCTCTTCTCGATCTCGTCCTTGAACAGCTGCGGCAGTGTGCCGTCGCGAATACCCTGCTGCCGCTTCTCCGGATGATAGACCAGCATGTCGGAAATGAGCGCCCGCGCGAGCCGCCGCGCCTTCTGTTTCGGATCCTGAACCATAAATGGATTGACGGGACGCAGTGGCCCCGTGGGACGCTTGCCCGGCGTGCTCACACCTGCACCAGGCGCAGCAGACGCAGCAGGCGCAGCAGGCGCAACGCGTGCGGGCGGGGGCGGCGCGGCCGCGCGGGCCGGAGCAGTCGGCGCGGGCGGCGGCGGCGCGACCGGACGCGGCGTCGTCATTGCGGGCGCGGGGGCCGGAGGAGCGGCCGGACGAGAAGGAGCCGCGGGAGCGGCAAACACAGGACGCGCCGGAGCTGCGGGCCGGCCGACCGGCGGAGCCACCGGCATCGCCGGCCGAGTCGGCGGAGCCATCGCCGGCCGAGCGGGCGGGGGGGGGCCGGGCGGGCCGGGCGGGCCGGGCGGGCCGGGCGTCGCTGCCGGAGGCTTGGGAGGTGCAACGGGGGCGCCGGCACCGTCGAGGCTCACCGCGAATACGTTGCTGCACACACTGCAGCGCGCACGCAGGCCCCCCGCGGGGACCTTGGCCGGATCCACGCGGTACACCGTTTCGCACGACGGACAAGTGACGTTCACGCCTTATGCCTCGGTCTCTCCGCTTCCTTGTTCCTCGCCCTCACGATCGTGACGGCGATCGACCACAAAAACCGACCCCGCCTGAGTCTTCGCGTAACTCTTCATCTCGGTCGCCAGCTCGCTCACCTGCGCCGGATGCAGGAAGCGCCGGTGCTGATTCGTCACGACACCGATCGACAGCGTCATCAGCGGCACGCGATGCAGCTGGCCACGGCGGTCCTTGCCGAAGTAATAGCCGGCCCGCCGGTCCTGCTCGTTGTACTGATACGGCACCAGCGTGTCGAACACGTCCAATATCTCGCTACACACCGGGCTGATGCTCTCGATCGGCAACACGAAAATGAAATCGTCGCCGCCGATGTGTCCCACGAACCCCTGCTTGCCGATCATGCCCCGCACCACGTCGTGCAGGATGCGCGAGAGCAGATAGATCACGCGATCGCCGTCGTTATAGCTGTAGCGATCGTTGTACTCCTTGAAGTGATCGAGGTCGGCGTAGCAGACGGCAAAAAATTCGCCGAGCTCCATGCGCCGCTTGATCTCCCGCTCGATCTCCGTCGTCCCCGGGAGGAGCGTCGACGGATTCACCGCGACGTCGCGCAATGCCCGCGTCACGAGGGCGTCGAGCCGGCCCGCCTGCTCGCCCGGCTCGAACAGCGGCGTGATCACCTCGTCGGCACCGGCCGCGAACCAGCGGCGGACCGCGTCGGTCGCGTGGCGATTGGTGACCACGGCGAGCGGTACGATCGCGGTGTAGGCATCGCCCTTGAGGCGCGCGCACAGCTCGATGCCTTCGTCCCCGGCGCTGTCCCCGTCCACGACTACCAGCACCTTACTCCTCTCGTAAGGGTAGAAACCACCTAAACTTAGGCCTCGTCGTCTCCGGTGTCAAATTAAGTCGTGTAGGGCTCCCGCAACCGCACCGGAGGCGTGCGCGCCCGCACGCGGATGTTGAGCAGCTCCACGAACACGGAAAACCCCATCGCGAAATAGATGTAGCCCTTGGCAATGTGCTGGCCGAGGCCGTCGGCGATCAGCGACACGCCGATCATCAGCAGGAAACTCAGCGCCAGCATTCTCACGGTCGGATGACGGTGCACGAACTCACTGATCGGCGTTGCGGCGAACATCATCACGCCGACGGCGAGGACGACCGCGGCGATCATGACGGCCAGGTGTCGCGCCATCCCCACCGCGGTGATGACGGAGTCGAGCGAAAAGACGATGTCGAGCAGCATGATCTGTCCGACGACCGACGCGAACGATGCGCGCACGGCGGTGCCGGCGCGGCCGGCGTCGCCTTCGAGGCCCTCGTGGATCTCGCGCGTGCTTTTGGCGAGCAGGAACAGTCCGCCCGCGATCAGAATGAGATCTCGACCGGCGAACGGGCGGCCGAGCACGGAAAACAGCGGCGCCGTCAGCCGAATGATCCACGCGAGCGCGGCGAGCAGCGCGATGCGCGTGAGCATCGCGCCGATGAGACCGGCGCGGCGGGCGCGCGCCTGCTGCGCGACCGGCAGTTTGCCCGCCAGGATGGAGATGAAGATGATGTTGTCGATGCCAAGGACGATCTCGAGCACCGTCAACGTGAGCAGCCCGAGCCACGCTTCGGGACTTGTGATCCAGCTCATGAGTATGGTCGCTGAGAAGGGTTAGAACGCGACGGCAAACCGGATTTGGCGGACGTTGCCGGGACCGAGCTGCAGGTGCAGCTCCGCCGGCCGGCCCGCGGCGGCCGTCAGGCGGGCGGAAATCAGCGCGTCCACGGCGCTCACGACGTGGTTGGCCAGCAGCAGCCCGATCTGATTCTGCGCGCGGCGAAACGCGTTGTCGCTGCGCCGGATGAAATCGCGGAACACCTCGTGCTCGAGCGAATGATCGCGCCAGCTCCACTGAAAATTGGGGCCCACCGCGCGCGCCTGGTAGAACTGCAGCGCGTTCCAGTATTGCGGCGAGGTCGGATCGGGCGGGACGGCGGGATCCTCCCAGAACGTGCGCCGCGCGAGCAACCAGACGGAGCCGTTGTAGGTGCGCGGGTCGCTTTCGGGCACGAACGCGGCACCGGGATCGGCGTCGTAGTTGCCGCTTTCGGCGAACCGCTCCATCTGCTCGTAGTACTCGAAGATGGTGTCGCGCCGCGTGGGTCCGAATTGCCGCCGCGCCACTTCGAAGGCGAGGTTCTGAAACTGCCGCTGCTCACTCATCGCTTCGTGGTCGAGCTGCAGGTAGCGCGAGACGAGGTAGACCTCCGCCGCCAGATACACGGCCCCACGATCCTGGTGGGCGAGCAGCTGGCCCGTGCCGGGAATGACCAGCGAGGCCAATGGACGCACCAGCACCCCGGCCGGGGGCACGGTCGTGTCGGCCTGCTGCGGCACGGCCGAGGACATCCCCCCAACCCCCCAAACGGCCAGCGCGATCAGGACCCCCTTCATTAGAAGGTGACCCGGAACGAGAAGAACGTCGGGCTTGCGGCCTGCAAGTCGGAGTTCGTGAGAAACGCGCGCGCGAGATCCACCCCGAGCGACCCACTCTCGATGCCCAGGCCGACACTCGGCCCGCTCAATCCGTCCTGCACGAACGCGTAGCCCGCGCGCACGCGCACGAGGCGCTGATATCCGATGTCCAGGCCGAGCCGCGTCTCGGACTGCCCCACCTGTCCCCAGGGGCTGTCCACGTCGGCGGCGAGTTTGACATCGAATGCCTGGTCGAGTGCGCCCCCCGTGGGAGGGCGCAGCCGGACCTCATACAGTGCGCCGATGGCGAGCCGGGTGGGCAACGGATCGGCTTGCGCCTGGTTCTGGACCTGCAGCCGAAATCCAACGTTGCGGACCGCCACGCCCACGCGCAACGGCCCGGCGGCGCCGATCCGGAATTGGCCGCCGAGGTCGAGCGCGTGTGTGGCACCCGTCCCCGCCGGAAAGTCACGGCAGTCGCCGCTGCAATCCACCCGGAACTGCACGAGCTTGTAGCTCAGCCCGAACGCGAACGAGCCGGTGAGATTCGTCGCGTACGAGGCCAAGAATTCGAGATTGCGCGGCGCGATGCGCGCGATGGTATTGCCGTTGACATCGGTGCGATCGAGGTCGCCGTAGTCGACCAGATACACCGCGCCCCCGATCACGCCGATGCCACGCGAGGGAAAGTACGCTCCCACCACGTTGCTCCGGCCGGCGACTAGATTGGCGCTGTGCAGCGCGAACTCGTCCTCGGACAGCGTCGCGAGGCCGGCGGGATTCCAGAACGCCGCCTCGCCCCGCCCCGCCGCGGCCGTCGCCGTCTGGCCCATCCCCACCGCCTGCGCCCCAACCGGAAACACGAGGAACAACGCGCCGGCATTGAGCGGGAGGTCCTGGGCATCTAGGCGGTTGGGCGGTTGGGCGGTTAGAAAGAGGAAGGCGATTGGGAGGACCCAACCGCCTAACCGCCCAACCGCCCGACCGTCAGAAGCTTTTCGCCTCATCGATGAGCATGATGGGGATGTCATCTTCGACGGCGTAGATCAGCCGGCAGGCGTGGCAGGCGAGCGCCTCCGGGTTGGTCCGGTACTCGAGCGCCCCTTTGCACTTGGGGCAGACGAGGATTTCGAGCAGGTCGGGGGCGAGACTCATGACGCGGCGTACCCCAGACGCTTCAACGCCGGTTCGTCGCGGCGCCACTTGGGCAGCACTTTCACATGCAGGTCGAGAAACACGCGTTGGTCGAGCAGCGCTTCGATCTTGCCACGCGCCGCGGCGCCGAGGGCCTTGATGGTGCGGCCGCCCTCGCCGATGACGATGCCTTTCTGGCTGTCGCGCTCGACGTACAACACGGCCCGAATATATACCGGCTCGGCGCCCTCTCGAAACTCATCGATCTCACACGCCACGCTGTAGGGCAGCTCCTCATGCAGCTGCTCGAAGGCCGCTTCGCGGATGAACTCCGCCGCGAAGAACCGCATCGGTTGGGTGGCAAGCTCAGCGGGGTCGTAATGGAACGGGCTCTGGGGCAAGCGACCGGCAATCTCGCCCAGGAATGTGTCGATGCCCTCCCCGGTGGTGGCGGACGTGAAGACTTCCGACGGCCGGACGGCGGGACGGGCAGACGGCTGCACCATGTCCGCCTTGGTATACACGGTGACGACGGGCGCGCGGGGCGCGCGCTCGAGGCCCGCAACACGCGCCAGCGGCGGCGCAGGATACGCGCTGAGCGGATGCAGGTACGCGATGACTTCGGCGTCTTCGATCGCGCGCAACGCCGCCGCGCGCATCACTTCATGCAGCCGGTACTCCGGCTCGAGCAGGCCCGGGGAGTCGGTGAAGATGTATTGCGTGTCGTCTTTGGTGAGCAGCCCGACGACCGGCAGCCGCGTCGACTGCGGCTTGGGGGAAACGATGGCAAGGTGTTCGCCGACGAGCGCATTGAGCAACGTCGATTTCCCCACGTTGGGCCGGCCGGCGAGGACGATGGTGCCGCAGCGTGTCATTGAAGGAAGGTAATCCCTCCCGTGAGCTAGCGGCACGACAGCCTGGCGGCGGCCACGTCAGCAGGTACATTCAGCCGCTCGGAGCAACGGTGTACGCGCAGCCGTGGTCGCCTTGGTCCCCCAAGGACCGTAGTTCAGTAGAGCCGGTCTCTTCCCGCCGACCCCCGCAACCAAATCATGTGGAGACATCTAATGAAAGCCTCGCTCGCCTCATTGGTCCTGCTGCTTGCCTGCGGCACGCAGACCGAACCGCTGGCACTCGCGTTCCGAATCGACCGGTTCGACAACGGCGAGTGGTCGGATCCGATCAATCTCGGCCCCGTGGTGAATTCGAGCTCGTTCGACGCAAATGCCGCGCTGTCTCCCGACGGTCACACACTCTATTTCGTCTCCAATCGACCCGGCGGTTTGGGTAACAACGACATCTGGGCCTCCCATCGCTCGTGTCTGACGTGCCCCTGGGAGACCCCGTACAACCTGGGCGCACCGATCAACAGCGCGGCGGGAGAGGGGGCGCCGTCGCTGTCAGAGAATGGCCAGCTCTTCTTTTTCTTCACGACGCGATCGGATGGTTTCGGAAGCGCCGATACGTACGTGTCGCATCGCATCAGCAGTGGCCCAGACGGAGACGTATGGGGCGAGCCGGTGAACCTCGGGCCGGACGCCAATAGCGCCTCAACCGAGAATGGCTCTTACTACACGCGCGAAGGTCCGGATGCCGTCGTGTATTTCAACCGCGTCGTCGCGGGCAGCACGGAGATCTACAAAGTCGTGGTGTCGAACGATGGTGTTCCGCTTGGACCCGCGGTAGCGGTCGACGAGCTCAACGATCCAGCCGCTGCGGACCAAAAAGTCGCCATTCGGAGCGATGGGCACGAACTGTTCATGTCCACGACGCGCGCCGGAGGCTTCGGGAATCTCGACATCTGGCGGTCCACTCGTCCGACCGCGTTGGTCCCCTGGTCCACCCCGACTCATGTTGGCGCGCCAATCAACACGCCGGATGTCGACTCCCAGCCGAATCTCTCCCGCGATGGGCTGACACTGCTTTTCACCTCGACCCGAGCGGGCGGCTCCGGTGGCAATGACCTGTGGATGTCGACGCGCGCGCCCGGTGGCAACTAGGAGGATAAAGCGGAACCGCACCCCAAGAGGTGGTATTATAGAAGCGGGCTAGATCGTGCACCGCCTCCAAGGAACCAGCCATGACCCTCCTCTCCCTACTCGCGTTCTCCCTCGCGTCGGCTCACTCGCAGTCTCCTGCCGCTCCGGGGCCGCCGCCTCCCCCTCTCGCCGTCACGCGGCTCGGATCGAAGGACGCGTACGGCGCGGGCATCGTGGCGGTGCAGGACGATGCGATTCTGGTCGAGCTGTCGCGCGCGGCGCACGTCATCCTGGTGCGCGTCGACGGGGACGGCAGCATTCAACCGGTCTTCCCGACGCCTGGGGATACGAGCAACGCGCTGCCGGCGGGGCGGCACATCGTAGGGATCGTGGGACTGCAGCCGAACTGGAGCGGACCCGTGCCGGCGGCGCCATCCTACGAGCCGGTCGTGCGCAGCGCCGATGCGCTGGCGCGCCAGGGGCGAACGGCGCGACCCTCGGCGACGGGGGACGACGATCCGCTCGCTCGGCGGGCGGCCGTCGCCCACTGGCTGCTCGTCGTGGCCGACGTGTCGACGAGTGCCGAGGACGTCGAGACGCTGCTCAGCTCGATGTCGCGCGATTTTTCGAGCATGAAGGCCGAGCTCGAAGCGGTGGCGCAAGCGTTGACGAAGCGGCGCACGCACCTCTGGTCCGCATTTTACGCACCGGTGCGAACGCCGTAGGCCCACGGCGCGGCATTTTCCGGGGAAAGAGAAACCCGCTCACGGGAACGTGAGCGGGTTTCGTATGAGACGCTGGCGGCGGCCTACTCTCCCACGACCTCGCGATCGCAGTACCATCGGCGCTGACAGGCTTAACGACCGTGTTCGGGATGGGAACGGGTGTGGCCCTGTCGCGCTAGTCGCCAGCAAAACCTACTGACGAGTGCGTGGATTCGTGGTGGTGGGCAATCACTCCG
>QHUQ01000006.1 GCA_003221985.1 Gemmatimonadota bacterium | reverse complement strand
GGTGTGTCGAAGTCGTCGGACAGCGTGACGTCGATGATGCCGCGCGGCCGATGCAGCTCGCTCGAGAGAAGCGTGTAGGCGCGTTCAGCCTCGCGTGCCGCTTCTAACGCCGCAGCGCGATATGTGGGACGAAAATGAATGCGAAAATGCTGGGTATGGAGGGTGCGCCAACTGCCTGAAGGATCGACCTGGGCGGCGGCCGGTCGTGCGAGCGCGAGGAGGAGAACGACGCACGACGCACGACGCACGATCATTTCGCCATCTCACGGAGAAAATCTTCGATCCCTTTTGCGATCCCTCGCGCATACCGCATCCGCCCCTCGGGACTCGCCAGCATCGCCTCCTGCTCGGGAATCATCATGAACAGGCCTTCGGTCAGCGCGGACGGCATCCAGGGATCGCGCACCAGGGCGTAGTCGCCCCGCCCCATCCCCAGGTCGCGCACGCCCAGCTCAGCAACGAGGGCGCGGTCGAGCGCGCGCGCCAACGCCGCACCGCGCGGATGGAAGTAGTAGACGCTGGTCCCGTTGTTGACGAAAGGATTCACGCCGTCGGGGAGCGCGTTGGCGTGAATCGAAACCAAAACGTCCGCATCGTGCTCTTCGGCGAAGTGGGTGCGCGGGAACAGCTCGATCGGCGTTGAATCGGTGCGCGTCAGCAGCACCGTCGCGCCCGCGCGCTCGAGCAGCGTCTTCGCCTGCAGTGCGACCGCGAGGGTGGCGACCGGCTCCCACAGCCCCGACGGCCCCTTGGCGCCGAGTGGCGGATGCCCGGGATCGAGCACGATCGTCCGACCCGCGAGGGGCCGGCGCGGATCGATGACCGGTGGGCGGCGGATCTCGAGCAGCAGATCGCGCCCGCTCCAGCGCGTGCGGTATCCCCACACGGGCCCCGCCAGCGACAGCGTCAGCGTCACTTCGTCGGCGGTCGGCTGCGCGTAGCTCATGCGTGTCACGTACGGATCGGTGCCGCCGTGCTGCATCCAGTTCACGTCGGAGGCAACGCCGTAGAGCCGCAGCGTCAGGCTGCGATCGCCTTCTTCCACCTGGAAGGGGACGTGCGCGGGAAGCGGCACGCGCAGCAACAACGATCTCGTACCGGCAGTCAGCCGGACCGAGCCGACGATCCCGCCGGGAGGTGGCGTTCCGGGCGGCAGCGGCACGACGTCGGCCGTGTTGACCCACGCGACGGCGCCGCGCGACAGTTGCAGCCGTGTCTGGCCGTTCCAGCGCGCCGACGCCACCGACGTCGTCCCCAATGGGAAGAACCAGTTGTACGTGCCGTACGGGACCGCCCTTCCGACCGTGAGGCTATCGCTCGTCCCGCTGTGCGCGGTGTCGTCGTTCAGCACGACCACGACGGGATGGGCATGATCGAGCGTATCGACTACGAGCGGCCAGATGGCGCGCGCGGTATCGGCGCCGACGATGGCCTCGAGGATGGCATCGCACAGCGGTCGCGCCGGCAACCACGCGATGTAGCGATCGCGGGCGGGAGGGAGGCGGTAGGAGGCGGTATCAGTTCCGAAAGCCCGCACGCCCCAGGCCGGTTCTTCCGGCAGCGTGTCCGGCACGAACCAGACCTGCTCGTTACTCCCCTCCATGCGCAGCCTCACCCGAGCGCCGGGCGTCGCGCGCACGGAGAGGCGGATCCCCTCACCCGTCGGAAAGTCGATGCTGTCGGTGGGCGTGAAGCTCGTCGTGTCGATCCACGCTACGGCTCCAGCCGGCGGCTGAAAGCGTTGCGCGATCCGCGCGACGAACGTCGTCTCGCGCTGCTCGACGGCGGCGCCGGCACGGGCCACGATATGGAACGAGACGATGGAGTCATCAGGCAGAGGCGCCCAGGCGAGCCAGGTTCCGTTCGCGAGCACTCGGACCGGGATACCATTGACGGAGAGCGCGATGTCATCGCGGCCACCGCCTACGCTCCCCAACAAGAACGAGGAGTCGTGCGCCTGGATCGGCTCCGCGGTGTCAGGATAGACGACGGTGATGTGCAACGGCTCGTGAACGGGAAGAGGGGACGCGGGACGGGGGACGGGAGAACCGCAGCCCACCGCCGCGACGAAAAACGCGGCCCACACGAGTCGCATGTGGCGCAAGCTAGCGCGGACCAATAGATTGGGCCACCTTACTTTATGGCTCAGAGCGCCTGCCAATACTGCGGTCGCCAGAATGAGACGACCGCACAATTCTGCTCCGATTGCGGCAAGCCCTTGACCAAAGCGGCGGCCGCACGGGCCGCCGTCGCCGCCGGAGGCGGCGGCGGGGGGGGGGGGAGCATCGTCTCCCGAACCAGCGGGCCGCCGTCGCCCGGTGCCGCGTCGGTGGATGCGTCCTGTCCCCTGTGCGGATCTGTGGTGATCTCCCATGGTGGAGGTGGAGGTCCCGACCGGCGATTCAATCCCGATAGACGCTCCGATCACTCCCTCATGCTGGTTCTGGTTTCCGAGATGGCCACCGAAGTGGCGCGCTTCGAGCGCAAGCACGTGGCGACCACGATCGGCAGGACCGAGGGAGATATCCGCTTTCCGGAGGACCAATTCCTGTCCCCGCTGCACGCCAAGCTGTCGTGGGAAGAAGGCCGGCTCGAGGTACGCGACCTCGGCAGCCGCAACGGCACGTGGGTCTTTCTCGAGGCGCCCTATCGTCTGATGGAGGGCGACGTCATCCTCATCGGCTCGCAGGTGCTGCGCTTCCGGCGGCTCGGCTATCCCGGCCCGCACACCGCCGACGCCGATGCGACGAAGCGCATGGGGAGCATGGTGCCCAGCGCCGACATCGCGAGCCTGACGCAGCTGCGCAGCGACGGCAGCTCGCGCGACGTGATCCAGCTTTCACCGGGCCGCGACGTGCACATCGGCCGCGAGCGCGGCGATTGGATCTTCCCCTACGATCAGTCGATGAGCGCGCAGCACGCGACCGTGCGGTCGGAGGACGCCGATTTCGTGCTCGTGGACGACCACAGCCGCAACGGCGTCGCCGTCGCGGCGCGCGGCGCCATGTCACTGCAACACGGCTCGCGCATCATGGTGGGCGACAAGCTGCTGCGGGTTGAACTACCAGGGGCGGCACCGGCGGCAGGGGCGGTGGAGTTGTGAAGATCTGCCCCGTCTGCTCGACCGAGTACGCCGATGACGTGAAGTTCTGTCCCAACGACGGGCAGACGCTGCGGTCAGCCGCGAAGGCGACCGATCTCGTCGGTCAGGTCGTCGCGGATCGCTATCACGTCGTGAAGAAGCTCGGTGAAGGCGGGATGGGCCAGGTGTACCTCGCCGAGCACGTGAAGATGGGGCGGCGCAGCGCCATCAAGGTGATGAATCCATCGATGGTGCACGACCCCGATGCCGTCGCGCGCTTCAACCGCGAAGCGTCGAACGCCAG
Source organism: Gemmatimonadota bacterium (assembly GCA_003221985.1). The sequence goes on along the minus strand of QHUQ01000006.1, from coordinate 5,508 downwards.
CCGCATCACCCACCCCAACGTCTGCGCGATTTACGATTTCGGCGAGACACCCGACGGGCTCATCTATCTCGCGATGGAGTTCATCGAGGGCGAGCCGCTGACGGACCTGCTCGAGCGCGAAGGCGCGCTGCCGGTCGGGCGCGCGACCGGCATCTTCCTCCAGACCGCCGAAGCGCTGCAGGCGGCGCACGACCTGGGCATCGTCCACCGCGATTTGAAGCCGGACAACATCATGTTGAGCAGGCGCAAAGGTGGCGGCGACACCGTGAAGGTCGTGGACTTCGGCATCGCCAAGGCCGTCGGCGGCGACGAAGCGGGCCAGAAGGTCACGAAGACGGGCCTGGTCGTGGGGACGCCCGAGTTCATGAGCCCGGAGCAGCTGTCCGGCGATACGCTCGACGGCCGCAGCGATCTCTACTCGCTGGCGCTGGTGTTCTACCGGATGCTCTGCGGCAAGCTGCCGTTCGAAGCGACGACGGTGCAGGAGACGATGATCAAGCGGCTGACCGACGAGCCCACGAAGCTCGCCGCTGCTCGCCCCGATCTCTCGTTCCCCGCGGGGCTGCAGCCGGTGCTCGACACGGCGCTGGCGCGCACGCCGATGGAGCGCTATCAGAGCGTCGCAAAGTTCGCGGCGGACGTCGGCGCGATCACGGGACGGCCCGTCACCAGCGCCGTGCCGCAAACCGACGCCAGAACCCAGATTCTCGATCCGACCGCCGGAGGAGCCACACAGCGGATTTCGGCGAAGCGGCCGCTCGTCCCCGCCGCGATTGGTCTCGTCGTGCTGCTCGCGGGCGGCGGAGCGTGGGTTGCTCTGAGTGGTGGAAAAAATGCCAACGGAAGTCCGCCGGATAGCGTGGCGCACGACACAGCGGGGAACAGCGGGACGCGGCAAACTGGAATCATTCCGCCACCGGGGAGGAATCCCACGAGCAGGGTTCTGGCCAACCGCGATGCCGGCTCGAAACCTCGATTCAACCTCGCGGGCGCCGCGGATGCGCTGAACCATCTGCTGGACTCGATCGATTCGTATCCAACGACAATGGTGAGAGATTCCGCGCGCGGTCTGTACGACGCTGCGGGCATCGGGGCAACCGACAAGGCGTTCGCTGCCTTCGTGATCGGCAACACGTACTTCAAGGCCGGGGACCGGCCGCAAGGGTGCAGTTGGGTGCAGCGCGCATCGACCCTCAACCCCGCCAGTTCAGCGTATTCACGGTTCGTCCAAGAGCAGTGTCGCTAGCCATGTTCGGACGTTCCTCCAAGCACATCCGCGTCGAGGTCTTCGGGAAGACCGATCTGGGTCGCACGCGCGACCACAACGAGGATCGCTTTCTCGTCGCCGATCTCACGCGCAAAGCGGCATCGTTGCAACCCGAGGTGCGCAGACACGATATCGGTCCGCGCGGCACGCTCCTGGTGGTCGCGGACGGGATGGGGGGCGCCGCGGCGGGCGAGCTGACCGAGGAGGAAGCGGCGCAGAGCGAGCGCCGCAACATCATCCTGCAGGCGCTGGGACCCGACCCCAAGGTCAAGGTCGATCTCACGCACCAGGAAGTGCGGCGCGGCGACATCCTGGTGCTGTGTTCCGACGGGCTCTCCGGGCAGGTAAAGAAGGAAGAGATCGCCGAGATCGTTTCCGCCGCACCCGATCTCAGCACCGCCTGCGATCGGCTCATCGCGCTCGCCAACGAGCGCGGCGGACCCGACAACATCACGGTGGTCGTGGCGCGGTTCGACGGCGAGGGGCTGCGGTTCTCCGGCGGCGGGCAACAGGAGGACGTGGGCCACCAGGTCTACCCGTTGATCGACACCGAGACCAGCACCGAGCCGGTGCCCATCTACAAAGGCAGCCGGCCACCGATGCCGAACAAGGAGAAGGAAGCGCGCAAGCAGACGAGGACGTTGGTCCTCGCCGTCATCGCCGTCGCCGCCGCCCTCGTCTGGTACCTCACCCGGAATCCGTGAAGGCCCAGTTCACGTTTCTTTCGGGCGCCCGTGCGGGTCAGGTCGAGGCCTTCCGCAAGGGCTACATCGGCCTGGGCCGTCATCCGTTGTCCGACGTGCGCTTTGACGCCGAGCGCGATCTGGACGTCTCGTCCCGGCACGCGGCGATCGTGCGCAAGACCGACGGCTTCGTGCTTCAGGACCTGGGCAGCCGCAACGGCACGTTCCGGACCGCATGTCGTCGCCGCGTGAAGTCGTCCGTGCCACGCCGATGGCTCCCCGGCAAAGCACCGGGGTCCGCATCGCGGCCGAGGTCGCGCGCCAGACGGCGCAGCTGCGTCGCACGACGAAGGTCCTGATCGTGCTGTTGCTCGTCGTGGGCACCGGGTTCACGTGGATGCAGCTCGACGGGCGCCGTCGCGCCAACGAGCTGAAGACGCTGCAGGCCCGCGCCGACAGCCTGATGATCGAATCGCGCGACTTGACGACGCGATTCCGCACCGAGCTGCAGGGCGTGCGCGACGCGCTGAAGGCATCGCTAGACGAGACCGCCCACCTGCGGCGCGAGCTGGCCGCCTCCGCCGGCGACGCGTCGTCGATGGCACGGTTGCGCACCGAGCTGGATGCCGCCGAGCGGCGGCAGCGCGCGCTCGCCGGCGCGGTGGGGGGCGTCGATTACCGCGCGATCTCCCATCAGAACCAGGACGCCGTCGCGATCGTCCTGGTCGAGTACAGCGACGGGGACCGGTTCAGCGGCACCGCCTTCGCGGTCGATTCGAACGGCACGATGGTCACCAACAAGCACATCCTCATCGGCGAGGATGGGACCAAGACACCACGGCGCCTCGGCGTCATCTTCTCCGGCAGCACGCAGTTCTGGCGCGCCGAGATGATCGGCGTGTCGCCGGAGGTGGACGTCGGCGTGTTTCGCGTGTCGATGAAGGGCGGGACGCCGCGGGTGCACGGGCTCGCCCGCAGCCGCGAGGGGATCGAGCGCGGCGATCCGGTGGCGATTCTCGGCTACCCGCTCGGCTTCGACCTCCCGATGGAGAATCGAGGCGGCGATCCCATCGCCGAGCCGACGCTGACGGTGGGAACGGTCAGCAAGGCGCTGACCGCGGTCGTGCAGGTGGACGCGTACGGCGCGCCCGGGTCCTCGGGAAGCCCGGTGTTTGATCGCAACGGCAACGTGATTGCCGTGCTGTATGGCGGCGAGCGGGAATCGAACGGCAAGATTATTTTCGCTGTGCCCGCGTACATCGCCGCGGATTATTTGAAGAGTCTCAACCTGCTCCTACGGTAGCGCATAGGCAACATAGGTATCGCTGGATTTGGACCCCAATTTGCCCCCCCCGGCGGCGATCACGACATACTGCTTGCCAGCCACCGCAAATGTGCTCGGCGTCGCATAGCCGGGCGCGGGCAGCGTCGTCTCCCACAGTAGCCTGCCGGTGCGTTTGTCGAACGCGCGGAACTTCGCGTCCTGCGTCGCCGCGATGAAGACCAAGCCGCCCCGGGTGACGATCGGCCCGCCGTACTGCTCGCCGCCGAGCGGAATTCGCCAGCGGTATTCGCCCGTGTTGAGATCGATGGCGCTCAGCGTGCCCCACGGCGGCTTCACCGCGGGATAGCCGCTTGAATCTCTCCAGCGCTCGTAGCCCACGAACTCGTAAGGCGAGCGCGCGGCCTCGGCTGCGTGCCAGGTGAGGCCCGTCGACGGGTAGCCCAGGTATGCGATCACCGCACGTTTCTCGGCCTCCGGCAGTCCGGCGAAGGACGGCATGAACCCGCGGCCACGCTCGATCACTCCCTGCACTTGCTCGGCCGACATGCGCGCCTTCACGCCCAGGAGCGACGGCGCGCGCTCCTGGCCGCGCCGGTCCGCTCCATGGCAGCCGGCACAGACAGCGGTGTACACGGCGTGCCCCGCGCGGGGGGCAGCCGTCGCGGCGGGAAGCGTCGCCGACTCGCGCATCGCGGCGATCCACGGCACGTCGCTCGCGTTGACGTACAGCACCGCCGTCTCCGGATCGACAGCCGCCCCGCCCCACTCGCCGCCGCCGTCGAAGCCGGGAAGCACGACGCTCCCTTCCCTGCTCGGCGGCGTGAAGAGCCCGTCGTGTCGCAACGCACGAAAGCGTTTCAGCTCAGTGACGTCGGACTCTCTCAAGGCCTGCCGCGCGAAGGGCGCCGGCTTCAGCGGGAACGGCTGCGTCGGCCACGTGTGCTCGCCACGCAGATCCGACGCGGGGACGGCGCGCTCCTCAATGGGAAAGAGTGGCTGCCCCGTTTGGCGATCGAACAGGAACACGAACCCGCTCTTCGTGATTTGCGCGACTGCGTCGATGCGCGATGGATGGCGTGTCAATGTGACCAGGTTGGGCGCGGCCGGAAGATCGCGGTCCCACAAGTCGTGATGCACGGTCTGGAAATGCCACAGCCGCTTCCCCGTGCGGGCGTCGAGGGCAAGGAGCGAATTCGCGAAGAGGTTGGCGCCGAGCCGCGCGCCGCCGTAGAAATCGGGCGTCGCCGATCCGGTAGGGATGTAGACAATGCCGCGACGCACGTCGAGGGAAATGCCGGCCCACGAGTTGGCACCGCCCGCCGTCTGCCAGGCGGCGGCGGGCCACGTCTCGTAGCCGAATTCTCCGGGGTGCGGGATCGTATGAAATGTCCAGCGAATCGCTCCGCTGCGCACGTCGTACGCGCGCACGTCCCCCGGCGCCGAGCCTTCGTCTTCGCCGACGCGCGTGCCCTGAATGAGAAGATCGCGGTAGATGGCACCAGGAGACGTCGCGACGAGGTAGGCATCGCCGATGTCGCGGGACAGGCCGGCGCCAAGGTCTATGGATCCGGAGTCACCGAAGGTGGAAATGGGGTGACCGGTGCGCGCGTCGAGCGCGTACAGCCGGCGTCCCGCCGTAAAGAAGACTCGTCGATCGTCGCCGCTTGCCCAATAGACGACGCCGCGATTGACATGGGTCGTGGAAGTGCGTGGGTCGAACTTCCAGATCAGTGTGCCGGTGCCCGCGCGCAGTGCGATGACCGCCAGCGCCGGCGTCGTCGTGTAGAGGATTCCGGAGACGACGATCGGCGTCGCCTGAATTTCTCCATGACCATCGGGTGGCAGGTCGCCGGTGTGGTAGGTCCAGGCGACGCGCAGCCGCGCGACATTACTCGTATCGATCTGGGCGAGCGCGGAGTAGCGGGAGTTGCCCGGTTCGCCGCCCGTGACCCGCCAGTCGTCAGACGATGTTTGGCTCGCTGAGCAGCCTGCCAGGAATACCAGAAGAGCGACGAGTCTCAATCTACTCAGCGCTCGCCACGATACTTCACATAGACCGTGCGGTTGGGGCGCTGCTGGCCGAGCTCCGTCATGCCGAGCTTCCCGGCGATCGCGCGCGCCGGCTCGTTGCTGTCGTCGATGCTGGCGATGACACGCTCGAGCTTGGCGGTCTTGAACGCCCAGTCGAGGACCAGCTGGCAGGCTTGCTTCGCCATCCCGCGGGTTTGCACTTCCGATCGCATCGCGCACACCAGCTCAAAATCGTCGGCGTT
>QHUQ01000024.1 GCA_003221985.1 Gemmatimonadota bacterium | reverse complement strand
GGGGGGGGCTGGCGCACTGCCGCCGGTGACCTGGATGGCGGCCTGCCCCCGGCGGGCGCCGACCCTGGCTTCAATGATGGCCACACCGTTCGCCACGCCGGTGACGGTGCCGTTGTTGTCGACCTTCGCGATGTTGACGTTGTTGGACGACCAGATGATGCGTACCGTGGGGATGACATTCCCGATGCGATCGAACGCGGTCGCGAGCAAACCGGTGCGTTCACCGACGCGGATGGTCACCGAGGGGGGCGCGACCTGCACCTCGGCGACACTCTGCGCGACTAGTGCAGTCGGCAGGAGCAGCCCGAATGCGCCGAGAAGTCCGCATCTCGTCATGGCTGGCGAATGTGTGTCCGGCTAAATGGCGTTGTCAAGCCAACTTGTCACCGGGAGCGCCATTCCAAGAGACCAAAAGGGCGGTAGACCGTGTCACTTGCGAGGTCAGAATCCGGCGGTAAGCTATAGGCCACCCACGACGCCCCTGCACCTACCAGCATAGGAGAAGATCCGATGCTTGAGCAGCCGGACGTAACGGACAGCAGTTGGCCTGGACCGGGGTTCATGGAACCGATGTTCCCGTCGGCGCCCACGCCCGCGCCGATGCCATCGATGCCGATGGAAGAGTCGTCGCGCTCTTCCAAGCCCAAGGCGAAGAAGAAAAAGAAAGCCGCCAAGAAGGCCCGGCCTAAGGCAAAGAAGAAGAAACCGGCGAAGAAGAAGAAGGCCGCCAAGAAGAAACGCCGCCGCTAGCACAACTCGCTTCGCCATCCGCGGGAGCGTCTCGACGAGACGCTCCCGCGGACACGTTAAGGAGGACAAAACTATGCGTCGTGCGTCGTCCGTCGTTTGGCTCTCGATCGTGATCGGGTGCAGTGCACCGAAACTGCCGTTGGGGAATCCGCCACAGGAAATCGCGGCGATGTTGCAGCGCTCCGCGTCGGACTGGAATCGGGGCGACCTCGCAGGATTCATGAGCGACTACGCGCACGACTCGCTGACGAGCTATATGGCGGGCGGGCACGTGCAGTACGGCTGGCAGGTCTTGTATGATCGCTATCAGAAGAACTACTTCGCGCCCGGGAAGTCGCGCGACTCGCTCTCGTTCGACGAGCTCCACGTGCGCGTGCTGACTCCCGACTTCGCGTATGCGACGGCGCGATTCAAACTCACGCGAGGTGATTCGGTCGTGGCCAGCGGGCCATTTACCTTGGTGCTCCAGAAACAGGGCGATCGCTGGCGGATCCTGCACGATCACACGGCGCCAGATCCGAAGTGAACGTCATACGTCCGCACGTCGACAGGATGCTGCTGTTTCTCGTCCTGCCGCTCGGCGCTTGTAACAAGCTCCTCCCCCCCAAGGATCGCGTCATCGCGCTCGAAGGTGCGACGCTGATCGACGGCGCCGGCGGCGCACCGAAGCCGGACGCGCTGATCATCGTCCGCAACGGTCACATCGAGACAGTCGCCCGTGTCAACGAGATCCCGATTCCGAAGGGCGCGGAGCGCATCAATGTGGTCGGCAAGACCATCATCCCCGGATTGATCGACGCGCACGCGCACGTGGAACGGTGGGCCGCAGGCCGCTACGTCGCCTGGGGCGTCACCACTGTGCGCGATCTGCACAGCGTCACCGACACGGCGCTGGCGCTGCGAAACGCTATGAACCTCGGCTCGATCACGGGCCCCCGGATGTTCACCGCCGGCGCGATGATCGACGGCGTGCCGCCGACGTATGCAAACGCGACCGGCATCGCGACCGCGGACCAGGCGCGACGCGCGGTGGACCAGCATGCCGTGGCGGGCGTGGACTATCTCAAGGTGTACACGAAAATCACGCCCGCGCTGCTGCGACCGCTGCTCGATGAAGCCGACAAACTGCACCTCGCCGTCGCCGCGCATCTCGGGAAGACCGACGCGCTGACCGCGGCGCGTGCCGGCGTCGTGTCGGTCGAGCACATGTCGGGCGTCGTTCAGACGGCGACGGGCAATCCGAGCTACGCCACCGCGCACAACAGCTTTCTCACGGGCTGGACGGCCGAGGAAAAAGGGTGGGCCGCCCTCGACTCGGGCGCCGTCGCCCGGACCGCGCGCGCGCTGGCGCAGACCAAGGTGACCATCGTCCCGACACTCGTTGTGCACGACATGCTCGCGCGGCTCGACAACCCCATCTTGTTGGCGCGTCCCGGGATGGAGGACGTGCCCGATAACGCGGAGAGCGTGCGAAGCGTGCCGAGCCTGCTGCGGCGCACGGGCTGGCGGGCGGGCGATTTCGATGCGTTCCGGCGCTCGCGGCGGCGGCAGGATCAGTTCGTGCGCGAGTACAAGCGCGCCGGCGGCGCGATCGCCGCGGGGTCGGACGCCGCGAACCAGCTCCTGATTCCGGGATATTCTTTACATGAAGAAATGTCTCTCCTCGTTGCTGCCGGTCTGACGCCCCTCGAGGCCATCACGGCGGCCACGCGCCGCGGCGCCCAGCTGCTGCACGCGGATTCCCTCGGTGTGATTGCCCAGGGCAAGGTCGCAGACCTTGTCGTCTTGAACGGCAATCCCGCGGCGAACATCGCCGCTACGCGCAATATCGCGATGGTCATGATCCGGGGCCGGGTGATCCGGCCCGATTCCCTGAGGGCCACATGGAAATGAGATCAGCACTCCGCCTGCTCTTCCTCTTACTTGTCACGGCCTGCGACCGGGGCGCGCCAGCCCGGCGGGGCGCGGGGGCCTACGACCTGATCCTCAAAGGCGGCTGGATCGTGGACGGCAGCGGCAACCCGCGCTATCGCGGCGACGTGGGCATTCGCGGCGACCGCATTGCGGCGGCGGGATTCCTGGGGACAGCGACGGCGCCCGAGACGCTGGACGTGAGCGGCCTCGCGGTCGCCCCCGGATTCATCGACATGCTCGGCCAGTCTGAGGGGTTCGTGCTGGTCGACAATCGCGTGCTCAGCAAAGTGACGCAAGGGATCACGACCGAAGTCACCGGAGAGGGAGGCTCGGTCGCGCCGCTGACCGATCTGCTGGTGATGGACGATTCCGCGTGGATGAAGAAGTACAACGTGCAGGAGGACTGGCGCGACCTGGACGGATATTTCGCGCATCTGGCGCGGACCGGTAGCACCGTGAACATCGCGACGTTTGTGGGCGCAACGCAGGTGCGTTTGGCGGTCGTCGGCAAGCAAGATCGTCATGCGACGCCGGAGGAGCTTGCCCACATGGTGGCGCTCGTCGACACCAACATGGAGCAGGGCGCCCTGGGTCTGTCCACGGCCCTCGAGTACGCCCCGGCGTTCTACGCCCCGACCGAGGAGGTCATCGCGCTCGCCGAAGCCGCCCGGCGCCACGGCGGCGTGTACGCCACTCACATGCGCAATGAGGGCGGTCAGATCGACCAGTCCCTCGACGAAACATTCCGGATCGCCCGTGAAGCCGACATACCCGCCGAGATCTGGCATCTCAAGGTCTCGGGGCGTCGGAATTGGGGCCGGATGCCGCACGTCCTGGCGCGGATCGACTCGGCGCGCGCGGCGGGGGTCGACGTCACGGCCGACCAGTATCCCTATCTCGCCGGGGCGACCTCGCTCGACGCGTCCGTCCCGGCGTGGGCTCACTCGGGCGGGAATGATTCGCTGATCGCGCGCCTGCGCGATCCTGTCATCCGGGCGCGACTCCGCGCCGAGCTGCTCGCGCCGCCTCAAATCACAGACCGCTTCTACCGGGCCACCGAAGGGCCGCAGGGCGTCATCGTGTTCCCCTTCGATGATTCCCTGCACTACCTGCAGGGGAAGCGCCTCTCGGAGATCGCCGCGGCGCGTCACCGGGATCCGATCGAGACCATGTTCGACATCATCATCGCCGATCACGCGCGTACCGGCGCGATTTATTTCATCATGAGCGAGCCGGATGTGCGCGCCGCGCTGCAGCAGTGGTGGGTGGGGGTCAACACGGACGCCAGTGGCGTCGCGCCCGACGGTCCGTTCGGCAAGGACGGCACGCATCCTCGCGCCTACGGCTCGTTCACGCGGATACTGGGCCGGTACGTCCGCGAGCAAAAGTTGATGCCGCTCGAGTTCGCCGTGCGGAAGATGACGTCGCTCGCAGCGCAGCGTGTCGGCCTCACCGACCGCGGCCTCGTAAAGCCGGGCATGTTCGCCGACATCACCGTCTTCAATCCTGAAACCGTGATCGACCGCGCGACCTTCGAGCAACCGCATCAGCCATCCGTGGGCATCGAGTACGTGCTGGTGAACGGGCAGCTGGTATTAAGGAAGGGGCAGATGACGAGTGCGCGGCCGGGGCGCGGGCTGCGGGGTCCAGGATACCGCGGGACGCGCTAGCGTGACGCTCGGGCGACTGATCGTCGCCTGGCTGCCGGTGGCGGCGCTCTTCACCATCGTGCCGCCGATCGGCTATCGGTGGGACCTGCCGCCCGACCATCATGCACTCGTTTGGTCGTTCCATCGCTGGGAAATTGGCTGGCGGTGGGTCGAAGCGCTGGTGGTCACGCTCTTCGCTTCGCTCTGGTTCGATTCGCTGGGCGCCGGCGAGTGGTGGCTGTTGTTTGCGCTCGTCGGATTACTGGTCGCGTTTCCACGTCGTCTGGTGATGTGGCAGCATGTGGACGGCCTCAGACGACGCCATTTGTTCGTACATGCGTGCTTCGATGTCGGCCGGTATGTGATCGCGGGTGGCCTGCTCGCCTGGCGTCTTTCGTAGCTATCTTCGCAGAACCAATGACAACCATTCGCCTGACTGCGCTCTCGCACGGCGCCGGCTGAGCCTGCAAGCTCGGCCCCGCCGAGTTGGCGCAGGTCTTGCGCCACGTGCCGACCATCTCGGATCCACGCATCCTGGTCGATGCCTCGACGCGGGACGACGCCGCCGTGTACCAGTTCACGCCGGACCGCGCGATCGTCGCCACGGTCGACTTCTTCACGCCGGTTGTGGACGACGCGTACGACTTCGGCCGCATCGCCGCCGCCAACGCGTTCTCCGACGTCTACGCGATGGGTGCGACGCCGCTGCTCGCGCTGAATCTGGTCGGCTGGCCGCGCGACACGCTGCCCTACGAGCTGCTCGGCGAGGTGCTGCGCGGCGGCGGGGACATCGCGAAGGAAGCGGGCGCGTTCGTGCTCGGCGGGCATTCGGTGGACGACCCCGAGCCCAAGTACGGCATGGTCGCGATCGGCGAAGTCCATCCCGATCGAATCGTGACACTCGCGCGCGCGCGCGCCGGTGATGCCCTCGTGCTCACCAAACCGATCGGGACCGGTGTGCTCACGACGGCGTTGAAACGGGACTTGGCGACGGCAGCCGACATCGCACCGGCTGTGAAATCGATGACGACGCTCAATGCAGGTGCCGCACGCGCGCTGCGCGCGACCGGCGACGCGGTCCATGCCGCGACCGACGTCACAGGCTTCGGACTGCTGGGGCACTTGCATAACATGCTGGCGGCCAGTGGCCTGTCGGCCGAAGTGGATGCGGCCGCCGTGCCGCTATTTCCCAAAGCGGTGGAGCTCGCTGAGCGGGGGGCGATTCCTGGGGGCACCAAACGCAATCGCGAAGCGCTGGCGCCGCACGTCCAGTTCGACGCGGAAATCCCGGAACCGATTCGCGTGCTGCTGTTCGATGCGCAGACCTCAGGAGGTCTCTTGATCGCGGTAGATCCCGATCGGGCGAATGCGCTTCTCGCCGCGTTGCAGAGCGAGCGGACGCCGGCCGCCGTGCGCATCGGCCGCCTCTCGCGCGGCGTGGCCGGCGCGATCGCGGTGAGGTAAAGGCGCGTGCCCGCGATTCCTGAATACCGGTCCCTCGCTCCCGAGGCGCTCGACGCATTGGAGCGTGCCGTCCGCGAGCATCGCCGGGTAGCGCTGCGGCGGCGCGGCACCGAATATGTCGTGGTGGCCGAGCGCCTGATAACGAGCGGACGCGACGACGCGCTGGCGGGACGGCTCCCCATGACGGGCGAGCTGCTCACGTTCCGGTTGCGCGATCTGGAGAGCTTCGCGGTACTCCCGTAAACACGTGTTCACGCGCCTGCTGGTGGGTCTCGATGGCAGCCCCAGTGCCGATGAAGCATTGGAGCAGGCGGTGCACCTCGCCCAGCGTTTCAAATCCAAGGTCGTGGTCGCGCATATCAAGGAAACGCATGGCCTGGGCAAGCGCGCCTCCGATTCAGGCGTGCTGCTGCAGCGGGCGCAGGAGCGCGTCGCAGACGCCGGCCTCGCGGTGCAGACAGTTCTCAGGCACGGTGAGCCCGATTCGGAGCTCGCGACGCTGGCGGGGGATGTCGACACCGTGCTCGTGGGCCGGCGCGGCCGTTCCTCGCCGTCCGACGTACTCGGCAAGACGGTCACGTCGCTGATTCGCATCGCCGAGAGGACGGTGATCGTATGCGCCAGCAAGCCATCGCCGATGAACGCGTGCGCGATCGCCTACGACGGCCGGGAGACAGCGCAGCGGGCCCTCGAGCTCGTCGCACGATTCGCGAGCGTCACGCACAGTACGATTCATGTCATTCACGCGACCATCGATCCCGCCGTTGGTACCATGGTGGTCGGCGAAGCCGAGGCGCTGCTCTCGCTCCAGGGGGTCGCGTTCGTCACGCACCTCGAGCACGGCACGCCCGGTGAAGCGGTGGCGCGCGTGATTCAGCAGACGGAGTGCGACGCGCTCTTCGCCGGCGCGCACGTGTCTGGTGAGGGCCGACGCACTGCCGTGACGGTCTCACATGCCGAGGAGATCTTGCTGCACACTGATATTCCCGTCGTGATTCAGCCATGACCGGCCATTTCGTGCTGGTGCACGCCGACGAGAGTTGCCTCGGCAACGACTCCACCAAACCGAGCCGCGGCGGCAACGCCGCGCTGATCGAAGCGCCGGCGGGCGACAGCGTGGCGCGCTGGGATTTCTACGAATGCTCGCCGCAGACCACGAATAACAAGATGGCGCTGGCGGGAGCGATCGGCGCACTCGAGTGGATTCGTCGCCAATGGCGCCATGCGCTCGTGCGCTTCGTGTCGGATTCGGAGTATCTCGTCAAGGGCATGAACGAGTGGGTGAGTGGCTGGCAAGCCCGTGGCTGGCGACGCAAGACGGGAGCCCTCGAAAACGTGGAGCTGTGGCAAAAGCTGGCGCAGGTCGCCGCCATGCATACGGTGGATTGGCGCTGGGTACGCGGCCACAACGAGCACGTCAAGAATGAATACGCGAACATGCTCGCCATTCGCGCCGCCGACCAGCAGGAACGCTCCAACGGTCTGATCCCCTCGGGTTTCGACACCTGGCTCGCGCAACAGCGCGCCCGCGGCAAGTTTGTCGACTTCGATCCCGATCAGGAGCTCCATGAGCGCGCCTAAAGACGGCGTTGTCGCTAACACCCATCCATCAAACCTTTCAGCTGACGGTACCCCGAGTACCGTCGACCGAATACCGCTGTACGAGGTGTACATGCGCATGGCCGAAGAGCTGGCCAAGCGCTCGACGTGCGTGCGGCTGCAGGTCGGCACCGTCGTGACCGACCAGCGGCTCGAAAACGTCCTGGCGATCGGTTACAACGGCAACGCGCGCGGCCTGCCGAACAAATGCGACTCGGCGGTCCCGGGGAATTGCGGCTGCATCCATTCCGAGATGAATGCGCTCGTGAAGGCTCCGGGCAGCGTCCGCGACAAGGTCGTGTTCGTAAGCGCGTCGCCGTGCGTGATGTGCGCGAAGCTGATCATCAACTCCGGTGTGACGCATGTGTTCTATCGCAAGGCGTACCGCGATCCTTCGGGCGTCGAGGTGCTGCAGCAGGGCGGCGTTGTGCCGGTGCTGTATGATCGCTGGATAAGCGCGTGGAGGAATGGGGCGTAGTGGACGAGCTCGATCGATTGTTTGGCTTGCTGGTCGCCGCCCTCGCCCGAGAAACCCGAGTCGCGGTCCCGTTCGCGGCGGCAGAAATATACGAGCGGCTCGTGCCCTATCGCTCCAACCGCTCGCACCTGAACGTCGCGACCCATCAGGACTACGAGATGGCGGTATTGCGGCTGCTCGCGGGCGAGCGCGGCTATGTTCAGCTCGAACCCGATTCGGTCCGCGAAGCCATGCAACGGGAAATCGCGACCATCAACCCCGACCCGGCTTACTTCCGCAGTTTTCCCGAGGCGCAGGTCATGGTCAACGGCCGTGCCGCCGAGCGCGTGTTGATGGCCGAGCGCGCGTATGCTCCGCCGGCAGACGACGAAGACGACTTGCTCGACACGACGGGTGAAAACCCGATCCCGGCGCCGCCGCCAGTGCCTCAGGAGCGGTTCCGTATCGCCCGTCCGGCCCAGGGTCTGTCGGAGAACCAGTGCGAGTACTGTGGTGACGTTCTGCCCAGCAATCGCGACGTGCGGTTCTGCCCGCATTGCGGCCAGCCGCAGGAAGGCGATCTGAAGTGTCCCGCATGCGGCAGCCCGGTCGATGTCGGCTGGGCGTACTGTCTCTCGTGTGGCAAGCCGACGGGATTCGAATGACGCCCGGACGGCCCGACGGAAAGGGCCGGACGGCCAAGATTGCGGTGATCGCGGGCGACGGGATCGGACCGGAAGTCATCGAGGCGGCCATCCCGATCCTGGACCGAGTGGCTGCGAAACACGGCTTCTCCCTGGCCTGGGAGCGCCTCCCGTATTCCGCTGATCACTATCTCAAGACCAAAGAAACACTGCCCGACGTTGCGTTTCAGCATCTGCGCGATGACGTGGATGCCATCTTCCTCGGTGCACTCGGCGATCCGCGAGTGCCGGGCAACGAACACGCACGCGACATCCTCCTGGGTCTGCGATTCAAGCTCGATCTCTACGTCAATTTTCGTCCGGTAGAGCTGCTCCATCCCGATCTGACTCCCCTGCGCGCGACGGCCGTCGACTTCGTCATCTTCCGCGAAAACACCGAAGGCCAATACCTCGGTCGCGGGCGCTCCTCGGGCGACGAGTACATCGCCGAGGAAATCAACACGGGAAAGGGCGTGGAGCGGATCATTCGCGCGGCGTTCGCGTGGGCACAGTCACACGGCAAGCGACGCGTCACCATGAGCGACAAGTCCAACGCGATTCCCGCTCATCGCATCTGGCAGGACAAGTTCAAGGCGATCGCACGGGAGTATCCGCAGATCACGGCCGAGCACCGCTATGTCGACGCGCTGGCGCTGGAGCTGGTGCGTGAGCCGCAACGCTTTGAGGTGATCGTAACGAACAACCTCTACGGCGACATCCTCTCCGATCTCGGCGCGGGACTCGTGGGAGGGCTCGGCATCGCCGCCAGCGCCAATCTCCACCCTGGCACCCGGCACGCGCTCTTTGAGCCCGTGCATGGTTCAGCACCGGCCCTCGCCGGCAAGGGGGTGGCGAACCCTGTTGCTGCTGTGTTGACGGGTGGTTTGATGTTCGAATACCTCGGGTACCCCGCTGCGGCTGCCGACCTCAAGCAGGCGGTCGGCAAGCTGCTGGCGAGCAAGGTCCGTACACCCGATCTCGGCGGTGACGCGAGCACGGCTGCGGTGGTAAAGAAGCTGGGGGACCTAGTTTGACTCCCAGTTGACGTCGTTCACAATCACGCGTTGAGTTTGGACAATGCCGCCGCTTCCGCTGGCCAAGGTGTTGAGCGCTGCTCTACCGTTGTTGTCCGGGGAAGCACGGGCCGTCCTCGACGTGCTCGCCTCCCGGAATGGACTGCTGCCCCCCGCCAACGACGTCGCCCGGTTTCTCGGCCTACGGACGCGGCATCAGGTCGCCCGCAAGCTGCGTCGGGCCAGCCTGCCGCCGCTCGAGGCGCTCGCGGCGTGGACCCGCCTCTTCTATTGGATTCTCCAGTCTGAGCAATCCGGCGCATCGTTGTTGTCCCTCGCACGGCAGTCCGGGCACGAGCCGGCGACCTGCTACCGATTGGTGCGGCGCCTCATGGGCCAGCCGTGGTCGCGCGTGCGGCGGGGCGGTATCGCTGGGGCGATCCTGCGGTTTCGCGCAACTTGGAGAGGGAGCGCGATGCATCAGCTCACGCTCCAGCCGTTGTTGCGAGCGGCGGCGATGCAGGAGGCGAAGTCCACCCCCGACCCGGTGATTCAGCCGGTCCGCCCGGTGAAGCCCGCGCCATCGCAGTCGCCCGGCAAACCGCGTGGCGTGCTCGACTCCCGCTTGGCGATCGGCGGTTACCCGTTCGACGTCGCGATCGGGCCGGACGGCGTCGCCTGGTTAACCCGCGTGCATGCGGCGGTTGTGGAGCGACTGGAGCTCCAGCCCCTGGCGACCAGCGGCAGCATTCGCGTCGGTGTCGCTCCCACGCGGGTCACCCTGGCGTCGTCCGGCGAGCGA
Organism: Gemmatimonadota bacterium; assembly: GCA_003221985.1. Next base: position 25,616 of record QHUQ01000024.1, on the reverse strand, counting down.
GGGTGGGTGACCAATCAGTTCACGAGAGACGTGGCGGTTGTGGACCTGGTGTCTCGCCGTCGCATCGGTTCGATCGCCATGGAGGGCAACGCACTTGGTGCGGCATTGTCGCCGGACGAACGCATGCTTTACGTCGCGACCAACCTCGATCAACTCTGCGCCTGCGCGCTGAGCGACAACGGTGGGCGGATCGTTCGCTCGACCAGCCTACCGCTCGCATCCACCGAGATCGCGCTCCATCCCGCGGGCAACCGCGTGTTCGTCCCGACGTGGAAAGCGGGTGTCATTCTTGAATTCGAAGCGCGCACGCTGGCGCTCGTTCGTCGCTATGAGGTAGGAGGCGCACCGCTGGGTGTGGCCGTCTCGCGCGACGGCCTGCGATTGTACTGCGGCAACGAAGCGGGATGGCTCGACATCATTCACCTGCCGAGCGGCAAGAGCCAGAGACGCATGCTCGACACTCCCGCAGACGAGGTCGCGCTCACTCCAGATCAGTCCGTTGTGTACGTGAGCCTGCGACCGGCCGGCCAGGTCGCCTTGCTAGATGCGCAGACGCTGAAACCGGTAGGCACGCTCGAGACCGGAGGTCTCCCCCGTCATATCGCGTTCGACAATTTGGGGAGCGTCGCGATCATCGCCAACGAAGCGGGGTGGGTCGACCTCGTGCACTGACAGTCGTCACTGATTGAAAATGCGGCGGATGGGGAACAATCCTGTCCGCCGCTTGTGTTTTGGCCTCACGACCTACCGTCGCATCGGCGGCAGGCCCATATTCCGCCCACTTATGATGGAGTTCTTCTCATGAAAACCCAGGGCGCCAGTAAAGATGTCGTCTTTCTGTCCGGCGTGCGGACAGGATTCGGCTCGTTCGGCGGCTCTTTGAAGGACTTATCGGCAATCGACTTGGGGGTCGCGGCCGCACGCCAAGCGATTCAGCGGTCCGGCGTCCCCGCGAGCGATTTCGGACATACGGTGTTCGGCAACGCCCTGCAAACGTCCGCCGACGCCATCTACATGGCCCGCCACGTCGGACTCAAGGCGGGTCTGCCGATCGAGACGCCAGCTGTGACGGTCAATCGGCTCTGTGGCTCGGGCTTCGAAGCGATTACGCAGGGCGCGCAGCTCATTCTGCTGGGCGAAGCCGAGGCGGTGCTTGCCGGCGGCGCCGAATCGATGAGCCAGGCGCCGCACGTCGTCCGCGGGGCGCGGTGGGGACTGCGACTCGGACCGGCGCCGCTCGAGGATCTGCTGTGGGAAGCGCTGAAGGATCCGCAGTGTGGTCTCTCGATGGCCGAAACCGCCGAAAGCCTCGCCGAGAAGTACAAGCTCACCCGCAAGGAAGTGGACGAAGTCGCGATCGGCTCACAGCGGCGGGCGAAGCAGGCGTGGGACGCCTGCGCGTTCCAGGACGAAGTCGTGCCGGTGACGATCAAGGTGAAAGGGAAGGAACTCGAGTTCCGCGCCGACGAGCACATGCGGCCCGATACGACGCTCGAGATCCTCAGCAGCCTGAAGCCGTACTTCAAGAAAGACGGGCTCGTCACGGCCGGGAATGCGTCGGGGATTTCGGACGGTGGCGCCGCGACCGTGATTGCCAGTGAGGAGTATGCGAAAACGCACGGCCTGAAACCGCTCGGCCGGCTGGTCGCCTGGGCCGTCGCGGGCGTCGAGCCGAAGCACATGGGCATCGGGCCCGTCCCCGCCGCTCGGAAGGCGCTCGCGAAGGCTGGGATGAAACTCGAGCAGATGGATCTCGTCGAAGTGAACGAAGCGTTCGCCCCGCAGTATCTGGCGGTCGAGCGGGAGCTAGGGCTGGATCGCAGCCGCACGAATGCCTGCGGCGGCGCCATCGCTATTGGGCATCCGCTCGCGGCGACCGGCACGCGAATCACGATTCACTTGCTGCACGCGCTGCGGCGGGAGCAGAAGCGCTTTGGGCTCGGTTCCGCCTGCATTGGCGGCGGCCAGGGCGCGGCGGTCATCGTCGAGGCGTTATGAGCGACATTCTGGTCACCGCGATCGGAGCGATCGCCCTCTATTTGTTCGCGGGGCTCCGCGTGCTGCGCGAGTACGAACGCGGGGTCTACTTCCTGCTCGGCCACCTCCGGCCGACCAAAGGACCGGGACTGATCTTCCTGCCGCCATTGCTCGCCAAAATGCAAAAGGTGTCGTTGCGCGTGATGGCGATCGACATTCCGCCGCAGGACGTGATTACGCGCGACAACATCTCGATCAAGGTGAACGCGGTGCTGTACATGCGCGTCAAGACGCCCGAAAAGGCGGTGGTGGGCGTCGAGAACTACCTCTACGCCACGAGCCAGCTGGCGCAGACGACGCTCCGCTCGGTGCTGGGCGAAACCGAGATGGATGAGCTGCTGGCGAGCCGCGACAAGGTCAACGCCATCCTGCGCCAGATCATCGATACGCGCACCGAGGAGTGGGGGATCGAGGTCTCCGCGGTCGAAGTGAAGGACGTCGACCTGCCTCCGGAGATGAAGCGCGCCATGGCGCGGCAGGCGGAAGCCGAGCGCGAGCGCCGCGCCAAAGTCATCAATGCCGAGGGCGAGCTGCAGGCATCGGAGAAGCTCGCCCAGGCGGCGCACATCATCGGCGCCGAGCCTGCCGCTATTCAGCTGCGCTATCTGCAGACGGTCAACGAAATCGCCTCCGAAAACAATTCGACGACGATCTTCCCCATCCCCATCGATCTGTTCAGAGTCTTCATGGATCGGCTCGCTCCCACCGGCAATCCTCCCGCGGCTCTGCCGGAACGCGCCGCGGGAGCGGGTGAGCGTCTCCCGGCGGTTCAGGACAAGGGCAAGGCCAAAGTCTGATGGGGAAGGATCTCATCAGCCGTGACGCGCTCGAGCGCATCATCAAACGCGCCGCCGAGCTGCAGGCGGGAGAGCGCGAGATCGGTGAAGGGCTCACGACCAACGAAGTCCTGGCGCTCGGCAAGGACGTCGGCATTCCGGACCGCTATCTGCGCCAAGCGATGCTCGAGGAGCAGACGCGGATCGTGCCCGAGGTCGCAACCGGGACCTGGGCGTGGCTCGCTGGCCCGCGATCCATCGTCGCCCATCGCGTCGTGCCGGGTGATCGTACGGCGGTCGAGCGCGCGCTGAGCCGCTGGATGATCGAAGAAGCGCTGTTGCAGCCCAAACGGCAGTACGCTGACCGTGCGTCGTGGGAGCCGAAAGCGGGGGCCTTCGCCTCGATTCAGCGTGCCCTGGCCGGGAAGCGCCGCTACTCGCTCGCACAGGCCGGCGAAATCACCGGACAAGTCGTGCAGCTCGAGCCGGGGTTTTGCCTCGTTCGGCTCGAGGCGGACGTTCGCGAGCAGCGTACGAAGCGGATCACCGGCGGCAGCGTGCTGACGATCCTGGGATGGGGCATGACGGGCGCCACCGCCCTCATCGCTCCGCCCCTGGCGCTCGCGCAAGCCCTCATGCTCGTCCCCGGCGTGGGCCTGACGATCGGCGGCGCGCTGATCGCGCGCACGTACCGGGGCGCAAACGAGCGCATCCAGATCGCGCTCGAGCAGGTGCTCGACCGGCTCGAGCAGAGCGAGACTCGCGCATCGTCGAGTCAGGGCGCGCTGCCCGGCGCGCAGACGTTCGTCCGCCTCGCCGAAGAGGTCCGGAAAGCATTCGAGAATCCGCGGCCGAAGACCAGAGGATAGATGACCGATATCAAACGAGTCGGAGTGCTCGGCTGCGGCTTAATGGGCAGCGGCATCGCCCAGGTCGCCGCGACCGCCGGCTACGACACGATCGTACGCGACGTGTCGAAGGAGGTTCTCGATCGCGGCCGGGCCGGCATCGAGAAGTCGCTCGCGAAATTTGTCGAGAAGGGCAAGCTCTCCACCGAGGGCCACGACGCGACGCTCAAGCGCTTGAGCTTTACGGCGACCGTCGCGGATCTGAAATCGGTCGACATCGTGATCGAGGCCATCACCGAAGATCTCGCGCTGAAGAATGCGCTCTTCAAGGAGCTCGACGGGCTCTGCGGCCAGGGGACGATCTTCGCGTCCAATACCTCCAGTCTCACCATCGCCGAGATGGCCGGGGCGACCAGGCGCGCCGATCGGTTCGTGGGACTGCACTTTTTCAATCCGGTGCCGCTCATGGCGCTGGTCGAGGTCGTGCGCACCGTGACGACGTCCGCGGAGACCTTCAAGCGCGCCTTCGCGTTCGCCGCCTCGCTCGGCAAAGAGCCGATCGCCGCCAAGGACACGTCCGGCTTCATCGTCAACCTGCTGCTCGTCCCCTATCTGCTCGACGCGATCCGGGCTGTCGAGCGGGGCGTGGGCAGCGTGCCCGACATCGACAAGGCGATGCAGCTGGGCTGCGGCTACCCGATGGGCCCGCTGACGCTGCTCGACTTTGTCGGTCTCGACACGACGCACCATATCGCCGAGATCATGTTCAAGGAGTACCGTGAGGCGCGCTATGCGCCGCCGCCATTGCTCAAGCGCATGGTGCTCGCGGGAATGCACGGCAGGAAAAGCGGCAAAGGGTTTTACGACTACTCGGCCACTCCACCCGTCGTCAGCAACCTGGGACTCTGATGCTCGGTTACAACGCTGCCCGTTGGCACGCCGTCCTCAACGATCTCCCCGCGGCCCTGCTGCTCGTCGCGGTGCTCTTCGATCTCGCGGCGGCCGCGACGAAGCGCGAATCGCTGATGTGGGCCGCGATCTGGACGCTGTGGGCCGGCGTCATCGGCGGCTGGGCAGCCGTCGTTGCGGGCTTGCTCGCGTCTGGCTCGATCGAGCATGGTGAAGCGATCCACCAAATCATGGAAAAGCACGAAGACATGGCGCTCATGACGATGGCGCTCTTCACCGTCGTGCTGGGCTGGCGACTGATCCGCCGCTTTCAAATGCCGAGTCAGGAACTGGCGCTCACGCGCATGCTGAGTGTGGTGGGAATCGCGGGACTCGTGTGGACCGGCCTTCTTGGGGGCAGGCTCGTGTTCGACCACGCGGCCGGTATTCCTTCCAAAACTCTCCAGGCGGAGATCGAAAATCGCGCGGCAGGGCATAATCATGACCCGGGGGAAGAGCACGAGCACGAGGCGGCGCCCGCAGACACCACGAAGGCGACACACACACACCCGCCCGGCACGCCGCCGCACTGACATTGAGCCGGTCGTTCCGCGTTCCGCGTTCCGCGTTCGTCCTTCTGCTAACGGCATGCACGCCCACGACGACGCGCCCGTCGTTCGCGCCGATGCCGGAAGCGTTGCACGCCGTGATCAACGCGCCGCCCGCCCGCGTCACACAGTTCGCCGATTCGTTGCTCCACGCCGACACTATCCGCGTGCGTTTCGTGAGTCTCCGCGACGCGTTTCTCGAAACCGGAGAGTTCGCGGGGACGCATCGCGTGCGCCTGTGGGCCGATCCCGACGTGCCGCGCAAGGCGCGCGTGACGATCGAGGCGGTGTACCGGCCGTTGGAGGACCCGTCGCGCACGACGCGGGATCTCGAGCGCGCCTCCCCCCCCGGCTCACCGGGTCAGCTGCGCGCCCAGCGGCTCCTCGCGGCACTCAAGGACAAGCTTGGAGTCACCACCTACTAGCTCTCCCCTGAGGCAAAGCCTCGGCGCCCTCGAGTACTTCACATTCGGCTTCGGCAGTATGGTGGGCGTTGGCTGGCTGGTCATCATGGACGACTGGCTGGGTCGCGGCGGTCCCGGCGGCGCGATGCTCGGATTCCTCGGCGGTGCGCTGCTGCTGCTGCCGATCGCGCTGACCTACGGCAGTCTGGTCCGCGCCATCCCCGATGCCGGCGCCGAGATCGCCTATACCGAGCGCGTGTTTCCACGCCCGGCGAGCTTTGCCGCCGGTTGGATGATGGTGCTCGCCTACGCGATCGTCTGTCCGTGGGAAGCGGTCGCGATCGGCAATCTGCTCGCGCGAATCTTCCCGGCGATGAACGACGTGGTGCTCTACGCCGTCGGCAGCAAGGCAATTTCGCTGCCGCGGCTGGTTGCCGGGCTCGGCCTCACGGCGATCGTTGGCCTCATCAACTATCGCGGCATTCGCACGAGTGGCCGCTTCCAGGACATCACTACACTCGGTCTGCTCGCCTGTTTTGTCGTATTCGCGGTTTTCGGGTTTGCCGGCGGCACCGCCGCCAATCTCAAACCGCTCTTCGCCTCGTCGGGCCCGATCATCTCCGTGCTGCTCGTCTTGCAGATTGTTCCCTACTTCATGACGGGGTTCGAGTCGATTCCGAAGGCCTCGGAGGAAGCGAGGCCGGGCCTCGATCCCCGGCTGTTGAGCCGCATGATCGCGCTCGCCGTGGTTGCGGGAGGCTTGTTCTACGTGCTGGTCGTGAGTGTCGCGGCGTGGGTGTATCCTTGGACCGATTTGGTCGCACAACACCTCGGCACAGATGCGGCCTTCGCCCGCGCGTTCGGGACTCCGTGGGTCGTTCGACTGATGCTGGCGGGCGCCCTGCTTTCGTTGCTCAAGGTTTTCAACGGCAACTTCGTCGCGGCAACACGGCTCGTGTACGCGCTGGGGCGCCGGGGACTCGTCAATCGGGCACTCGGCTCCGTCAATCCGCGCTTCGGCACTCCGTCGTTCGCGATCGCCCTGGTCGCCGTGCTCACGGCGGTCGGTCCATTCATCGGCGACGCCGTGTTGGTCCCGATCTCGGAGGTGGGCGCGGGCGTGGGAGCCATCGGGTGGCTCGCCGCGTGCCTGTCGTTCATCGCGCTCGCGCGTCGCGCCGGTAATCGACAAGGCACGACCATCGCCGCGGCCGGCGCGGTCGTGAGCGTCGTCATCGTGTTGATGAAGGTGATTCCTGCCGTGCCCGGGAGCTTCGGCAGGGCCGAGTGGATTGCGCTAGGACGGCGACGTCGCGCAGCCCGGTCATCATGTCGCGCTCGCAGGCCACGGCAACGACCGCGCGGGGGCGACGCTCGCGGATCACGCGTCGGGCGAGTTGGCCGCGTGTCGCGACGAACACGGGGACCTCGTACCGGCCGGCGATCTCCAGGACGCCATCGAGCGCTTGCTTCGAGAGACACCGAGGGATCAGAACCAGCAGCTCACCCTTCCCCACCCTGCGGCCCCGACGTTCCGCGAGCGTGTTATAGACATCGATGGCCGCATGTTCGACCCAGTCGCGCTTCCCGAAGGCCCGCGCCACCAGGGATGTGTAATTCATCAGCTGCAGATACGGGCCGCGTTCCATTATTCGCTCGGGCAACAAGTTCCGGCGGCCATAAAAGGACCCCGCGAGCACTCCCAGGTAGAACCACTGCAGCACCGCGAGCGCGCCCAGGCCAATCCAGAGAATCCTGGGTAACGGTGTCCAGAGCGCACCAAGCCGTGGTCCGATCAGGTAAAGAAGAAGGGCGAAGGCGGCAGTCGCCGTGGCGACAGTCAGCGCCGCGAAGCGGAAGAACAGACGCGGTGCCGCCGAAAAGTCGCCTCCACCAGGGAGCGGGCGCCCGTTCCACTCGTCCCACTCGTGACCCAGCCGCCGATCCACCTCGATGTGGATCAACTGCGCGCGCGGAGCGCTCGAGGCCGGGGCGGGGGCCGGGGCCGGGGGCGGAGGAGGCGTTGCGGTCCGTGCGGGCGTCATCGCAAGGCAAAGCTTCACGTTGCGGTAGGGCGGTGTCAAGTTTGGAACGTGTTCGTCACCGACCAACGTGTCCGAGCGGCGTATGCCGAAGGCGCGGGCATCTACCGAATCGTCCCCGAAGCGGTTGCAATACCCTCAGACACCGCCGAACTCGTCGCCATCGTCCGGCAGGCCGTCCAAGACCGAAGGCCGTTGATCCCACGCGGCGCGGGCAGCGGCATGCCAGGCGGCAACGTCGGCACCGGTGTCATCGTCGATCTGAGCCTCGGGGCGGGCTTCGGGGGCCTGGCGATCGATTCTCACACCCGGACCGCGCGGGCTGGCGCCTCAGTCACCTGGGCCAAGGTGAATGAGGCTGCGAAACCGTACGGCTTGCGGCTGCCGCCGGATCCGTCGTCGGGCGCGTTCGCGACGAGCGGCGGCATGGTGGCGACCAACGCGGCCGGCCCGCGCTCGGTGAGATACGGCAGTGTGAGGAGGTGGGTGGAGGCTCTCGAGGTTGTCGAGGCGGATGGCATGGTAAGGACTGTGAGACGCGGGGAAAGAGCCAGGTTTGAGCTGAGCACGGATAACCGAAAACTGATTACCGACCGCTTCCCCAAAACTCGCAAGAACTCCTCCGGCTACGCGCTCGACCGTCTTGCCGAGACTGGAGACGAGGTCGATCTGTTCGTCGGTTCGGAAGGCACGCTCGGCGTTGTCACCGAAGTCCATTGGAAACTCGACCCGATTCCCCCGCACACAGCCGGCGCGGCGCTCGGATTTGCCGATCTGGAATCCATGACCGAGGCCGTACCGTACCTCGGATCGCTCAGGCCCTCAGCGATCGAGCTGCTTGACGAGACGCTGCTCCGCTTCGTCCCGGAAGCCCCGAAAGTCGCCTGCCTGCTGCTCGTCGAGTTCGAACGTGAAGACGCCGCGGCGGCGCGCGGCGTCGTGGGCGACGCGGTGCGCGGGCTCAAGGCGTCGGCCGTGCACGTCGAGACGGCGGTGAACCGGGCGGGACTCGAACACCTGTGGAGCGTGCGGCGTCTTGCTTCTCCCGCGCTCGCGCGCCTCCCCGCCACGCAGCGGTCGCTCCAGATCGTCGAGGACGGCTGCGTGCCGCTGGACGCACTCGGCGCCTATGTCGCGGGTCTGAGGGAAGCCGCCAGGCGGCACACCATTCCCGTCGCGATCTTTGGCCATGCCGGCGATGGGCATGTGCATGTGAACGCGTTGCCGGATACGACGCGTGACGGCTGGCGGGAGGCACTCGCGGCGCTGTTCGAAGATGTCACGGCGCTGCTGCTCCGACTCGGCGGCGTTCCGTCGGGCGAGCATGGCGTGGGCCGGCTGCGCGCGGGCGTGCTCGAGCGGTTCTACGGGAAGGCCATCGTCGAACTGTTTCGTGAAGTCAAACGCGCCTATGACCCGCTGTTCATCTTCAACCCGGGTGTTATCATTCCCGCGACTGATTGGTCACCCGTGGCCGCGCTGAAGGTGGGCGCCGGCGCCGCGGTCATTCCGGACGACATCGCCACGCGACTACGTGACGTGGAGCGCAACGCCGCATGGGCCACCCCGAAACTCGAACTGACACGTTAGCCCCCCCTCCCCCTCCCGCCCCCGCCGTGGAAGTCTTTCGCGCCCCCAGAGTCTCGCTGATCGCCCGGCCCGAGTTTTTGGAACCGGCGCACCTGGCGGTGAAATGGCGTGGCGACGCGAGCGATGGCGAGCGCCTCGCCGAGTACGCGGGCCGGCTGTGCTACATGAGCCAGCACAATCCCATCAATCGCACGACCGCCGAGTACCTCGAGAACATCAAGAAGCAGGGTCACGGCTCGGTGCTGGAGCACGCCGTGTACGTTCTGCTGATCGAAGGGATCTCCCGCTCCTGCTCGCACGAGCTGGTGCGCCATCGCGCCGGATTCGGGTATTCCCAAATCTCGCAGCGCTACGTCGATGAATCGCACGCGGCGTTCGTCGTGCCGCCCGCCATCGCGGGCGACGCGAAGCTCGAGGAAGAGTGGCAGCAGCAGGTCAGCGACGCGCAGGCCGCCTATGTCCGCGCGGTCGAGGGGCTGATGCAGCGCTACGAGTGGATCACCGACAAGGTGCAACGGCGGAAGCTGGCGCGCGAAGCGGCCCGCAGCGTGCTGCCCAACGCCACGGAAGTGAAGATCGTCGTGTCCGGCAACGCGCGCGCGTGGCGGACGATGCTCGAGCTGCGCTGCGGCGAAGGTGCGGAGCTGGAAATTCGGCGTATGGCGATCGCCGTACTAACCGTCTTGCAGAAGGAAGCCGGTGCGTTGTTCTCCGACTTCGAGATCTATGTCGCCGACGACCGACAGGAAGCCGCGCGCGTCACCTACCATAAAGTTTGACGCAAGATTTTTTTTCTCGGGCGCACAATGAGTCTTGCGCATCGCGATGCCATTTCGTATTCTGATTTCGAATGCGAATCGGTCTCGCATACAATGAGAAACCAGACGCAAGCGATGCGTCTGACGCCTACGCAGAATGGGATGACCCATCGACGATCGATGCGGTCGACCAGGCTCTCAGTCTCTTCGGCAGCGTCGTTCGACTCGAAGCCGACGAATTCTTCCCGCAGAAACTTTCGCTCGCACACCCCGACATCGTCTTCAACGTGGCCGAGGGGCTGCACGGCCCCTGCCGCGAGTCGCACGTGCCGGCGTTGTGCGAGTTTCTGAACATCCCGTACACCGGCTCCGATCCCCTGACGCTGGCGCTCACGCTGCACAAAGGACGGACCAAGGAGATTCTCGCGTATCGTGGCGTCCCCACAGCGCCGTTTCGCGTGATCGAGAAAGTCGAAGACCTCGAGCGCCTGCCGCTGCCGTTCCCACTGTTCGTGAAGCCCGTCGCGGAGGGGTCCGGTAAAGGCATATTTGTCAACAATTTATGTGACACGCCGGCGCAGCTCGCTGAGCGCGTGCCCTTCCTTCTCAGTCGCTACAGCCAGCCGGTCATCGTCGAGACGTATCTGCCCGGACCGGAGTTCACCATCGCGATCCTCGGCAACAACGGCGACGTGCGCTGTCTGCCGATCGTCGGATTCGATTTCGCGTCGCTGCCGCCGGGCGCGCCACCGGTGTACGGCTACGAAGCCAAGTGGATCTGGGACACGCGCGAACATCCGCTGGCGATCTTCCAGTGTCCTCCGACCGGCGTCTCCGCATCGCTCTGCCGGGAAACGGAGTGCGTCGCGCTCGACGCGTATCGCGCCCTCGGCTGCCGCGACTGGTGCCGCATCGACGTGCGCGTGGATCGCTTCGGCGTGCCCAATGTCGTCGAGCTCAATCCCCTGCCCGGCATCATTCCCGATCCCGCGATGAACTCCTGCTTCCCCAAAGCCGCGCGGGTGGCCGGCTACAGCTATGACGAGCTGGTCCAGGAGGTCCTGCGGATCGCCTGGAGGCGCCTCACGGGGCACACGCTCCCGGTTGCCGCCGCGGCGGCGGCCAGCGCGTGAACGTCGTCATCCTCTATGATCCCGGCGCCGACGATTGGACCGCCGAGGATATCGCCGGGGTGATGGACGCGGTCGACGACATCGCCAGGATCTTCGTTTCCCTCCATCATCAGGTCCACCGCGTTCCCGTCCGCCACGACATGCGGTGGTTCAATCACTGTCGGGGGGGGCGCGCCGATCTGGTCTTCAATCTCTGCGAAGGCGTGCGCGGGGTTGCGCAGTGGGAGGATCACGTCGTCGGCACGCTGGAGCTGGCGGGGATCGCGTATACCGGCTGCGGTCCCTGGACCACCGCGGTCTGTCGCCGCAAGGCGGTGGCAAACACGATGCTCGAGCGCGCCGGGCTGCCGGTGCCCCGCTGGACGATCGCCCAGGGCAAGATCGACGACGATTTCCCATTGCCGGCCATCGTGAAGCCGGCGGCAGAGGACGCGAGCGCGGGGCTCGACAGACAATCCGTGGTGAGCGACCGCAAGAGCCTCAAGGCGCGCATCGCCGCGATGACCGAACAGTTCGACGAAGTGCTGGTGCAGCAGTACATCGCGGGCCGCGAATTCAACGTCGGGATCGTCGGCACGCGGACGCTACCCGTCGCCGAAATCGACTTCAGCACAATGCCCGACGGCACCTGGCCGATCCTGACATATGCCGCCAAGTGGCATGTCGGCTCGCCGGAGGACCTCGGCAGCCGGCCGGTGTGCCCCGCACAGATTCCGCAGCGGCTCGCGGATCGGCTGTGCCGGCTGGCGGAGACAGCATGGCGGACGATGCAGGGCAAGAGCTACGGCCGGGTCGATTTGCGCGTGGACGAGGCCGGCCGGCCCTGGGTCCTCGAGGTGAATCCCAATCCAGATCTCACCGACGACGCGGGCCTCTCACGGATGGCGAAGGCCGCCGGGTGGGACTATGCCGAGCTGATCCGTCGCATCGCCGAGCTGGCATTGCGGGAGGCGCAAGGCGCCAAGGCCGCGCGTGAGCTGCTCGCTGCGTCTCCTGGGCCCCGTCGGGCGCGCGCACCGCGCACAGCTTGAGCAGCTGGCGCGGGGCGCCGGGCTCTTCCGCGAGGAGGAGGTCGCCACCGCGGTCGAGCTGCTCGATGAGAGTCTGGCTGGGGACGCCGACTATCAGTTCGTCGGTGCATTCGAAGGCGATCAGCTCGTGGGATACGCGTGCTGGGGTCCGACGCCGGGGACAGACGCGACTCACGACCTCTATTGGATCGTCGTGGATCGCGGTCATCAAGGCGCGGGAATCGGGACCCAGTTGCTCGCAGAAGTTGAACACCGACTCACGACGCACGACGCACGATTGATTGTCGTGGAGACCTCTTCGCGCACCGACTACGAGCGGACGCGGAGGTTTTACGAAGCACGCGGCTACACCAGAGCCGCGACCATCCCGGGCTACTATGCACCCGGTGACGACCTGGTGATCTATACCAAGGATCTGACACCTGGAGACCTGGCAAGCACTGCTCCGTAAGAGAAGCATCGCGTCGCTCGATGCCTTGGCTGCTCGCTTTGGTGCCGAGCATGTCGGTGACATCGCGCGCCTGCGGCAGGCGGCCGAGAATTTCGAGTTTCGCATCTCGCCCGCGATGGTCGATCTCATCAAGTCGCCGGGCGATCCCATCTGGCTGCAGTACGTTCCCACGCTGCAAGAGCTCGACGTGCAGGACGGGCTCGTCGATTCGCTCGCCGAGGACGCGAACTCGCCGGTCCCCAACATCACGCACCGCTATCCCGACCGCGCGCTGTTCCTCGTCTCGCCCGTGTGCGCCTCCTACTGCCGCTTCTGCACCCGGCGGCGCAAAGTGGGCGACCCCGAGAAGATCCCGATGGCGCAGCTCGAGTCGGCGTTTCACTATCTCGCGGAGCATCCGGAGATCCGCGACGTCATCATGTCGGGCGGGGATCCCCTGCTGCTGTCCGACCGCCGCATCGACGATATCTGCAAGCGGCTGCGGGCGATTCCGCATCTCGAGGTGCTCAGGATCGGGAGTCGCATCCCCTGTCACCTGCCCGAGCGCGTGACGCCGGAGTTGTGCGCCATCCTGAAGAAGTACCACCCGCTCTACATCAACACGCACTTCAACCACCCCGACGAGCTCACGCCTGCCGCCGTGCAGGCGCTCGGCATGCTCGCCGATGCCGGCATTCCGCTCGGGTGTCAAACGGTGCTGCTCCGGGGCGTCAACGATGATCCCGAGGTGATGAAGCTGCTGATGCAGCGGCTGCTCGCCGCGCGGGTGCGGCCCTACTACATCTATATGTGCGACCAGGTGGCCGGCGCCGAGCACTTCCGGACGACCGTCGAGAAGGGACTGGAGATCATCAAGGCGTTGCGGGGGTGGACATCAGGGCTCGCGGTCCCCCACTTCGTGATCGACGCACCCGGCGGCGGGGGCAAGATCCCGCTCCTGCCGGAATACGTCGTGAAGCTCACCGACAAAGAAGTCGTGCTACGCAATTACGCGGGCAAATTGTACCGCTACAAGCAAGGCACGGACTCCGCCAAACCGCTCGAGCCGATCCTCGTCGGCTGATGCCTCTTGACGGGTTCCCCACCCGTCGTATATTTATGTCTAACGATGCATAAACATACGATGACCCGGCTGGCGAATATTACCGAGGGACCCTCACCAGGGAGCGGCGGGGCACGATAGTGCGAACCAAATCAGAGCCCAACCAGCCCGCTCCCTCACCAGAGCGGGCTTTTCGTTTGCTCGATCCCTGGCGCGAGCGCGACGCCTGCGGCGTCGGCTTCGTGGCGCGCGCCGACGGCGGCCGCACGCACGACATCCTGGCGATGGCGCTCACGGCCGTCGCGCGGCTCGCGCATCGCGGCGCCGCGTCCAACGACAAGTCCGGCGACGGTGCCGGCGTGCTCACCCAGATCCCGCACCGCCTCCTCGGCGTCGGTCCCGTGGAACGCGTGGCGCTGGGGATGTTCTTCCTGCCGCAAGCGGCCGCAGCGCGGGATGTCGCGATCGACGTGATTGAAACCGTGCTGGTGAGCCTGGGAATGTCTGTCCTGGGCTGGCGCGTCGTCCCGGTGAACGGCCAGGTGCTCGGCCCGCTCGCCGCCGCGAGCCAGCCTTCCATCCGCCAGGTCTTCATCGGCCCACCTTCAGGCCCCGCCAATGCGCAGGTCTGGGAGCGGCGACTCTATCTCGCGCGCCGCGTCATCGAGCGCCGCGCGGCGCGCGCCGGGCTGCCCGTCTTCGTCTGCTCGCTCTCGTGCCGCACCGTCGTGTACAAGGCGCTCCTTGTCGGCACGGAACTGCCCGGCTTTTATGCCGATCTCCAATCACCCCTGTTCGAGACCGGCATCGCGGTATTCCACCAACGCTACTCGACCAACACGTTGCCCAGCTGGCCGCTCGCGCAGCCGTTCCGGCTGCTGGCGCACAACGGCGAGATCAACACGCTCTGGGGCAACCGCAACGCGATGCGGGCCCGCGAACCCGCGCTGGCGGCGCCGGCCTGGGACCGGGATGTCGAGCTGCTGAAACCGGTCATCTGGGCCGACGGCAGTGACTCGGCCAGCCTCGATAACGCGTTCGAGCTGCTGGTTCGCTCGGGTCGCGATCCGGTTCATGCGCTCATGATGCTGCTGCCGGAGGCGTGGGAACGGATTCCCGACCTGCATCCGGCGCTGCGCAGCTTCTACGAGTATCACGCCGGGCTGATGGAGCCCTGGGACGGGCCGGCCGCGCTCGCGTTCAGCGACGGCATCGTCGCCGGCTCGGCACTGGATCGCAACGGCTTGCGGCCCTGCCGTTACAAGGTCACGCGGGACAACGTCGTCGTCGCGGCCTCGGAAGTGGGCGTCGTCGACCTCGATCCCTCGGGCGTCGTGGAATCGGGCCGGCTCGGCCCCGGCGAGCTGCTGCTGGTCGACACCTTGCGCAACGTCGTGCTACGCAGCGCGGACGCAAAGATGGAAGTGGCCCAACGCTTCCCGTACCGTCGCTGGACCGCGCGGATGGTACGACACCTTCCCACGGAAGTCCCCGCCCTGGGGCCGGTGCTCCCCGCCGACGAGCTGACCGCGCGGCAGCACGCGTTCGGCTACAGCCACGAGGACCTGCGCTACGTCATCTCGCCGATGGCCGCCGAGGGCCGCGACGCGATCTGGAGCATGGGCGACGACACACCGATCGCGCCGCTGTCCCGCCTGCCGCAGAGCCTGTACGCCTACGTGCGCCAGCGCTTCGCGCAGGTCACCAATCCGGCCATCGATCCACTGCGCGAAGAATTGGTGATGTCCCTGGTGATGTATCTCGGCCGGCGCGGTTCCGTGCTCGCGCAGCGGCCCGGCGGTCGGACCTTGCTGCGTCTCGACCACCCGGTGCTGCTCGCCGAGGAAATGGCGGCCTTACGCCGCGCCGGCGGCGCGGAGCTGACCACACTCAGCGCGGTCTGGGAGGCAGCCGCCGGCCCCGAGGAGTTGTCGCGCGCGCTCGAAACGCTCAGCCGCGATGCGGTCAAGGCGGTGCGCCGTGGTGGCGGCGCGACGATCCTGGTCATCAGCGACCGCGACGCGGACAAGACCCGCGCGCCGATCCCCATGCTGTTGGCGATCGGCGCCGTGCACCAGCGGCTCGTGCTGGCGGGACAGCGCATCCGGGTCGGCCTCGTGGCAGAAGCGGGCGACGCCTGGGACGTCCATCACTTCGGCGCCCTCTTCGGATACGGCGCGGAGGCCGTGCATCCGTGGCTCGCCTTGCAATGCCTGCGGGAAGCCGAGGCATCAGCCGAGAAGTATCGGAGTGCGGCTGAAAAGGGATTGCTCAAGATCCTCTCGAAGATGGGAATCTCGACGCTGCAGTCCTACGCCGGCGCGCAAATCTTCGAAGCGATCGGGCTAGGCCAGGAAGTCATCGACCGCTGCCTCACCGGCACGGCGTCGATCATCGGTGGCATCGGCTTCAAGGAAATCGCTGAGGATGTGCTGAACCGGCATCACAGCGCGGGCGTGCTGCCCGATCATGGTCGCGTGCGTTACCGGCGCGACGGCGAGGACCACGGCTGGTCACCGCCGCTGGTTCGCGCCTTGCAAGATGGCGATCACGCGGGCTTCGACACGCGGGTGCGCGCGCGCGCGCCGGCGGGCCCACGCGACCTGCTCGACTTCGTCGAGCAGTCGCCGGTCCCACTGGAGGAGGTCGAGGCGGCAGAAGAGATCCGGCGACGCTTCATCTCGAGCGCCATGTCGCTCGGCGCGCTCTCACCCGAGGCGCACGCGACCCTGGCGATCGCGATGAATCGGATGCACGGCCGCTCGAATTCCGGTGAGGGCGGCGAGGACCCGGCAACGTACGCGGCGCGTGGCGACGGAGACCGCTCCGACAACCGCATCAAACAGGTGGCGTCGGGCCGGTTCGGCGTGACGACGGCATATCTCATCAGGGCCGATGAGCTCGAGATCAAGATCGCGCAAGGCTCCAAGCCCGGCGAAGGCGGACAGTTGCCCGGCCACAAAGTCACCGATCTCATCGCGCGCCTGCGGCATGCGGTCGTCGGGATCCCCCTGATTTCGCCGCCACCGCACCACGACATCTACTCGATCGAAGACCTGGCGCAGCTGATCCACGACTTGAAGCAGGTGAATCCGGCCGCGCGCGTCGGCGTGAAGCTCGTCGCGGAGGCAGGTGTCGGCACCGTCGCGGCGGGCGTCGCCAAGGCGTATGCCGACTACGTGCTCGTGTCAGGCCACAACGGCGGCACCGGCGCGTCGCCCCTGTCGTCCATCAAGCATGCCGGCTCGCCCTGGGAGCTGGGTCTCGCGGAGACCCAGGTGATTCTCATGCGTAACAAGCTGCGCCAGCGCATCGAGGTCCGCGTCGACGGCGGCTTGCGCACCGGACGGGACGTCGTCATCGCCGCGCTGCTCGGCGCCGAATCCTTCGGGTTCGGCACGGCCACAGTTGTCGCCCTCGGTTGCGCGATGGCGCGCCAGTGTCACTTGAATACGTGCCCGACCGGTATCGCCACGCAGCGGCCCGAGCTGCGCGCGAAGTTCCGCGGCACGGCGGAGCAGGTCATCGCCTATTTCACGCACATCGCCGAGGACGTGCGCCGGATCATGGCGGCGCTCGGCGTGCGCCGCATGGACGATCTCATCGGGCGCGTGGAGCTGTTGCGGCGGATCGACCGCCCCGAAAACCCGCGGGCGCGCCTGCTCGATCTGTCGGCATTGCTGTCGGCCCCGGCGAGCAAATCGGAACCGCGCCGGCGCATGGTCGAGCGCAACGTTCGTCCGGGTCTCGTGTCGCTCGATGCCGAGATTATCGAGCGGAAGGACTCGACCCCTCGCGTGATCCCGATCGGGAATCATCACCTGACCGTTGGCGCGCGCATCGCCGGCGACATCGCGCGCGTGCATGGTGGCGGGGGGCCGGGTGAGCCCTTGCGCCTCCGCTTCCGCGGCAGCGCGGGCCAAAGCTTTGGAGCGTTCACGCTCCCACGCATGCATCTGCAGCTCGAGGGGGAGGCGAACGACCACGTGGGCAAAGGCTTGTGCGGTGGCGAGATCGTGATCAGGCCGTTCCGTGGTGCCGGGTACGCAACGGGTGTGCTGCTTGGTAACACCGCGCTGTATGGCGCGACGTCCGGCCGTCTCTTCGCCGCCGGGAGCGCGGGAGACCGGTTTGCGGTGCGCAATTCCGGTGCGATCGCGGTGATCGAGGGTGCCGGCGACCACTGCTGCGAGTACATGACCGGGGGCGTGGTCGTCGTGTTGGGGCCGGTAGGTCGCAACTTCGCGGCCGGCATGTCGAACGGCATCGCCTACGTGCTCGACGAGCGCGGTGTCCTCGAATCGCGCTGCAACCTCGAAATGGTCGCAGTCAGCGGCCTCAATTCGATGGACGAGCGTGTGCTGCGCAAGCTCATCCAGCAGCACTTCCACAAGACCGGCAGTGCCCGCGCCCGCGCCATCCTCGAGGCCTGGGCAGCCTATCGCGAGCGGTTCAAGAAAGTGTCGTCGCCCCCGCCAGCGTCTGTCCCCGCGGCCGCGACGATCGAACCGGTGGCCAACCTCCAATCGACTGGGAGCCGTGCATGAAGCTCATCACGACGATCGTGCGTCCCGACCGCGTCCCCGAGGTCAAGGCGGCGTTGTTCCGCGCTGGGATCACCGGCATCACGCTGAGCCGCGTGAGCGGACACGGCGGTGAGCACGAACAGTTCGAGCAGTATCGCGGGACGGCGCTCGTCATGGAGTTCCACGAGAAGGTCAAGATCGACATGGTGTGCTCCGAGCCGTTCGTCGAGCCGTGCGTGCAGGCAATTCTCTCCGCGGCCCGCACGGGCGAGGTGGGTGACGGGAAGATCTTCATACAGCCGATCGAGCGGGTGATTCGCATCCGCACGGGTGAGGTAGACAACGCCGCTCTGACCGCCGTCAACGCCGACGCGGTCCAACGCGCGGCGATCAACGCAGCCGGTATGGGAGGTGCAGCGTGACACAAGCCACTGTTTCCGCGGGGGATACTGCCTGGGTACTCGTTTCGAGCGCGCTCGTGCTGCTCATGACCGTGGGTCTCGCGTTCTTCTACGGCGGGCTGGTGCGCCCCAAGAACGCCCTGAACACCATGATGATGAGCGTGGTCGCGCTCGGCGTGATCGGCGTCCAGTGGATGCTGGTCGGATACTCGATCGCCTTCGGTCCCGGCAACTCGTGGCTCGGTGGTCTGTCGTGGCTCGGCCTGCATAACGTGGGGCTCGATCCCAATCCGACGTACTCCTCGACCATCCCGCTGCAGGCGCACGCGATGTTCCAGGGGATGTTCGCAATCATCACGCCCGCGCTCATTTCAGGCGCGATCGTGGAGCGGATGCGCTTCCGGGGCTACGTCGTGTTTCTTCTGCTATGGGCGACTTTGATCTACGATCCGCTGGCGCACTGGGTATGGGGCTCTGGCGGCTGGTTGCTGAAACGCGGGGCGCTGGACTTCGCGGGCGGCACCGTCGTCCACATCAGCGCCGGCGTGTCCGCGCTCGTCGCCGCGTGGTTCCTCGGGCCCCGGCGCGACTACCGCCGCGTCCCGATTGCGCCGCACAACGTCCCGCTGGTGCTGCTCGGCGCCGGGCTGCTCTGGTTTGGCTGGTTCGGCTTCAATGCCGGCTCGGCGCTCGCGGCGAACGGGCTCGCGGCGCTGGCGTTCGTGAACACGAACACCGCTGCGGCGGCCGCGCTGGTCACCTGGGCGGGGCTCGACCTGGTGCGCACCGGCAAGATCACGGCGGTTGGCGCCGCAACCGGTCTCGTCGTGGGTCTCGTCGGCATCACTCCGGCGGCCGGATACGTGACTCCGCTGGCGGGGCTCCTGATCGGCGTGCTCGCGGCGGGCGTCAGCTACACCGCCATTCAGATTCGGTCGCGGACCAAACTCGACGACGCGCTCGACGTGTTTTCCTGCCACGGCGTCGCCGGAATGGCGGGCGCGATGTTGACCGGCGTGTTCGCCACCAAACTCGTCAACCCCGCCGGCGGCGATGGACTCCTGGCGGGCAACGCCAGTCAGATCGGCGTGCAGGTGCTCGCCGTCCTCGCGACGGTCGCGTTCGCCGCCATCGGCACACTCGGGATTCTGAAGCTCGTGGAGGCAACGATCGGCGCGCGCGCGGACGTGCCCGAGGAGAGTGCTGGACTTGACCTCAGCCAGCACGGCGAAGAGGCGTACTTCGGGAACGATCTGGGCGGCTTGGCCGGTAGCGGGAGCTCGCTGGGTGGCAGCGTGGTGGTCGAGTCCTTCGTCGTGGAGCCGACACCCGTGCCGGAGCCGAGCGTATGATGCGGGCGGAGCTCATTGCATTGACCGTCGCAATGGCCCAGTCGCCGCATTCGCTCTCGGGCAACGTGGCGCTCGTGGGCGATTACCGGTTTCGAGGGCTGTCCCAGACCTACACGCAGCCCGCGATTCAGGGGGGCGTCGACTACGCAGCAGCCCCCGGGGGGGGCGGGGGGGGCGCGTACGTGGGCGCTTGGGGCTCGAACGTGAGCGGAAATCAGTTTTTGAATGGCGGATCGCTCGAGCTGGATCTGTATGGCGGGTACCGCTGGACGGTCGCCAAGGTCGGGGTGGATCTCGGCATGCAGTATTACTGGTATCCCCGAGCGCGCTACAACATCGACCCAGGTGATCGCTATAACACGGCGGAAGTCTACGCCGGCGTGCGATACGATCAGTTCGCCGCGAAATACTCGTACGCCCTGACGAACCTGTTTGGGATGAAAACGCGCACGATCGGCGGCTATTGCGGCATCAGCGCCGACGGCACTGCGGCCACGACCGATTGTCTCGGAACTGGTGGCTCGAAGGGATCGGGCTATCTCGACCTCACCGCAACGTTTGCTGTCGTCGTCGGCATGACTCTGGCGCTGCACTACGGCCACCAGTATGTGCGAAGCTACGCCCCCCTCTCCTATGCTGACTACAAAATCGGCCTCACGCGCCCGCTTGGCGCCGTCACGCTGGGAGCCGCCGTCGTGGGGGCAGGCGCGGAGCGCCGGTTCTACCGTTACACGCCGACGACCACAGGATCACAGGAGACCGAAGACGTAGCCAGGTTGGCACTCGTGCTGTCGGCGAGTCGGGCTTTCTGAGATTATTCTTCACCCCATGACAAGTGGGGTGAGGTGAAGGCAACGCCGCTCAACTTCAAGGTCGCGCTCGTGCAAATGAGCATGAGCGACGACCCTGAAGCGAATCTCGCCAAGGCGATCGCCCGCACCCGCGAGGCGGCGCAGCAGGGCGCGTCGCTCGTCTGTCTCCCCGAGCTGTTTCGCACGCAGTACATCGGGCAGCGTGAGGACCACGCGCTGTTCGATCTGGCCGAGGCGGTGCCGGGACCGACGACGGAGACACTGGGAAAAATCGCGAAGGAGAACGGCATCGTCTTGATCGCGTCGCTCTTCGAGCGGCGCGCGGCCGGTCTCTACCACAACACGGCCGCGGTCATCGACGCCGACGGGAAGGTCAAAGGGATCTACCGCAAGATGCACATCCCCGACGACCCTGCGTACTACGAAAAATTCTACTTCACGCCCGGTGATTTGGGGTTTCGAGCGTTTGACACGAAAGTCGGTCCGATCGGCACGCTCGTGTGCTGGGACCAGTGGTACCCGGAAGGCGCGCGCCTCACCGCGCTGCAGGGCGCGAACATTCTCCTGTATCCGACCGCGATCGGCTGGCACCCGGCGGAGAAGGAGAAATACGGGGAGCAGCAGCTCGACGCCTGGAAAACCATCCAACGCAGTCACGCAATTGCGAACGGCTGCTGGGTTGCCGCCGTGAACCGCTGCGGTTTCGAGCGGCTGGGTGGCGAGGGCGCCGGGATCGAGTTCTGGGGCCATTCGTTCGTCTGCGACCCGTTCGGCGTCGTCGTGGCCGAGGTCGCCGAGGACGAAACGCTCGTGCTGGCGCAGGTCGACCTGGCCCGGATCGAAGAGGTGCGTCGCAACTGGCCGTTTCTGCGTGATCGCCGCACCGACGCGTACAGCGATATCCAACACCGATTTCTCACAGATTGAGCCATCCGCCGTCAGCCGTCTGCCATCAGCAGGCAAATCAGAGAGCTGACGGCTGATGGCCGATGGCTTCGTCATGCCAGCGGAGTGGGAGCCGCATGCGGCCACCTGGATCGGCTGGCCGCACAATGTCTCCGACTGGCCGGGGAAATTTCCTCCCATCCCCTGGGTCTACGGCGAGATCGTTCGCGTCCTGACGCGTGGCGAGATCGTCCGCATTCTCGTCAACTCCGCCGCTCACCAGGCACAGGCGAGCAGGATCTTGAAGAAGGTCGGCGTGGACCTGGGACGCGTGGACTTTCTGCGCTTTCCGACCAACCGCGGGTGGACGAGGGATTTTGGTCCGATCTTCGTTCGCCGGCGGACGAGCCTCGCCATCGCGCGCTTTCATTTCAACGCGTGGGCGAAGTACAAGGACTGGAAGAAGGACGACAAGATCCCCGAGCTCGCCGCCAGGAAGTTCAAGCTTCCGCTGATCGATGCGAAAGTGGTGCTCGAAGGCGGCAGTATCGACGTGAACGGCAGGGGCACGCTGCTCACAACCGAGGAGTGCCTGCTCGATCTCAAGGTCCAGACTCGTAATCCGGGATTATCGCGCTACGAGATCGAGAACGTGTTCCGCGAGACGCTCGGCATCACGAACACGCTGTGGCTCGGCAAGGGGATCGAGGGGGACGACACACACGGCCACGTGGACGACCTGTGTCGCTTCATCAAGCCCGGGACCGTCGTGCTCTGCAGAGAGGACAATCCGAACGACGTGAATTACGAACCGCTTGCCGAGAACCGCGAGCGGCTCCAGGGGATGCATCTCGAAAAAGGAGCGAGCATCGAGGTGATCGACCTCCCGATGCCCGCTCCCCTGTACTTCGATGGCGTGCGGCTACCCGCCAGCTATGCCAACTTCTACATCGCCAACGCTGCCGTGCTCGTCCCGACGTTCAACGATCCCAACGATCGCGTCGCGCTGGGTATCCTCGCCGAGCTGTTTCCCGACCGTCCCGTCGTGGGGATCCACGCGGTGGATCTGGTCTGGGGGCTCGGCACGCTGCATTGCCTCACGCAGCAGGAGCCGAAGCTCTAGCCCTGCAGCGCGTCGTTGATGACGTCGGCGACGCCGGCCAGGTCGGCGAGGATGTGGGCGCGACCGTGGGGCGAAAGGCCTTCCGTCGTCCGAATGCGCCCCAGGGCTCTCTCGAGCAGGTCGAGCGCGGAGCAGAGATAGACGGTGGCTTGATCGACCGCCATCCAGGCCCGCTCATTTGCGCCCAGACATAGCCCGCCGAGCTCGACGACGAGCCGCTCGGGGCTGCGGCGCTCGATGCCAGTCGGGGGTGGTGCAGGTGGATCGCTCCGCACCGCGGCGACGTGCCAGCGATCGCCATCGGCGCGGCAGCCAACCCACAGACTATCGGGAAGAGCCAATCGGCCCCACCGCCGCAGCATTCCGCCGACGTCGAACTCCACAGCACCTCCGGGCGGCTGCGGCCGGCTGACGGCTTCGGTCATCGCAAGTCCCCCGCGCGCGACGCGCCACAGCGCCACGACACGGCCTCGGAGGGCGGCGCTCAGCTGGTTCAACACCACACAGCGGCGCTCGTAAAGACTCTGAAGCGAGGATTCGCTCATCGCGAGCTCCTCTCTTGGGGTATGCTTTCAAGAACCCCAGAAGCCGCGCGAAGTAACAGGTGACGCGCATCCGGCCGGTGGGCAGGTGACGAGCATCATCCACCGGATGTACCTGCTGACCAACTCCCGCACGATCTACCGCAGCTGCCAGATCTCCACGCGATTCCCCGAAAACACCGGAATCAGCACGCGATTCCGCTTGGCGTCGTAGCCGATGTCGGCCGGGCTCGGCACACCGGTGATCACTTTCACTTCCTGCCCGCTCTCGTACGCGGACACGGTGGAATCTGTCCAGCTCGATACCAGGATCTTCGTGCCGGCGACTTCGACGCCGTCGAATCCACCCGGGCCCTTGGCGATGACCTTGGGCGCCTTGTCCCCAGGCTTCCACGCGAGCACGGTTTTGGTCGGCCCGAACGACACGATGATGAATCGCTTGCCCACGGGATCTACCGTGATCCCGTTCGGCCAGCCGAGGCTGTCACCCTTCGCCGCGATCGACACCTTGCGGTCGGGACCGATGCGGAACACGCGGTCCGGTCCCGGGTGCAGCACGTTGCCAAGGTCGTCGAACCGGATCCCGGTATCGGTCACGTAGATCGCGCCCGTCGTGGCGATCGCGATGTCGTTCAAAAAGACGGCGCCCGCGCTGTCGAGCCTGACGCTGTCCAGCGGGGTCCCGGTCCGCGCATTGAACGCGCGGATCCTGTCGATATCCGTCACCCACAGGGTGTCACCGGTCACCGCGAGCCCCTTCGGCGCATTGAGGGTCACACCGGCACGGCCACCTTCGATGAACTTGAGGTTCTCGATCGCCCCGTCTGGCCGCAGGCGACTGATGAAGCCATTGTTGTCCTTCGCGGTCGGAGAGCCGTTGATGTTCGAGACGAAGTAGATGTCCTGCGTCGAGTCGTGCAGCACGGACTCCGGAGTGGAGAAGCCCGCCACCGTCAGCATCTTGGTGGCGCCCGGAGCGGGGGGAGGGAGAGGTGGCGGCACGACGCGCGTGGTATCGACCGGGTGGGTCGTGTCGGCGACGTTGGCAGCCTGCCGCTTTCGATCGACGGGCTGGCAGGCGGCGGCGACAGCAAGGGTCGTACAGAGGACGACGATCGCTCTCATCGGGGCCTTTCCTCCTCGGCCAAAGCTGCGATGTGTCGCAAGACGCGCTCGTGGATGGCCGCGACGATGCGGCCTGCGGGCAGTGTCCAATAGCGCTGTGGGAACATAGCCACGACATATGTCGTGCGCCCTTCGAGGCGCGTGCGGCCGCCCGGCAGGGGCGTGAGCCGGAACTCGCCGTGGGTCGCACGGAAGTACCCGTCGAGGTGGGGTGGGTTCACCTGGCGGTACGGGGTCCATTCGGTCATCGGTGGCGCCTGCGCCGTGATGTCGAATGCCAGTCGCCGGTTCTCATCCCAGGCGGTAATCGGCTCGACGAAGCTGCCGGTCGTGAAGTCGCAGTAGCGCACCGCTCCGACCCCATGGCCCTCGATACGCGCGCGCATGGGCGCCGCAACGCCCGCGCGAAATAGCAGCTCCGTGGGCGGCGCCAAATCGGGAAACGTCACGACATGCCGCCATACGACTGCCAGAGGCGCGTCGATGTCGACGACGGTCACCACCTCGTGTGGGGTGGGCGCTGCGCGCGGCTCGACGCCCAGGAACAGCGGCACGAGGAGAGCCATCCAAGGCCCTGTGGATCCGAACATGGCTCGTCGCGCCATGACACGGCCCAGCACTGCGCCGGGCAGGGCAATCGCCCAGGCGATCGGCAGAGCCATGCCGATGCAAATCAGCCCTTCGAGCGCAAAGACGACCATCGCTCCCGCGGCGATCGTCACGCTCCCCAGTGCCAGTCCAACCGACTCCCCTGCCGGACGGTCGACACGGTAGTTGTAGATGTAGGCGGTGATGTAGCCGATGGTGAACGGCATGCCGAGGAAGAGGCCGGTCGAATAGCGATGGCGCAGGTAGACGGCAACAAGCACGGAGACCAGCGTGATCGCCAGCGCAGCGGCGACGCCCAGCATCGCGCTTTGAAAGCGCTCAGTCGCCGAGCTGACCACGGCGTCGGATGGCGCGATGCGGCGCGGCCGTGAGGGCGGCAGGCACAGCACCATCATCAGGATGAGGTTAAGGCCCGGCACAAAGAAGACCAACGCAACCCAGGGACTCGCGCCGGCATCGACGGCGCGGCGCATCGTCATGCTGACGCCAATCCACAGAAACGGCAACGCAATCACCACGAGGAGTGGCAGCAGCCAGGGCGGCGCGCTGCGCAAGAGCGCCTGCCGCGTGCTGAGCAACGGAGAGAGATAGTCGGAGAGCGTCCAGATTCTGCCGGCAAATCGCCAGATCAGC
>QHUQ01000023.1 GCA_003221985.1 Gemmatimonadota bacterium | reverse complement strand
CGGTCGGCGCTGCGAACGCCCGTGTGGCGTGACGATTTCGCCGTGACGGCAAGCATCCTCGAAGACTCGCCTAACTCGTTTCGGGGGCCAGCCCGCATGGCGGCGGTTTATCAGAGCCATCGGCAACCGGAACGCGCGCTGGCCGCGTTGCGACACGCGGCTCGCATCTATGACCGCGATCCCGCGCTCTTTATCGCGGGCGCCGATGCGGCGCTGACGCTGGACAACTCACGTCTCGCCGACTCGATGCTGGCGCGCGCCGAGCAGCTGTGCTATCGCTGCGCGGGCGCGTATCGGACGCAGGCGCTGGCGGCGCGTGCGCGCGGCGACTCAGCGGTGGCGGACTCCCTGCTCGCGCGGATGCCATGAAGCGCGAGCTGCTGGTCGTCTTCACCGCCGCGGTCGCCCTCTATCTGCCCACCGCCCGCTACGGTTTCGTGCAGGACGATCGAGCCATCATCGTGGCGAACCCCGCGGCGCATTCGGTGGGTGCCGCGCTTGGCGCGTTTGACGAGCCCTACTGGCCGCGCGAATCGGGTGCCGGTCTCTACCGACCCGTCACGATTCTTTCTTACGCGATCGATTGGACGATCTCCGGCGGGCGGCCAGGCTGGTTCCACATCATGAACGCGCTGTGGCACGGGCTCGCCGCCGTGCTGTTCGTCCTCGTGGTCGCGCGCTGGCTGCCACCAGTTGCCGCGGCGGGAGCTGGTCTGATTTTCGCCGGGCATCCGGTACACGTCGAAGCGGTCGCGAGTCTTGTCGCTCGCGCCGAGCTGCTGGTCGCGGTGGGAATTTTCGGGGCGGTGCTCGCGGCCCGACGCGGCTGGTGGACGGTCGCCGTGCTCTGCGCCGCGCTCGCGATGTTCAGCAAAGAGCACGGTGTCATCACAAGTGTCGTCATACTGCTCGATAAGTGGCTGAGTCCTCACCCCCTGACCCCCTCTCCCGTTGGGAGAGGGGGAACGGATGATCGGCGCTACCCGACCGGCTTCTGGATTGCGCTGGGCCTGGTCACGCTCGGCTTCGTGGCTGCCTGGCTCGCCGTCGGCTGGGTCGGAGAGAACGATGCGGCCGCGGTATTCTATGGGACGGGAGCGTGGGGGCGGCTCGCGATTGCGTTGCCGGCGGTGCTGCGTGCCACCACGCTGCTCTTCTGGCCGGCGTCGCTGTCGAGCGACTATAACCCGCAAGTGCTGCCCGCGCGTGTGGGGATCTCAGTCGCTGCGCTGTTGGGATTCTGCGTCGTGGTCGGCATTCCAGGGCTGGTGTTGTGGTGCCGCCGCCGCGCGCCGGTGATTGCGTTTGCGGCTGGAATCGCCGCGCTCTCCTACCTTCCGTCGGCGAACATTTTCTTTGCCTCCGGTGTCGTTCTCGCCGAGCGCACGCTGTACCTGGCTGTCGTGCTGCCCGCCGCGCTCGCGGGCTGGATCGTGGCATCGCTTGCCATGTCGCGCGGGCTCCGGCCCGCTGTCGCCGCGGCTGCGCTCCTCGTGATCGGCTGCGGCGCGCGGTCGTTCGCGCGTCTGCCCGCCTGGCGCGACAACCGATCCCAACTACTCACGCTGCTGCGCGACCATCCGGAGTCGTATCGGGGTCATGGCTCGGCCGCTGCGGTTCTCGCTGGGATCGGCGATACCGCCGGAGCTCGCCGCGAATATCGTATCGCCGACTCGCTGTTTTCGAGCGATCCCTATCTCTACAGCGCGTTCGCGATTTTTCTGGTCGGCATGGGCGACACCGCGGCCGCCGTGCCGCTCGTCGAGCGAGAGTCAAAGGCACCAGTCGCTGAGCGCATGACGCTCCGTGCTCGCTTCGTACTCGAGCTTGCGCGTGGCCATCGACCCGAGGCCGCCGCTCTGGCCGACTCGGCAAGCAAGCGCTTCGCAGGCGAGCGCAGCTGGTATCGGATGTTCCGGCAATGACTTATGTGCTTCTTGCGTCCAGCGGGGCGACTTGCAAAAAGCCTGAGTTTGCGAGTTCTTTTTGGTGGTCAGCAAATCCCGACAGTGGCATGTAATCTCTTGTGACGTAGGTGCTTAAATTGGGTTGAGCCTTTGGAGGCACGCTTCGTGCCTGTAGGGAACCCGGAATAAACGTGTCGCCCATGTCTTAGATCCTTACAGGGGAGGTTAGTCCAGATGAACCGCAAGGGTTTCACACTGATCGAGCTTCTGATCGTGGTCGTGATCATCGGCATTTTGGCCGCGATCGCGATTCCGAAGTTCGCGAATACGAAGGAGAAGGCGTATCTCGCCTCGATGAAGTCGGATCTGCGGAACCTGATTACGGCCGAAGAGGCGTTTTTCGCCGACTCGGTCAAGTACACGACCGCAATCGGCGTGGGTGGTATTCAGTACGCGACGACCAGCGGCGTGGTTGGCCCCACCATTCAGGTGACGGCTGACGGGTTCACCGCCACGGTGTCCCACACCACGACGACCAAGACGTGCTCGATCTACGTGGGTTCGACTCCGCTGGCTCCGGCGAATAAGGAAGGCGAGCCGAAGTGCCAATAAGGCTTCTAGCCTGAGGCATCAGAGAGCGGCGAGGGCAACCTCGCCGTTCTTTTTTTTCGTGACGAAAACGCCTCTCGCCGGGTCCTAAGGCCGCGTCCTCTATCCGTGTCCCCCAGCGGGAGGTTGTGCAGTGAAGAACCAGAAAGGCTTTACCCTGATCGAGCTTCTGATCGTGGTCGTGATCATCGGCATTCTGGCCGCGATCGCGATTCCGAAGTTCGCGAACACGAAGGAGAAGGCGTATCTCGCCTCGATGAAGTCGGACCTGCGGAACCTGATTACGGCCGAAGAGGCGTTCTTCGCCGACTCGGTCAAGTACACGACCGCGATCGGCCCAGGTGGTCTGCAATACGCGACGACCAGCGGCGTCGTTGGCCCCACCATTCAGGTGACGGCTGACGGGTTCACCGCCACGGTGTCGCACACCACGACGACAAAGACGTGTTCGATTTACGTCGGGTCGACTCCGCTGGCGCCTGCCAACAAGGAAGGCGAGCCGAAGTGCCAGTAGCTCAGTAGCACCCTGTAAGGATTAGGGGCGGCGGGATAACATCCCGCCGCTCGCTTTTTTCGTCTTATCTTGGGGCCCTAATGGCACGGCCCCCCCGGCCCCCCCGCCCCAAACCAGCGCTCCGCGTCGAGCTGCTGTTCTATCTCACGTTCCTCGCCGCCTTCGCGCTCCTTGTCGGCGTGGCCACCTCGCAGCTCGCGCTCGCGATCGCGCCCGAGCGGGGCATCGTGCTCGTGGTAATTTTCGTTGCCGCCGAAGTGGGCATCTTCGTGCTGTACGGACGATCGCTGGTCACGCGTTTGGTGCTGCGCCCCCTGAGCCGGGTCATGGAAGCGGCCGATGCGGTCGCGGACGGTGACCTCGAGGCGCGCGCGCCGGACGCCGACACCCGCGATTTCGCCACGCTCGCCGAACGCTTGAACCGCATGACGGACCGGCTCCTCGACGCGCAGAGCCAGCTCGTCCGCTCCGAAAAGTTGGCGAGCATCGGGCGCCTCGCCGCCGGGGTCGCCCACGAGGTCGGCAACCCCCTCGGCGCGATCGGCACGTACGTCGAGGTACTGCGGCGCCGCGGCACCGATCCGGAGGTCATGGCTGGTGTCGCGCGCGAGGTGGAGCGCGTCGATCGCATTGTGCGGAGCCTCCTCGACTACGCACGACCGCAGGAGGATCCGCTCGTCCCCGTCGATCCCGACAAGATCGTGCGCGCCGCCTTCGAATTGCTCAGGGCCCAGGGCGCCTTTCGCAACGTCAGCGCCGATACGGATCTGGGGATGCGCGTGCCGGAGATCATGGGACGCGCGCACGTGCTCGAGCAGACGCTCGTGAACCTGCTGCTAAACGCGGTCGATGCGACCCCGCCGGGTGGCTCCATCGTCATCGGCTCTCGCCGCTGGGCGTACGAGCCCGGGGAGTCGCTACCGAAACGCGCGACCGACCCCGGCGACGTGCGCTTTCCACGGGTGTCCGAGCGGCGGCCGGCGCGGGTCGAGTTTGCCGCCGGTCAACCTGGAACGCTGGTCTTCGTGGCCGACTCCGGTCCCGGCGTCGCGCCGGAAGACCGCGAGAAAATCTTCGAGCCGTTTTACACCACCAAAGAGCCTGGCCGCGGCACCGGGCTCGGGCTGGCGATTGTCGCCCGCTCGGTGCACGAGATGGGTGGCGTGGTGTGGGTGGACAATGCGCGCGAGGGCGGCGCCGCGTTCAAGCTGTTCTTCCCAATCGCCATTCCCTGATGAAAAGCGTGCTCGTGATCGACGACGAACCGGGCCTCCGCCAAAGCCTCGGCCTGCTCCTCACCGACGCCGGGTACACGGTCACCGCGGAGCAAGACGGCAAGCGGGGGCTCGACCGCGCCCTCGCCGAGGCGTTCGATCTGGTGTTGTGTGATGTGCGGATGCCCGCGATGGATGGATTGACGTTCCTGCGCTCCTACCGCCAGCGCGGCGGCAATGCGCTGGTCATCGTGATGAGCGCCTACGGCGGCGAAGACGCCGCGATTGCCGCCATGAAGGAAGGCGCGTACGACTATCTCCCCAAGCCGTTCCGCCCCGACGAAGTCGTGCTCACGCTGCGCAAGGCCGAGGAGCGTGAGCGGCTCAGGCAAGAGGTAGCCGGTCTCAGAGCGCAGCTGGCCACGGGGCCCGCCGAGCGCGGTCTCATCGCCGCAAGCGCGGCGATGCGGCAGGCACTGGCGCTCGTCGCCCGCGTTGCCGAGCACAACACCACCGTGCTGATCACCGGTGAGAGCGGCACCGGGAAGGAAGTGATCGCGCGCGCCATTCATCGCGCCAGCCCACGCGCGAGCAAGGCATTCGTCGGCATCAACTGCGCGGCGATCCCCGAGACCCTGCTCGAGTCCGAGCTGTTCGGTCACGTGCGCGGCGCCTTCACCGGCGCGAGCGGGGACAAGGCTGGGCTCTTCGAGCAAGCGAGTGGTGGCACGCTGCTCCTGGACGAGATCGGCGAGCTGCCGATCGGCCTGCAGGCGAAGCTGCTGCGCGTGCTCCAGGAGAGTGAGATCCGGCGCGTGGGTGATCAGAAGACGCGGCCCGTGGACGCGCGCGTGCTGGTCGCGACCGCGCGCGATCTCGAGGCCGAGTCCCGAGCCGGCCGGTTTCGCGAGGATCTGTTCTATCGCATCAATGTCGTGGTGATCGAATTGCCGCCGCTGCGCAAGCGCCAGGACGACATCGCTCCGTTGGCGCGGCATTTCGCAGCCCGTCTCGCGCAACGCTTTGGCCGACCGCTTTCACTCAGCGACGATGCCATCGCCTGGCTCGAGCAACAGGAGTGGCCCGGCAATGTGCGGGAGCTCGAGAACGCGATCGAGCGCGCGGCTGTGCTGACCGATCGTGAGGTGCTGGAGCCGGGGGACTTCGACCACGCACGACGCACGACGGACGACGCACGTGCAACGCGCGACGCAGGTGTTGAGACGCTCAGCGATGCCGTCGAGGCCGCCGAACGTCAAGCAATCACAACGGCTCTGGCGGCAAGCGGCGGCAATCGTCGCGAGGCCGCCAAACGCCTCGGCGTCAGCCTACGAACCCTGTTTTACAAGATTGAGCGNCATGGGTCGCAAAGGGTTCAGCCTCATCGAGATGATGTTCGTGTTCGTGCTGGCGGGCGTGATCATGGCGATCGGCTACCCCCGGCTGCGCGACGGTCTCGAGAAGCAAAACATGCGCAGCTCGAAAGCGCTGCTGGCGACGCTGGCGGCGACCGCGCGCGGTACCGCCGTCCAGCGGGGCTGCAACGCCACGCTGAACATGACGGTCGACAGTGTTTGGGTGACCGCCTGCAATTTGACGCCGCCGTTTGCCCAGGTGCAGGTCGGCACCAAGAAGCTGGTCGGCGAGGAGTTCGGCGTCACGCTGGTGCCTGGTGCCGCGTCGATCACCTACGATCCCCGCGGAATCCGGACCCAATTCCAGAAGACGTCGATTCGGATCGTTGGCGCGCATTACACCGATTCCGTGGTGATCAACGAAGTGGGAAAGGTGACCCGGCAATGAACATCACAAAGAACCAGCGCGGTTTCACGATCATCGAGATCATCATCGCGATCATCGTGCTGACCGTCGGCTTGCTCGGCCTGGTGACGACCGGGGCGCTCGTGACGCGCATGATCGCGCGCGGGCAGCGCTCGGCGTCGGCGTCGGCGTTCGCGTCGCGGCGGCTGGAGCGGGAGCGCAACAAGGCGTGCATCGACGCGCAGCGCAACTCCGGTCAGGATACGCTGTATCGTGGGTCCACCTGGGTGGCGTTCAACCGGTGGACGTATACGGATGCCGGCAACAAGAACTACCGGCTCAAGATCGTGACGACGTATAAGACCACCAGGAATCGCGTGCGCAGCGATTCAACGGAGACGACGATCCCATGCAACAACTTCTGACGAGCGTGCGCGCGCGGCGCGGTTTCACGATGGTCGAGCTGCTGGTCGCGCTGGTCCTGCTGGCACTGGTGAGCGCCGCCCTGTATCGCGTCCTGGTGAACAACCAGCGCCTCTACACGGCGCAGACGCAGCGGATCGATCTGTCGCAGAACATTCGCGCCGCCAGCAACATTCTCCCGGCCGAGTTCCGCCAGCTGGACGCGTCGGACAACGATATCACGGCCATCGGGCCGGACAGCATCTCGATTCATGCGCTGCGGTGGACCAGCTTCGTGTGCATCGCTCCCGTGCTGAACGGGACGGCGGCGGGGCGCACGATGACGATCCGGGGCGGGCAGCCCGGCGATCCGATGTTCTTCGGATCGCGCGGGATTCTGGTCGGCACGGATTCGATAAGCGTCTATCTGGACGCGAATCCGACGTCGCGCCTCGACGACTATTACGTGCCCGCGCGGCTGACGAATGCGGTTTCCGGGCCGGCGCTCTGCCCCGGCCCGCCAGCGCGACCGGGGACGACCATCACGTGGGACGGCAACTTTTTCGCCGGCAACAACGTGGCGGGGGCGATTCCCGTGGGCGCGCCAGTGTGGGGCTTCGAGCGCATCACGTACCGGCTCTATCTGTCGCCGCAAGATGGCCTGTACTACATCGGATATGGTCCCACCGGCGGCGCGAAACAGCCGCTCATTGGACCGGTGCTGCCCAACGGACTGACGTTCTCGTACTTCGACTCGACCGGTGCCGCTACGGCCGTGCGGACGCGCATCGCCCGCATCGACATCACGGTGCGTGCGCGGACGACCATAGCGGTGCGGAGCGGGGGCACGGCGCCCGCACAGACGATCGTGGATAGCGTGGTGACGAGCGTTGCGTTGCGTAATAACCGGCGGTGGTAGGGCCGTCGGAACCTATGAAGGAGCGAGGCATGAAACGGATTCTGCGGGACGAGCGCGGCATGGCGCTCGCGGTTGCGATCTTTGCCCTGGTCGTGGTCGGGGCGCTGGTCGCCGGAGCGTTCTTCGCCGGCACCCAGGAGCAGCGCGTCGGCGAGAATCAGCGCCGCGTGCAAAGCTCGTTCGGCGTCGCCGAGGGGGGGGCGCAGCAACGCGTCATGGATTGGGTACCTGACTCCATGAACACGAGGCCATTGTACCCGGCGGACACTGGCGTCCCGTTCTATTCGCCATCCTCGCCCCGGACCGCCCCGGGCGGCACTGGTAGATACTACGGCACGAGCTACAAGCTCGGAAACAACATCTTCCTGATCGCTGTCACGGGAATGGATAATGCCACGGCGAGCGGCTTAACAGCGGGCGGCGGCGGCGCGCGCCAGCGCATCGGGATGATTACGCGCCTTGCGCCGATCGACTTCGGCATCCGCGCCTCTCTCACAACGCAGGGTGGCGTCAGCCTTACTGGTAACGCCACCGTCGAGGGCGCGGATCAGAACCCGACCACCTGGACGAGCTGTGATCCACCGGGGCCGTCCCAAGCCGGCATTCGCGACAACGGCGGTAACGTGTCGACCGGCGGTAACGGCGACGTAAACGGCGAGCCGCCCGTGCTGAACGACCCCGGCCTGAGCAGCGACCACTTTTCGAACTTCGGCGGGACGACCTATAGCCAGCTAGCGGCGCGGGCTAACATCCAGCTGCCGGGGGGGGGCACCTACAAGACGCAGCCGGCCTACAAGGGGAATGGAGACTGTGACACCGCCGTCCTGACCAATTGGGGCGACGGGGTGACCCCAACCACGAAATGCGGGCTCTACTTCCCCATCATCCACATCGCGGGTAGCGCCACGCTCAACGGCGACCAGGGGCAAGGTATCCTGTTGGTGGACGGTGACTTGAGCGTTCAGGGCTCGTACCAGTTCTTTGGTATCACGATCATCCAGGGCGACCTGTCGACGGCCGGTGGTGGCAGCACCGACGCGCACTTCTGGGGTGGCGTTATGGCCAAGAATGCCAACCTGTCGATTCAAAGCCTGAGTGGTCACGCAACGCTGAACTACTCTAGCTGCAGCATCTTAGCGGCTTTGCAGGCGTCGAGTGCGATCTCGATGATGCGGCAACGAGGATGGATCCAGCTCTACTAAAAGTGGTCTAAGTAGAAGCAGCGGCAATAGTTGTTGCTTCGGCCTCAAGTAGGTTCGAGGCTTGACAGGATAAGGGGCGGGGCCTATTGTAGTTTGCCCTCGCCCCTTCTTGTCCCTAGGCCAAAAGGCACACATGGCCCTTTTTGGGTTATTCGGTGGCAAAAAAACCTCGGTCGGCCTGGACATCGGCTCGGGCATCATCAAGCTCGTGGTCATCGACCACGGGGGCAGCGAACCCGAACTGACTAAAGTCGCGACAACGGAAGTCGCGGCCGATGCGATCGTCGAGGGCGAAGTCATGGACCCCGGCCTCGTTTCGGAGGCTATTCGGGGTCTGTTCGAGGCGGCTGGCGTCAAGCGCAAATCCGTCGTCACGGCCGTCGGGGGCCGCGACGTCATCGTCAAGAAAATTCAGATGGACCGGATGAAAGAGGGGGACGCGCGCGAGGTCATCCGCTGGGAAGCGGAGCAACATGTGCCGTTCGACATGGCGAATGTGGAGCTGGATTTCCAGATCCTCGATCCGGACGCTGAAGGCCTGCAGATGAACGTCCTGCTTGTCGCCGCGAAACGCGAGCTCGTCGAAAGTCGCGTCGGGCTGCTCGGCGAGGCCGGGCTCGATCCGTCCGTCATCGACGTCGATGCGTTCGCGATTCACAACGCGTTCGAGCTGAACCATCCCGACGCCATGCAGGGCGTCGTCGGTCTCGTCAACATCGGTCATGAAGTGACCAACGTGAACATCCTCGAGGACGGCATTCCGGTCCTCACGCGCGATCTCTCGGTCGGCACGCGGCGCTTCCGCGAAGATTTGCAGCGCGAAAAAGGACTTGCGAGCGAGGAAGCCGAGCGGGTCATTCAGGGCGCGTCGCAGCACGCGGATCTCGCCGGCTACGTGAGCGCGCGCGGCGAGGAGATCGCGGTCGGGGTGGAGCGTGCCGCGGCATTCCTGGCGACCGCATCCCGCAACGCGGGAGGATTGTCGCGCGTCTACACGACGGGCGGCGGCGCGCGCATTCCGGGGCTCAACGACATCCTGGGCCAGCGGCTCAAGGTGCCGATCGAGCTGGCCAATCCCGTCCAGCGGCTGCGCGTGAAGGATGACGTGTTCGAGACGGTCCCGGTGGACGAGGTCGCCCCGCTGCTCATGCTGGCGGTCGGCCTGGCGCTGAGGCGCGCCGCATGATTGAGATAAACCTACTCCCAGGAAAGAAGAAGGCGGCGAAGGGCGCGGGCTTCTCGCTTGCGATGCCGGATTTCAAGGCGCTCATCGCGCAGGTCAAGGATCCGTTCCTGCTCATCGCGGTCGCCGCGTGGGTGTTGGTCGGCGGGGGCGGAGCACTCCTCTTCATCACCGACCGCGCGCGCCTCGCGGCGGCCGAGAGCCGCCTCGAGAACATCCGCACCGAAAAGCGACGCTACGACATCGTCATTGCACAGAAGCGCCAGGCCGAAAAAGTGCGCGATTCGCTGCTCTACGAGATCACCGTGATCCGCGACATCGATGGGGATCGCTACATCTGGCCGCACGTGCTCGATCAGGCGACGAAAGCGCTGCCGCCGTATACGTGGATCACGCACATCCAGGGCGTGTCGGCCATCGTGGCAGCGCCCCCGGGCCAGGCGGCCAACGGTCCCGTGACGGTCGAGCGCGATTCGACCGGCCGGCCCTCGGTACGCATCTCGATCGACGGACGGACGGTCGACATCCAGGCGTACACGACGTTCCTGCGCCAGCTCGCGGCGTCGCCCTGGTTCACCGACGTCACGCCCGCCAGCTCGCAGACGGTCATCGAAGCGGATCGGCCCGTGACGGCCTTCACGGTGACGGTCAGCTACAAAATCGCGGACTCGGTCTATATCCGCACGGTCCCGCTCGTGCAGTCGGTGAGGTAGGGGCACCCATGGCGTTGTTTCCGACCGACCAGCGCAGCCAGATCATGCTGCTGCTCGCCCTCTTCGCCCTGGCAGGCGGCTATTTCTTCTGGACGAAGAAGCACACGCCCGACGTGGAGCAGATCCGGTCGGCGAATGCCGAGTCCGATAGTCTCGAGCGCATCGTCGCCGCGGCGAAGGCGGACCTCGCGAGCGGCAGCATCGAAGATCTGCGCCGGCGCGTCGAGGAGTATCAGGGCTCGCTCGAGCTGATGCGGCGGCTGGTGCCTGAGCGCAACGAAGTGCCGACGCTGATCGACGACATCTCGACGAAGGCAAAAGTCCGCGGCATCACGCTGGGCAAGATTCAACCGCTCAACCCCGAGCCCGGGTCGCCGTTCGACACCTATCGCTACCGGCTCGAGATCTACGGCCATTATGACCAGATCGGCGAGTATCTCGCCGACGTCGCGTCGCTGCCGCGGATCGTTGTGCCGCAGGACGTGACGCTCTCGACCGCCACGCCGGCTGTGCAGAAGCTGCTCGGCGACACGGCGGGCTCCTTGCTGCTCGCCGAATTCCAGATTCGCACGTTCGTCAAGGCGGCCGGGCCGCCGCCGCCCCCTGCGGGGAAGCCGGCCGGAGCTCCGCGTGCGCGCAGCTAGCGTCGCGCTCGCCGTCGTCGCGTTCGTCCTGCCCGCGACTGCGCAGCAGCCGGCGCGGACGGGCGATGCCACGACGGTGCAGCCGCAGACGTTGTTGCGCGAAGTGTTCGCCTACGAAGGCGGCGGGCGCGACCCGTTCATGTCGCTGCTCAAGTCCGGTGACGTGCGGCCGCTGATTTCAGACTTGAAGCTGACGACCGTCGTGTACGACGGGCGTTTTGCATCGCGCAGCGTCGCCGTGCTGCGGGACATCACCAATCGACGCATCTATCGGGTGAAAACGGGCGACATCATCGGGCGCTTGAAGGTGACGCAGATCCGGCCCCGCGAAGTCGTCTTCACCGTGCAGGAATTCGGGTTCGAGCGCCAGGAGACCCTGTCGCTTACCAAGCAGGAGGAGACCCCATG
Source organism: Gemmatimonadota bacterium (assembly GCA_003221985.1). The sequence continues at coordinate 12,886 of QHUQ01000023.1, read as the reverse complement.
AAGGCTATTCTTCCCATCGCGGCGTTGCTCGTCGCCGTCGCTCCCCGGGCCCTTGCGGGGACGACGGTCGACGGGCCCCCCCGGGGCGCCCGCGACGGCGAAGTCCGCGGGGTGAGTGTGCTGCCGGGCAGCGGCAAGGTGGAGATCGTGATCGACCTGCAAGGCGCGGCGGTCGTCCAGGACTTCACGCTCTCGAATCCCGCGCGGCTGGTGATCGATCTGCAGGGCACGCGCCTCACCGCCCCCGTCGCGCTGTATGACGGCAAGAATCGCGGGGGCGTCCGCAACGTGCGGTACGCGCAATTCAAGCCGGACGTCGTGCGGGTCGTGATCGACCTGGATGCACTGAAGGACTATCAAGTCGAGCGCGCCGCCGGGCAGGTGCGCATTCGCATCGGCACCGAGCGGACGGGCTTCGCCGCGTGGTCGAGCAACAGCGTTGCTCCTCTCGCTGCCGCTGTCCCCCCCCCACGCCGCGTGGCGCAGCGGGCTGAGGTGGCACCGCCAGTCACGGGCGGCGGGGGACCCGAGACCGCGGCGCGCGTGACCGTACCGTCGCTCGGCCGGCCGATGACGATCGACGAGTATCTCGCCGCGCACCGCGCGGAGGCCGCGCAATCGCAGGCAGCGCGCATCACGGTCCAGTGGGACAACGCGGGCATCGAGGACGTGATCGCGGGGTTCGCGGCGTTCAGCGGGCGCACCATCATCCTGGGTAAGGGCATCACGGGCAACGTCACGGCCGAGGTCAAGAATCAACCCTGGGACCTGGCAATGAATGCCGTGCTGCAATCCCAGGGCCTGGCCGTGAGAACGCAGCCCGGTGGCATCCTGGTTGTCGTAAGCCAGGTCGATCTGGCGCGCGCCGACTCGACGGTCCCGATCGAAACGCGGCTCGTCCGCATCAACTATGCAAAAGCGACGTCGCTCGTCCCGTCCGTCGCATCGATTCTGACGAAGCGCGGCCAGGCGGTCGCCGACTCGACGAGCAACTCGCTCGTGATTACTGAAGTCAGCTCGCGCATCGATCAAGTCGTGGACTTCGTGCGGGGCCTCGACCAGCGCACGCCGCAGGTCTCGATCCAGGCGAAGATCATCTTCGTCGACCGCACCGACGTCGAAGAGCTCGGCGTCAAATACGACCTCGGCTCGACCACGCAGTTCTTCAACAAGCTCATTCAACGTCCCGATCCGCGGACGGCCGAACCGGTCGATACCGATCTGGACGGTGTGCCCGACGCACTCGTGCCGAAGGAGAATTTCCCTTCCAACGAGAACATCGTCTCGCTCGGTGGCAATTCCCTGTCGGCGCTCGGCAATGCATCCCAGGAGGTCGTCAATCCGGCGCTCGATCTGATTTTCTCGACCGCCCTCGGCAACTTCGATTTGACGGCGTTCGTGCAGGCGCTGCAGCGCGTCGAGCTGGCTGACATCCAAGCCGAGCCGACGATCACGACGCTCGACAACCGCCAGGCCGAGATCCTCGTCGGCGACCGGGTCCCGATCCGGATCATCGACGTGAGCGCGGTGGCGGGCGGCGGCGCGGGGGGTACCGTGGTGCCGCGCGCGACCGTGCAGTTCCAGCAGACCGGCATCAACCTCCGCGTCACGCCGCATGTGACGGGCACGCGGCAGATCCTGATGGAGGTGCACGCCGAGCGCTCGAACGTGCGCCCGGCGTCGGTGGACATCGGGTTCACGTTCCAGACCCAGCAGGCCGACAACCAGATCCTGGTTGGCGACGGGGAAACGGCCGTAATTGGCGGTCTGACTGTGACGGAGGTCAACGTCACCAAGTCCGGAATCCCCTTTCTTGTAGATCTGCCGATTCTGGGCAAGCTGTTCGGCTTCACGTCCCAGACGGAGAACCGGCGTGATCTGCTGATTCTGATCACGCCGCACATCATCGACGATCTCGTCGCGCCGAGCGGCCCGTAGGCCGCGGCGGACAGCAGGAGAGGGTAGCCATGCGGCTGGTTCGAATCAGACGCGGTACCGCACTGCTCTGCGTGAGCGCGCTCGCACTCGCCGTCTGGGCGTGCGAGACGGCGCGCAATATTGGCGGCATCCAGCGCGACGTCACCTCACCAGCCATCGCGCTCAGCAATCCCGCGGGCGACACGCAGGCCATCGCCGGCGGTCTCCGCTTCAACGTGTCGGCGGTCGACAACCTAGCGCTAAAGAGCGTGAACCTGACCTTCAGCGGCGGGCTCATCGGGTCGCTCGATACGACGTTCGTTGGGCAGGTCAAGACCTACGCGGTCGGGCGCCAGATCACGTTCTCCCCGAACTCGGGGGCGGGCGGCAACATCACGATCATCGGCCGCGCGACCGACGGCGCCGGCAACTTCGCCGAAGACACGATTTCCATCTTCCTGTCGAACGTGCAGGCGCTTCAGGTCTTCTTGATTTCGCCGTCACCGGGCGCGGTCGCGTCACAGAACCGTTCGATTCCGATCGAGGTCCGCGCCATACAGAACTCAGGGATAGCGAAGGTCGGATTCCTGGTCGCGCCGCGGAGCGCCGTCAGTAACCCCACGGTGCCGCCCAACGATTCCATCGTGTTCCTGGGCGCGCTGCAGGACACCGTCGATTACACCGACACGCTGACCGTCCTCGCCGCCACCGGCACGTTCGACGTCATCGGCTTCGCCGAGGACTCGGCCGGCCGGCGCGGCTACACGAACATCGTCACGGTGACCATTCAGTCGGCGGCCAATGACGTCACGCCGCCGCTGGTGTCCCATTCGGTTCCGCCGCGCGTCGAGGTGGACGATACGGTGATCGTGCGCGCCACCGACGCGAGCGCGATCGCGTGGATCGGCTTCCGGGTCGACACGGGCGGCGTGCTGCTCAAGTTCGATACGATCAATGTCGCGGCCGGGAATCTCACCGACGTCACGCGGCGCGCGAGCCTCAACCTCGGCTCCGTCCTGCCGCCGGGCGTGCTGCCGCATTCGATCGTCGTGCGCGGCTATGCGTGCGACGCCGCCGTGGCGCGCAACTGCTCCTACACGAATACGACGACCCTTTTGCCGAGCGCGCCCAGCACGCCCGCGCTGATACCCGCGGTCAAGCTGGCGGGACCGCCGCGGTCACCGAACGCGCTGATCGATACGGTCATCGTGGTGAACGGCGTCACGGTTCCGCTGGCCGGTACGGGAACTATCGCCGACGCGATCTACAACGCGAACCTGCGTGAGCTCTACCTGACCAATCCTGGGCTCAATCGCGTGGATGTGTTCCAGGTCGCCAACACGTCGTTCGTCGCCGGAGGGATCCCGACCGCGGGTGGGCAGCCGTGGGGGATCGCGCTGTGGCCGCGCGATACGCTCGGGGGATACAAGGACACGATCATCGTCGCCGACGCGGGCGGTTCGTACCTCGGCATCATCAATGTCGGTACCGGCGGGCCGCGCCAGATTCTGTGGCGCCAGGATCTGCCGGATTTCATCATCCAGACCTACAAGGTGACCGTGGTGGCTGGTGGGCCGCTCGTCCACATCACCGACTATCACACCTCCGATCTGCCGCAGTACGTGGCGACGGTGTGCCGTCCGGTCTCGGGCAGCTCCACGTGCCATGCGGACTCGGTGTATGCGCTCTATTCGACCGCTCCGACCGGTGCTGAAACGCCACCCTTCAGCGGACGGGCGACGCTGCGGATGGAGAAGCTCATCAACACCACGGTCCCGACGTTGAAGTTTGGGCACCTGTTTTGGGAAATCGCTACCCAGTCGTTCACCACCGTCAGTGACACGCTCCGGATTGTATTGACGCGCGGCCGCAATTTTTCCAAGGTCATCCTTTCGGCGTGTGGAGGGGTGACGGTCGAGCTCGCCAGAATGGGGCTGGGTGACCGCACGTTTGCCCGCAACTCCGGAAACTTCACGCACGCATTCTTCGGCGAGGGCGGCAACATCTCGGCGTCGTTCGCGCGTGTGATGTCGTACGACGCGCGCGACCAATTGATCGAGGGCGGCTTCGCGACCTGCAGTACCGGCAACGGCACGAACGACGGGGGACAAGTCGACATTGACTTCGGGATGTCGCCGGGGCGGGATGTCAGCGACTTCATCGCCAACACGGGCGTGAAGGTTGTTTCGGTCGCCACGAACTTCAATGGACTCACCAATGCCGTTCGCGCCGACTCGATCTACTATCTCAATCAGGACCTGCGGCGCATGGTGACCTCGGCGGCACCGCCGGGACCGTCGCCGCTGACGCCGGGCATGGACATGAACTATTTCCACGACTTCGCGCCCAACGGGACATGCCCGCCGCTCAGCACGTATTGCGGGAACGGCACCGACGTGAATCAGCGGCTGATCTTCTCGGCGAACCCGAACGGCAATATCGACGTGTTCGACACGTTTTTCGGATTCTTCCTCGCGTCCATCCCGGTGCGGGATCCGATCATCGGCCCCCTGCGCGTGGCGCGCGATGCGGGCGGGAATCAGTTACTGTTCGGCGTGACGCCGACCGGGCTGCTGGTCCTGCAGCTCCCGGCGTTCGTCAATCCGCTGCCGGCGCCGCCGGTGCAGCACTGAGCCGGGCGCTCCGGGCGCTCCGGGCCCGGGTGCGTCGCATGCGAGCCCGACCCCGGTCGGGCTCGTGTGTTATCGGCCTCACCCCCTGACCCCCTCTCCCTGCGAGAGGGGGAACGTGAGGGGAGCAGAGGAGACGAGGATGACTTTTCGGTTCACGACGGCGGGCGAGTCGCACGGCCGCGGCCTGGTGGGGATTCTCGAGGGCATTCCCGCCGGCCTGCCCGTCTCCGCCGCCGACGTGGATCTGGAGCTGAAGCGCCGCCAGGGCGGCTACGGCCGCGGCGCACGCATGAAGATCGAATCGGATCGCATCGAATGGCTCGCCGGCGTGCGTGCCGGCGAGACGCTCGGCTCCCCGATCGCCATGCTCATCTGGAACCGCGACTGGGAGCACTGGCAGGACGTCATGGCGCCCGAGGCGGACGCCACCCCCGATCCGCAGGGCCGTCGCCGCCAGGTGACCCGGCCACGTCCCGGCCACGCCGATCTGGCTGGATCGCTCAAGTACGACCGGATGGACGCGCGGGACATCCTGGAGCGGGCGAGTGCGCGAGAAACCGTGGCGCGTGTGGCGTGCGGCGCAGTGTGTAAGAAGCTCTTGCGGGAGTTCAGCATCGAAATCGGATCGTACGTAGCGGAGCTGGGGGGAGTCATCGCCAAGTACCACTCCCCACTCCCCACTCCCATAAATGAGGCGGCGGACCAAAGCCCTGTCCGTTGCCTCGATAAGGAAGCGGAAGCCGAGATCATCCGCCGGATCGATGCGGCGAAGGCCGCCGGCGACACCCTCGGCGGCATCGTCGAAGTCGTTGCCCTGGGCGTCCCTGTGGGGCTCGGCTCGCACGTCTCCTGGGACAGCAAGCTCGACGGCCGGCTGGCGCAAGCGCTGATGTCGATTCCCGCCGTAAAGGGCGTCGAGCTGGGCCTCGGGTTCGAGGCGGCGCGGCGCAAGGGCTCGGAGGTGCATGACGAGATCCTGCCCGGCCTCACACGCGCGACGAATCGCGCCGGGGGCACGGAAGGCGGCATGACGACGGGTGAGCCAGTCGTCGTCCGCGTCGCGATGAAGCCGATCTCCACGCTGATGTCGCCGCTCAAGACGGTCGATCTCAAGACGGGCGGTCCCGCGCAGGCGCAATCGGAGCGCTCGGACGTGACCGCGGTGCCGGCGATGGGGGTCATCGCGGAAGCGATGCTGGCGATCGTCCTGACCGAGGCGCTGCTGGAGAAATTCGGCGGCGATGCCTTGAGCGAGCTGAAGCGCAACGTGGACGGCTATCTCGCGCAGGTGCGCGCGCGGACCGAGCCAACCGCGTCGATTCCCCCTCTCCGCATTGCGGAGAGGGGGTCAGGGGGTGAGGGGTGAAGCGGCACATCGTCCTGATCGGACTGCCGGGCGCGGGGAAGACCACCATCGGCCGCATGGTCGCCGACCGGTTGCATGCAGGATTCGTGGACATCGACACCATCTTGATTCGCAAGGAAGGCAAACCGATCGCGATGATCTTCGCCGAGAAGGGCGAGCCGGCGTTTCGCGAGATGGAGCGCAAAGAAGTGGAAGCGGCGCTCTCGCATGAGCCGGCGGTGATCGCGCCGGGCGGCGGCTGGGCGGCGCAGCCCGGCGCGCTCGACGCCGCAAAATCTCGCGGATACCTCATTTATCTGAAGGCGCGCGCCGAAGTGGCGGCGGGCCGTGCCGAGCCGTCGGGAACCCGGCCCGTTTTAATGGGTGATGATCCGCTGGCACGGATGAAGGAGCTCTTCACGCAGCGCGATCCATTCTACGCCAAAGCGAATGCGACGGTGCTGACTGAAGCAAAGAGTGCGGAAATTGTAGCTGCCGAGGTCGTCAAGCTTGCGCAAACGAGCGCTGGTTGGTAAAGATGCAAGCCCGAACGGTTGAACCGAGGTTGATAGGTGACTGATAAAGAAGACGAAGTGATACCAAAAAAGAAACGGGCTCCGCGCCGAAAGGCCGCGGAGAATCCGCCGGCGGAGACCGAGACGACCGACGCCGCTCCTGCAAAGGGCGGCGCACTCGTCATTGTCGAGTCCCCGACGAAGGCCAAGACGATCGGCAAGTACCTGGGCCGCGGCTACACGGTCAAGGCGACCGTCGGCCATCTCCGCGATCTGCCCAAGCGCGAGCTGGGCGTCGACGTCGAGAACGGCTTCACGCCGAAATACGTCACCATAAAGGAAAAGGCGAAAACCCTCGCCGAGATCAAGAAGGCGGCCAAGGCGGCGGACCGGGTCCTGCTCGCCACCGACCCGGATCGCGAAGGGGAGGCGATCGCCTGGCACGTCGCGTCGCAGCTGAACGGCGACGGCAACGGCAAGATCCGCCGCGTCCTGTTCCATGAAATCACGAAGGACGCCATCCGTGAGGCCCTCGCCAACCCCCTCGATATCGACCAGCGCAAGGTGGACGCCCAGCAGGCCCGGCGTGTGCTGGATCGCCTGGTCGGCTACAAAGCGTCGCCAGTACTCTGGAAGAGCATCAAGACCGGCCTCTCGGCCGGTCGCGTGCAGACGGTTGCCCTGCGCCTGATCATCGAGCGCGAGGAGGAGATCCGGAAGTTCGTGCCGCAGGAATACTGGACGATCGCGGCCGATCTCGAGAAAGACGGGCAACCGTTCCAGGCGCGGCTGCAGAAGCTCAACGGCCACAAGCCGGAGATCAAGACTGAGAAGGCGGCGCGTGACATCGTCGCCGAAGTCGAGAAGCTGCCGTTCATCGTGACGTCGGTGTCGACCGGCGAGCGCCGCCGCAAGGCGCCGGCGCCGTTCACGACGAGCACGATGCAGCAGGAAGCCGCGAAACAGCTGGGCTTCTCGGCGGGCCGCACGATGCGGGCGGCGCAGAAGCTCTACGAAGGCGTGGAGCTGGGTGAGCAGGGATCGGTCGGCTTGATCACCTACATGCGCACCGACTCCGTGCGCGTCTCGGATGCGGCGATCAAGCAGGCCCGCGAATACATCAACGCCCAATTCGACAAGCGCTATCTTCCCGACGAGCCCAACGTCCACAAGGGCGGCCGTGGCTCGAAGGTCCAGGATGCGCACGAGGCGATCCGGCCCACCGAAGTCGGTCTCACACCAGACGCCGTGAAGAAGTACCTCGAACGCGATCTCTTCAAGCTCTATCAGCTGATCTGGCGGCGGTTCCTCGCGTCCCAGATGACGCCGGCGGTCTACGAGGCGACGAAGGTCGACTTCGACCTGGCGGGCGGGAAGTTCCTGTTCCGCGCCACCGGCTCCCGCGTGTTGTTCAACGGTTACCACGCGCTCTACAGCGAGGCGCACGAGGCTGAGGACGCCAAGACGCTCGACAGCCTGGAGCCGATTCCGGCGCTCAAGGAAGGCGACCGGGTGACGCTCAAGCAAGTCGTGCCGAGCCAGCACTTTACGGAGCCGCCGCCGCGCTACAGCGAGGCGAGTCTCGTCAAAGAATTGGAGCGGCTGGGCATAGGCCGGCCATCCACGTACGCCGCGATCATTTCCACGCTGCGCATGCGGTGGTATGCGACCGCCAAGGACCGCCGCTTCCAGCCCACGCCGCAAGGCGAGACCGTCTGGAAAGTGCTGAAGCGGTCGTTCCCGGAGGTGTTCGAGGTCGGGTTCACCGCGCAGATGGAGACTGAGCTGGACAAGGTCGAAGAGGGTGACCTCGACTGGAAAGCCGTCCTGGGCGACTTCTGGGGTCCCTTCAATCGCGCGCTGGAAGCCGTGGACATCAACAAGATCATCCACGAAGTGCACGATCTGTCGGGCGTGGCAGCCGAGAAGTGCCCCAAGTGCGGCGCCCCGCTCGAGGTGAAGAGCGGGCGCTTCGGTCCCTACATCGCCTGCTCGCGCTACGCCTCGAAGGAGTGCGACTACTCGCGGTCCATCAAGAAGGACAAGGTGCCGGATCGACCGTCGGACGAGATCTGCAAGGAGTGCGGTGCGCCGATGGTCATCAAAACGGGCCGCTTCGGCGAGTTCCTGGCATGCACCCGCTATCCCAAGTGCAAGTACACCCAGCCCGTCCCGCTCGGCATCAAGTGCCCCCAGTGCGGCGTGGGTGACCTCGCGGAGCGCCGCACCAAGCGCGGCCGCACGTTCTACGGTTGCTTGCGCTACCCGGATTGCGATTATTCCACCTGGAACAAGCCGGTGGCGGTCCCCTGTCCCAGCTGTGGCTTCGTGGGGATGGAGGAGATCAAGTCCAAGACGACGGGAGAGACGACACGCAAGTGTCTCAAGTGCGGGCACGAGATTCGGCTGGAGGAGTCAGCCCCCGAGGCCGAAGAGGTGGCGTCGTAGAGGTAATCGGCGGCGGCCTCGCCGGCTGCGAAGCCGCCTGGGCACTGGCCGAGCGCGGCGTCCGTGTAACCTTGCATGAGATGCGCCCGGTGCGAATGACGCCGGCGCATCAGACCGACGGCCTCGCCGAGCTGGTCTGCAGCAACACCTTCAAATCGGTCGAACCGACGCACGCGCACGGCCTGCTCAAGGCCGAGATGCGGCTGCTGGGGGGGGTGGGGGGGGGCGGGGGGGGCAGCATCGTGCTGCAGGCGGCGGACGAGGCGCGCATTCCCGGTGGCAGCGCGCTCGCCGTCGATCGTGTGGTGTTTTCGGCGCGCGTGCAGAGCCGAGTCCTCGGCCATCCAAACATCACGCTGGTGCGGGGAGAGGTCACCGCGCTGCCGTCACCCGGTATCGTCGCGACAGGACCGCTGACCTCCGACGCGCTCGCCGATGCGATCGCGCGTCGTCTCGGCGCCCCGTCGCTGGCGTTCTACGACGCGATCGCGCCCATCGTCTCTCGAGACTCGCTCGATTGCAGCCGGCTGTTCAAGGCGTCGCGCTACGGCAAAGGAGGCGGCGACGACTACTGGAACGCGCCGTTTACGCAAGCTGAGTACGAAGCGTTCGTGGCGGCGCTCATCGCGGGCGAGCAGTACTTGCCGGGGGGGGGACATGAGTTCGACAAAGTCTCCTACTTCGAGGGCTGCCTGCCGGTCGAGGAGATGGCGCAGCGAGGACCCGAGACGCTGCGGTTTGGCCCGATGAAGCCGATCGGCCTTGTGGATCCGAAGACGGGACGCGAACCGTATGCGGTAGTGCAGCTGCGTCAGGAGGATCGCGCGGCGCAGATGTGGAATCTCGTGGGCTTCCAGACCCGCCTGAAGACTGGCGCCCAGCAGAAGATCTTTCGCACGATTCCGGGACTCGGGGCAGCGGAGTTCCTAAGGTTTGGGAGCATTCACCGCAACAGCTACCTGAACGCACCCGCCGCCCTGACCGCGCATCTCTCGGCGAAAGACGACCCGCAGCTGCTCTTTGCGGGACAGCTCACGGGTGTCGAGGGCTACACCGAGTCCGCCGCCACGGGCATGCTCGCCGGCATCAATCTCGCTCGGATACTTGCCGGCGAAGCGCCGCTTGTGCCGCCCCCCACGACGATGCTGGGCGCGCTGTATCGCTACCTGCGGGAGACCGATCCGGCGCGCTTCCAGCCGATGAACGCAAACTTCGGATTGCTGGAGCCGCTCGAGAACGCGCCGAGGGACAAGTTCAAGAAGAAGGAAGCGCTGGCGGAGAGAGCCCTAAAAGAAATTGAGAAATTCGCGTTGTCCTTTAGGACCGTGTCGGCCGAGCACACCCTTCAGGGTGTGAACAAATGAACGAGATTCCCGAATTCGTCACCTTCCTCTCCAAGGAGCGCAACGACTCACCGCACACGGTGAAAGCGTACGAGCGCGACGTGAGTGCCTTCGCCGCCTTCTGTCAGGATTATTACGGCGGCCCCTGGACGTGGGCGGGCGTGGACCGGCTGGCGGTGCGCGGCTTTCTCGCGGCGGAGCAGCAGCGCGGCGTCGCCAAGCGGTCCGTGGCGCGCGCACTGTCCGCACTGCGCACGTTCTATCGTTTCCTGAACGCCACCCGCGGCATCGAGGTGAATCCGGCTCGGGCAGCGCGGACGCCCAAGATCGACCGCACGCTGCCGACCTACCTCGATCGCCAGGAAACCGACGAGCTGTTCAAGAACGCCGAGCAGCGTGCAGCCGCGGGCGGGTTGGCGGAGACGCGCGACCTGGCGATGCTCGAGCTGTTTTATTCGACGGGCATGCGGCTGTCCGAGCTCGCAGGCCTGAATGACGCAGACGTCGACCTCGTGACCGATCAGGTCAAACTGCGCGGGAAAGGCAAGAAGGAGCGGATCGTGCCCGTCGGCTCGCGCGCCACGACCGCCCTGCGGCGCTACCTGCGCCTGCGCGGTGAAGGAGGGGGGCGGGGGGGGCGTGCGCTGTTCGTGAACGGCCGAGGCTGGCGGCTCAGCCCGCGCGGAATCCAGCGCGCCATGAAGCGGTTGTTCGAGACCCTGTCGCGGGGAACCAACCTGCACGTGCATGCGTTGCGGCATTCGTTCGCCACGCATCTCCTGGACGCTGGCGCTGATCTCAGGGCCGTGCAGGAACTATTGGGACATGCCTCGCTGGGGACCACGCAGGTGTATACTCATACGTCAGTGGAACGGTTGAAGAAGGTCTATCACCAGGCGCATCCAAGGGCATAGCAACGCATGCTGCCAGTCATACATAGCACCACGATTCTCTGCGTCCGCCGCGACGGGAAGGTCGCCATTGGCGGCGACGGCCAGGTCACGGTCGGCGACACCGTGATGAAAGCCAACGCCAACAAGGTGCGGACGCTCAAAGGCGGAAAGATTCTCGCGGGATTCGCTGGCGCCGCGGCCGACGCCTTCACGCTGTTCGAGAAGTTCGAGGAGAAGCTCGAGCGGTATCCAACGAACCTGCCGCGCGCCGCCGTCGAGCTGGCGAAAGACTGGCGCTCCGATCGCGTGCTGCGCCGTCTCGAGGCGCTGCTCGTCGTCGCCGACCAGGAGCACGGCTACGTCATCAGCGGCTCGGGCGAGCTGATCGAGCCTGATGATGGCGTGCTGGCGATCGGCTCGGGCGGCTCGTATGCGCTTGCCGCGTCCCGCGCGCTGCTGGGCACCACCAAACTGTCGCCCGCGGAAATCGTGAAACGCTCGCTCGAGATTGCCGCCGAGATCTGCGTCTATACCAACATGAACATCACGGTACTTGAGTTATAGCCATGCCCAAACTCCCGGCGTCACCTCCAGAACCTCCTCCATCCTCCACCACACCTCCAAACCCTCCGGAGGCTGAGGAAACGCTCCCCTGGTTGGAGGAGCTGCCGCCCAAGAAGATCGTCGCCGAGCTGGATCGCTACATCGTCGGGCAGGAAGCGGCAAAAAAGTCGGTCGCCATCGCGGTCCGGAACCGCTGGCGCCGCGCCCAGGCGCCCGAAGAGATCCGGGACGAGATCATGCCGAACAACATCATCATGATCGGCCCGACGGGCGTGGGCAAAACCGAGATCGCACGCCGGCTCGCGCGGCTCGCTGGCGCGCCGTTCCTGAAGGTGGAAGCCTCGAAGTTCACCGAGGTCGGCTACGTCGGCCGCGACGTCGAATCGATGGTGCGCGAGCTGGTGGATGTGTCGATCAACATGGTGCGCTCCGAACGCGAGGATGACGTCTACCCGACCGCCGAGCAGCGGGCTGAGGAGCGCCTCCTGGATCTGCTCCTGCCACCTTTGCCTTCGCCGCCCTCCGGCGGTTCTCCGGCGTCCTCCGGCGCTCCAGCCGACCAGGGAGTCACCGCTCGCCCGTTATTCGTCGTCTCCTCCAAGGGCGACGTCCAGCCCAAGGTGACGGAGGTCGAGACGGAGGCGCAGGAGCGGCGCCGGCGCACGCGCGAGAAGCTGCGCCAACAGTTGAAGGACGGCCAGCTCGAAGAGCGCGACGTCGAGATCGAGGTGCAGCAGCAGAGCTTCCCGATGCTCGAGATGATGCAGCCGCCCCAGGGGATGGAAGGGCCGGACATCAATTTCGGCGAAATGATTCAGGAGCTGATCCCCAAGAAGAAGAAGCGTCGCACCGTGCATCTGCACGAGGCGCGCCGCATCCTGATCGACGAAGAGCTGAAGAAGCTGGTGGACATGGACGACGTGGTGAACGAGGCGCTCGACCGCGTCGAGAACCACGGCGTCATCTTCATCGACGAGATCGACAAGATCACCGGCCAGCGCGGCCAGAGCACCGGGCCCGACGTCTCCCGTGAGGGCGTCCAGCGCGACCTGCTGCCCATCGTCGAGGGCTCGACGGTGCAGACGCGCTACGGCTACGTGCGCACCGACCACATCCTCTTCATCGCGGCCGGTGCATTCCATATCACCAAGCCGAGCGATTTGATTCCGGAGCTGCAGGGCCGCTTCCCGATTCGCGTCGAGCTGACGTCACTGACCGAGGCCGACTT